>NZ_JBUPWE010000007.1:0-356551 GCF_055502615.1 Pseudoduganella sp. jia 9 | reverse complement strand
TTTTTTCCGGCATGTCGATACAACAGGCAATGCGTCAGATGCCCGCGTCAGCGGGGCGGGAGGCCGTAGGTCAGGGTGAAGCCTTGGCTGCAACTTCCAGCGACGAAGCCTGTGGTCCGCGACATGTGTCAGGAAACGCAGGATCGGCGCTGCTGCAAGCAGCGCTGAGAAGGGAAAATCTGCTGCAGGCGTTCAAGCGTGTGCGTGCCAACAAGGGCGCAGCCGGGGTGGATGGTCGGGACATTGACGAAACCTCGCGCTATCTGGCCGTCGCCTGGCCGGAAATACGCGAACAACTGCTGGCAGGGACGTACCGGCCCCGCCCGGTACGAAGGGTGACGATCCCGAAGCCCGACGGTGGCGAGCGTGAGCTCGGCATCCCGACGGTGACGGATCGGCTGATCCAGCAAGCACTGCTCCAGGTGCTGCAACCGATTCTTGACCCCACTTTCAGCGAGCACAGCTACGGTTTTCGTCCCGGTCGGCGTGCGCAGGATGCGGTACTTGCCGCTCGGGCGTATGTCCAGTCGGGACGACGGATCGTAGTGGACGTGGACCTGTCGAAGTTCTTCGACCGGGTCAACCACGACATCCTGATCGACCGCCTACGGAAACGCATCAATGACGCTGGAGTAATCTGGCTGGTCCGCGCTTATCTGAACAGCGGCATCATGGACCATGGCGTGGTGCAGTCGCGGAACGAGGGGACGCCGCAAGGCGGGCCGCTGTCGCCGCTACTGGCCAACGTCCTGCTCGATGAAGTGGACAAGGAACTGGAACGTCGCGGCCATTGCTTTGCGCGCTATGCCGATGATGCGAACGTCTACGTGCGCAGCAAGCATGCTGGCGAGCGGGTGATGGCGTTGCTGCGCCGTCTCTATGACAAGTTGCACCTCGTGGTCAACGAAGGCAAGAGTGCGGTGGGTAGCGCCTTTGGTCGTAAATTCCTCGGTTACAGCCTCTGGGCTGATCGCAGTGGCGTCAAACTCAAGGTCGCGGATAAGCCGCTGGCAACATTCAAGCAGCGTATTCGGGAATTGACGTGGCGCTCTGGCGGCAAAAGCATGGCACAAGTCGTCGACAACCTGCGCCGCTACATGCTTGGCTGGAAAGGGTACTTCAAGCTGGCTCAAACGCCGAAGGTTTGGCGGAAACTCGATGAGTGGCTGCGCCACAGGCTGAGAGCGATCCAGCTCAAGCACTGGAAGCGTGGAAAAACCATGTATCGGGAATTGCGCAATCTAGGGGCGTCGGAAACGGTTGCGAAGCGGGTAGCCGCTAGCAGCCGATGCTGGTGGCGAAACGCTGATCGGTTGCTGAAAACAGTCCTCACGATCGCTTATTTCGACCGGCTTGGCGTACCACGCCTGTCCTGACCTCAACTACTCGAACCGCCCGGTGCGGACCCGCATGCCGGGTGGTGTGGCAGGGGCGCAGCTTACATTAGCTGCCCCCTATGCCGATTACCGGACCTGTCTGCGGAGCGACCTCTTCAAACGTCCCCGGACGCGCGCCAGCGCACAATCAGTTCAGATGCGGGCGAGGCATACTACGGCTTTCAACGTCTCACTTTCACATTCATGTCAAAGCATGCGCCGGAGTTCGATCATTTGCCACGCGATAGCGAGATGGTCGCGATGCTGCGTAGCAAGGACTGGTCGGCGACACCGCTCGGGCACCCGTCCACCTGGCCGGAGATGCTGCGTTTGCAGCTGAACATCTGCTTTGAATCGGCCTTTCCGATCGCCATCTGGTGGGGGCCCGATCTCATTCAGTTCTACAACGATGGCTATCGGCCGATCCTCGGTGCAACCAAGCACCCGCATGCATTCGGCACGCCGGCCAAGGACACGTGGCCCGACATCTGGCCGACGATCGGTCCCATGGTCGAACAGGTGGTGGAACAGGGAATCGCCGTCAAGGGAGAAGATATGCCGCTCATCCTCGAGCGCAATGGCTATCCCGAACTGTGCCACTTCACCTTTTCCTATAGTCCTATCCGTAACATCGAAGGCCGGATCGACGGCATGTTCACTGCCGCCGTCGAGACCAGCGAACGGGTACTTGCGGAGCGCCGGCAGGCCTTCCAGTTGCGTCTTGCGGATGCCCTGCGGGTGGTGAGCGATCCAGTCGAGATCGCCGAGCGGGCTGCGGTGATGCTGGGCGAACACGTCGAAGCGGGCCGTGCCGGGTACGGGATCGTGGATGCGCGCCTGCAGACGGTGAGCGTGGACGGCGGCTGGACCGACGGCTGCATGGGCAGCCTGTCCGGCGAAAGCCGTCCGCTCGACAGTTTCGGTCCCGCCATCATCGCCGAGCTGAGGGCAGGGCGAACCCTTCGGCTCGATGACATCGCTGCCGATCCACGATCGGCGCCTTACGCGCAAGGCTATGCCAGCATCGGTACGAAGAGCCTCATCGTCGTGCCACTGCTGAAGCATGACGAGTTGAAGGCAATCCTGTACCTGCATTGCGCGGAACAGCGGTGCTGGACTGCAGGCGATGTCGCGATCGCCGAGGACGTCGCCCACCGCACCTGGGATGCGATCGAGCGCGCCGATGCGGAACGCGAGCTGCGCTCAGAGCGGGCGCGTTTTCAAACCATCGTCGACACGATTCCTACCGGTCTCATCATGCTGGATGCGAGCGGTGCGATGGTGATGGAGAACGCCGAGTGGAGGCGTACCTGGGCCGGAAACGGCATCCTGGACCCGGGCGTGGATGATGCAGGCTACAAGGGTTTTCGACCGGACACGGGCGAGCGGATCTCCGCCGACGAGTGGCCGTGCACAATGTCGCTGAAGCAGGGCATCCAGACGCGGGACGTCATCCTCGACATCGAGCGCTTCGACGGCACACGCGGCACGATCGTGGTGTCGAGTTCGCCGATTCATGATGCGTCGGGAAGCATCACGGGCGCGGTCGCCGCCAATATGGATATTTCCGAACTGCGTGCCGCGCAAACGAAGCTGATCGAAGCAGACCGGCGAAAGGACGAGTTCCTGGCGATGCTGGCCCATGAACTGCGCAACCCGCTGGCGCCGATCCGCACTGCGGCGGAAATGCTCAGGATGGTGGCGCACGCGGACCCCATGGTCAGCAAGGCCAGTGTCGTGATCGCCCGCCAGACCAGTCACCTGACGGCGCTGATCAATGATCTCCTCGATGTATCGCGCGTCACCAGGGGGCTGGTGGAACTGGACAGGGAGATGGTCGAGCTGAACGCGGTCGTCGACAGCGCGGTGGAGCAATCGAAGCCGCTGCTCGATGCCAGGAGGCATACCCTGGCGGTCCAGGCCGGCGCGGCCCGCCCGCTGGTGATCGGCGACCGTAACCGGCTGGTCCAGGCTCTCGCCAACCTGCTGAACAACGCGGCCAAGTACACACCCGAGGGTGGCGATATCCGCATGTCGGTTCGGGCCGGCAACGGCAGGGTTGTTGTCGAGGTGGCGGACAGCGGGATCGGCATCGAACCGTCACTGCTGCCGCATATCTTCGAGCTCTTTACGCAGGCAGAGCGGACACCGGATCGCTCCCAGGGCGGCCTGGGCATCGGCCTGGCGCTCGTCAAGACCATCGTGAATCTGCATGGCGGCGAGGTTGCCGCGTACAGCGCGGGCTTCGCGCAGGGCAGCAAATTCACCGTTTCCCTGCCACTGGCCGCTGAGCGTGGATAGCTATAGTATCGTCACGCCTGAACGTCGGCCCAGGCGGCATGCCTGGGCCCCGGTCGATCAGTTCCAGCCGCCGGCATTCAGGCGGTAATCCAGCCGTGCAGGTTGAGCAATTTCGGCCTGCTTGCGCAGCGCGAGCATGGCGCGGGCCTGGGCTGCGGACAGCAGCGTGCGAACGGCGGCAGCGATGACTTGTTTCATGATGGACTCCCGGATAACGATTGCATGGGGGATCGCAACGCGACCCGATGCTACCGTTATATAGGCGGTCCACCCGGAATTCCAATTCTCAAATGCAATACCAGATATATCGATCGTGAATGCTAATCGAGCTGCCTCCCCAGCCAGCTGCGTATGCCGTCCAGCGAACGGAATTCCGTGACGGACCGGCAGGCGATATGCGGGTGGCGTGCCTGCAACATGCGCGACAGCGCGGCACCCGGACCCAGTTCCAGCGCGACGGTCGCGCCGGCTTCCTCGCAGGCGTCCATGCAGTCGTGCCAGCGGATCGGTTCGGCGATCTGGCGCGACAGGTCGCCCATCGCGCGTGCGGTGTCCCAGGCCGGTTCGGCGGAGATGCCGGACAGCACCGGGAAAGAGGGGGCAGTCCATTTCTGGCGAGCCAGCAATGCCGCGAACGGCGCGACGGCGCCGGCCAGCAGCGGCGTGTGCGACGCCACCTCCACCGGCAGCACGGTGGCCCGGCCGCCTGCCGCCACGGCAGCATCTGCCAACGCGTCCCGCTGCGCGGCGGGGCCGCCGGCGACCAGGGTGTCTTCGCCGGTGATGATGGCGCCATGGAAACCAAAGCGCTGCAGCAGGGCGGCGGCGCTGCCGTCGGGCATGGCGGAAAGTGCCACCATGGCCTGCGGCACGCCGTCCGCCACGCATGCATCCATCAGCATTGCCCGTTCGAGCGCCAGTTTCACGGTAGCGGTAGGCGCCAGCGCGCCCGCGACGGCGTGGGCCGACAGCTCGCCGATGCTGTAGCCGGCAACGAGCGCCGGCTGCGGCAGCGCATCGGTCAGCGCCGTCCACATGGCCAGCGTGGCGGCGACGATCGACGGCTGCGCGATGCGGTTGGCGAAAAGTGCCTTGCCGTCGACGGTCGCCTGCAGCGGTTCGGCCAGCAACGCGTCGCCGAACCATTCGTCGAGCAGGCCGCCCGCGCCCGGATCGCTGCGCGCCAGGTCGAACATGGCGGGATGCTGGGCACCCTGGCCGGGGCACAGCACGACTAACCGGGCCGCCATGTCAATCGTGCCCGCGGCGGGGCGGCCGCACGCCACCGGCTGCCTCGATCAGGCAGGCCGCCTGCACCAGGCAGACGGCACCGAGCAGGTCGGCCGCGCCGCCGGGCGACAGGCGCGCGGCAACGAAGCTGCGATGGCAGGCCAGTGCGCGCCCTTCCCAGTCCGGCGCGGCGGTGCCACCCCGGGCGACAAAGGCGCGTGCCTGGCGGCGCACCGCCAGTGCCCCTTCCGGACCGCCGCGATGGTAGACGTTGGTGTCGCTGACATGCGCCATCAGCGCAAACAGCGCATCGACCCGCGCGCACCGCGTGCCGCGGCCGGCCGCCAGCGTTTGCCGCAAGGCAGGCAGGCCGACGGCGAACACGGAAGGAAAACCGCGCGCGCCTTCCTCGCGGGCGCCGCTGGCTGCATAGCGCAGCAGTGCCGCCGTGCCATGCGAGGGCGTGGCCAGGTCGGCGCTGTGGGCGCCGAGGGCCGGCCCCCAGTGCCGCAGCAGCGCGCCCTGGATCGCCGCCGGCGCCAGCGCGGTGCCGTTTGCCCGGCAGCGCCCGATGGCGGCGCACAGCAGGCCGAGGCAGAAGATGGCGCCGCGGTGCGTGTTGATGCCGCCGGTGGCGCGCAGCATACGCGCCTCGGCCTCGATGCCCAGGCGTTTCAGTTCGTGGAAGGGCGCATCGGCCATGCCGGCTTCGGCGATGCGCAGGAAATAGCGGCGCAGCGCGAACAGGCTGCGCACGAAGGTGGCTGCCGTCATGTCGTCGTGGCTGCCGTTGTCGACCAGCGAGACCAGGCCGGGCTTCGGATACAGCGCCAGTTCCGCATACAGGCTGTGCACGGCCAGGCGCGCCACCCATTGGCAAAACGCGCGGTCCGCGGCAACGCCCGTGACTGGCGGCCTGCGGGCCGGAAGCAGCAGCGCCGGGTTCAGTTCAGGCATCGCGCATCCTCCAGCGTCGCCAGCAGATCTTCCGGTGCCGCCAGTGCCACTTGCTGCAGGCTTTTCGCCAGTACGCGCGTGCCGGGCATGGTATCGAGCACCATGCGCAGCTCCTTCCACGCCACTGCCCGTCCATCGGGAAACACCACTTCGCCATCGAGCGGCATCAGCGCCGCATGTCGGGCCAGCAGCGCCAGGCCGGCCGTCAGCTGTGCGCGGTCCGCAGGACGCAGCAGCAGGTCGATGTCGGAGGCCGGCGTCAGATAGCGCTGCCCCGTGATCGCGGCCAGCGCCACCGAGCCGTAGACTGCCAGCTCGAGTCCCGCGTCGCCGGCCTCGCGCGCCAGCGCCGCCAGCGCTGTACGCCAGTCGCCGGGCACCGCGTCGAGAGCAGCCGCGAGCGGCAGGGCAGGGGTGTGGCGGACGATATCGGCCACGCCGGCCCGGCTGCCGATGCGCAGCTTGCGGCCGTCGCCGGGCCGCGGGGGCAGGGCGAAGCCGATGGCCACTTCGCCGGCTTCCGCATCGCCCTCCGCGCGCCGCACCACGGCGGGCCAGCCGGCATCGCGCCAAACATCCAGCGCTGCTGTCAGCTCCTGCGCCGCGTCGGGCGCCACGCCGGCGCGCACCTGCCGCCAGCCCCGCTCCGTCAGCCACACAAGGTCATGCCGGGCGAACATGGCCACCCGTCCTGACTGCCTCGGCGACGGGCTGCGCCAGCAGGCGGCCGCCCCGTTCCAAGCCCAGCGCCATGCGGCCATCGGCCGGGTCGGTACCGGCCAGCGCCTCGACCAGCCGGTTGGCCAGGTCGTCCGTCCAGATGGCGTGCAGGCCTCCCATGCGCAGGTAGTTCTCCGGCCCGGGCGCGAACACGGGATTGTCCCGCGCCAGCTCGGTCAGCCGCTCTTCCGGCACCTTGGTGATGCGCGCCATTGCCGGCAGGCCCATCACGCGGATGGTGGCCTGCGGCAGGGCGTAGCAGGCGCTGGCGATCAGGCCGCTGGTGATGAAGCCGCCGGACAGGGCCTGGTCGTACACCAGGCCGATCACGGCATGGCCGCGGCGCCGCGCCAGGTCGACGCACTTGCCCAGGTGGGCCATGTAGCTGTTGATGCCCAACATTTCGTCGCGGTGGCGCAGGCGCTGGCCCTGCGTGTCGACCAGGATCAGGATCGGCCGGCCCGGATGCCGCTGCACCGTCTGCAGGATCGCCCGGGCCTGCGCCAGCGCGATCTCGATGCCGATCGGGACGTGCTCCGTGGTGCCGATCACGGCCACGGTCTGGCCGTCCACCTGGCCGGTGCCGGACAGGAAATTGTCGTGTTCGGCGATGTCGTGCGCGCCGGGGAACAGCTGGTTTGCCAGGGTCTGCCAGGTCATCGCTGTCCTCCCGCGCGGTGCGGTGCCGCCAGTTGCATGAAGGCGTCCGTGTCCAGCATCGGCACGCCGGCCGGATCGGGTACGCCGAGCTGCCGCCACACGTCGACCGGGTCGGCCAGGCCGGCGGTGTCGCGCAGGCGGCGCGCCAGCAGGTCCTGTTCTTCCAGCAGGCCTTCCAGGCTCAGGCTGGCGCTGCCGGCGCGGATCTCCGCGATGGCCTGCAGCGCGGCGGCGCGGAAGGCGGCGGTATCGTCCGGCACCAGCACCTGGCAGTCGCCCAGCAGGTAGCGGTGCTTGCCGCCGGTGGTGCGCCACACCAGCGCGCGGTCGCGCGAGTCGAATTCCTCGACGCCGCTGGCGGTCTCGATCACTTCGGGGCCGGACATCGCCAGCCGGCCTTCCTCCGACATGATCACCGTGTTGGCGCAGCGCGCCGAGATGCCCATGCCGCCGAAGCAGCCGTTGGCGCCGCCCACCAGTGCCACCACGGGAATGTTCGCGGCGCGCGCATCGAGCAAGGCGCGCATCACTTCCGACACCGCGATCAGCCCGGCATTGGCCTCGTGCAGGCGCACGCCGCCCGATTCGAGCAGCAGCAGCACCGCGTGGGCCTGCTCGTCGATGGCGCGGCGCAGCATGCCCACCAGCTTGGCGCCGTGCACCTCGCCGACCGAACCGCCCATGAAGCCGCCTTCCTGGGCCGCGCCGAACACCACGTGGCCGCCCAGCAGGCCGCGCCCGACCACGACGCCGTCGTCGAACGACACGGGGGCGTCGAGCTGCGCCAGGTGCGGGCTGACGATGCGCGCCGACGGCGGCAGGAATTCCTCGAAGCTGCCGGGATCGAACAGGGCGGGGATGCGCTGGCGCGCGGTCAGTTCCAGGTAGCTGCTCATGGCGTGCCTCCCGCCAGCGATTGCGCCGCCTGGTCCAGCCGCAGGCTGACCACGGCCGGCGTGGCGCCCATGTCGTTGATGCAGATGCGCGCGTCGGCCAGGCTCCAGCGTTCGTGGAAGTCCGTCATCACGGCCTGCCATGTCGCGCCGAAGCCGACGGCCGCCGTGCGCACCTCGATTTCGCAGGCGCCGGCCAGCGCCGCCGGCTCGATCAGCACTTCGAGATTGCCCGAGCCGACCACGCCGACCAGCTGTGCCGTGCCGGCCAGCGGGCGGGTGCCCTGCCCGAACCTGAATTGAAGGGTTTCCATGGATGTGTCCTTACCAGTTCCTGAAGCGTTTCGGCGGATCGTACAGCCCGCCCGACGCGCGCACCAGGTCTTTCATGTTCCTGGCCGCCAGCAGGTCGCGCGTTGCCAGGCGCTTGTCGATGCCCAGGTCTTCCGGGCGGCGGATGATGCCGCGGTCGCGCAGGTTCTCCACCATGCGCTTGTCGCGGCCCAGGCCCACTGGTGTGTAGCCGGCCACGCCGCGGATGGCCTGTTCGCGTTCCTCGTCGCCACGGCACAGCAGCAGGTTGGCGATGCCTTCCTCGGTCAGGATGTGCGTGACGTCGTCGCCGTAGATCATCACGGGCGGTATCGCCATGCCGGCCTGCTCGGCCAGCTGCCAGGCGTCGAGTCGTTCGACGAAGGCCGGGGCCATGTGCTCGCGGAAGGTCTCGACCATCTGCACCACCAGCTTCTGCCCGCGCGGGATCGTGTTGCGGCCGGCGCGGGCCTGTTCGCCCGCCTTCAGCCAGGCCGCGCTGGGATGGCGGCGTCCGCGCGCGTCGGCGCCCATGTTCGGCGCGCCGCCGAAACCGGCGATGCGGCCCTGCGTCGCCGTGGACGAGTTGCCCTGCAGGTCAATCTGCAGGGTGGAGCCGATGAACATGTCGCAGGCGTAATGGCCGGCGGCCTGCGAAAAGGCGCGATTGCTGCGCATCGAGCCGTCCGGCCCCGTGAAGAACACGTCGGGCCGGGCGCGGATATAGTCTTCCATGCCCAGTTCGGAGCCGAACGAATGCACCGATTCGACGAAGCCCGCCTCGATGGCCGGAATCAGCGCCGGGTGCGGGTTGAGTGCCCAGTGGCGGGCGATCCTGCCTTTCAGGCCCAGGCTGGCCGCATACGTCGGCAGCAGCAGCTCGATGGCGGCGGTGTCGAAGCCGATGCCGTGGTTCAGGCGCTCGACGTCGTATTCGGCATAGATGCCCTTGATGGCCATCATCGCCATCAGCACCTGGATTTCCGAAATCAGCGCCGGGTCGCGCGTAAAGAGCGGCTCGATGTAGTAGGGCGTGGGCGACTGCACCACGTAGCCGACCCAGTCCGCGGGAATGTCCACGCGCGGCAGCTTGTCGACGATGCGGTTGACCTGGGCGATCACGATGCCGCTCTTGAAGGCGGTGGCCTCGGCGATGGCCGGCGTGTCCTCGGTATTCGGCCCCGTGTACAGGTTGCCTTCGCGGTCGGCCATCTCGGCAGCCACCAGCGCCACGCGCGGGGTCAGGTCGACGAAGTAGCGCGCGAACAGCTCCAGGTAAGTGTGGATCGCACCGATATTGAGCTTGCCCGCCTGCGCCAGCCTGGCCAGGCGTGCAGCCTGCGGCCCCGAGAACGAGAAGTCCAGCCGCGCGCCGATACCCTTCTCGAACACGTCGAGATGCTCGGGCAGCGACAGCACCGACAGCAGCATGTGCAGGTTGTTGATGCGGCCCGGATCGAGCCTGGCCAGCGCCTTGCCGAGGAAATCGGCCTGCTTCTGGTTGTTCCCTTCCAGGCAGACCCGGTCGCCCGGTTCCAGCACCTGGTGCAGCAGCTCGGCGATATGCGATGCCGCGACGATCTTGCCGTCCAGCGCGTCGCCCAGGGCGGCGCGGGCGCGCGCCAGGCGGGCATCGCGGTTGCGTTGCTGGGAAGTCCAGCGGCCTTCAGGTGAATTCATGGATTATCCTAGAAAATGCGCTTGAGAATGTGGCGCTCACAGCACCACGAACAGCAGCCAGACCACGACCGGTGCGACCAGCGTGACGATACCGCCATAGATCATCAGCTGGCGCAGGAATACGTCGCGGTCGATGTGCTGGGCGCTGGCCAGCACCAGCGCGCCGTTGGTCGAGAACGGGCTGACATCGACGATGGTGGACGCCACCGCCATGGCGGCGATGAAGCCGATCGGATCGACGCCGGTGCCGGCCTGCAGGAACGGCACGGCCAGCGGGATCAGCGAGCCCAGCACGGCCGTCGACGACGCGAACGCCGACACAATGGCGCCGACGAACAGCAGCAGCAGCGCCACCACCAGCGGCGAGGTCAGGCTGGCGACGCTGTCGCCGACCCAGGTGATGGTGCCCATCTTCTGCATCACGCCGACATAGGTGCTGACGCCGACGATCAGCATGATCTCCGGCCACGACACCTGGCCGATGGCGCGTTTCTGCACCTGCGGCGACATCAGCGAGATCAGCAGGCCGATCGAGATGGCGACAAAGCCGATATCGAGCTTGTACAGCAGCGTCAGCACGGCCAGCGCGACCAGGCCGGCCACGGTGACCATCTGCTGGAAGGTCGCGCCTTCGTTCAGTGCCACGCCGGCGGCCGCGCCGGCACCCGTGCCGCCCGGCGTGCCGATGGCGCCGACGGCGGCGCTGGAGCGCTCCCGTGTCAGCCGTTCCCCGCTGGCCGCCTCGTTCTCGGCATCGCCGTAGATCTGCGGCCCCTGCGCCGCCACCGCGACGGTCGCGCCGAACGGCGCGATGGGGTCGCCGCGCCCGGCGGCCGTCTTTGGCACCTGCTGGCGCATCAGCTTCATGCCGCCGAACACGAAGAACAGCAGCAGCGAGACGGCGAAGTTGACGCCCAGGCTGACGAACGCGGTGGTCAGTTCCGAGATCGGCAGTCCGGCCTCGTTGACGACCTTGTTGGTGATGCCGCCGTAGATGCTGATCGGCGAGAAGCCGCCGCCCTGGGCGCCGTGGATCACCATCAGGCCCATCATCAGTGGATTGATGTGGTACTTGGCGGCAAAGCCCAGCGCGATCGGCGCAATGATGGCCACCGCCGCCGGACTGACGGCACCGACCGAGGTGAGCAGGGCCGTGACCGCGAACATCACCCAGGGAATGGCGGCGATGCGTCCGCCGACGGCGCGCACCGCCAGCCGCACCAGCCAGTCGATGGTGCCGTTGTTCTGGGCCTGGGCGAACAGGAACGTGATGCCGACGAGGGTCAGGAACAGTTCGGCCGGGAAGCCGGCCATGATGCCCTTGGCCTGCATGCCGGCGACCAGCGTACCGACAAGGAAGGCGCCGACAAAGGCGATGACGCCCATATTGATGGGCAGCGCGGTGGCGACGACGAACATCAGCGCCAGCACGCAAATGGCAATCAGGTGAGTGGACACGGCAGTGCTCCTGGGATTGCGGTACCGGCTGCGGCCGGACCGCGGGTGATACGTCTCCATGCATTCCCCGCCCGGACAGTGGCAGGGCGGACATGCTCTTTTTATATCGTGTAGTCCAAGGTAACGCGAAAAGGCGCCCGGATCAATTACTGCCGAAGGCCGACGTTTACTCTGAGCGGAAAGATCGGGTGGCACGTCGCGGTCGGGTCCGGCGGCATGCCGTGTAAAACGACAGCCGGCGGCAATGTGGCGGATTTTATTCTGCAATCATGTCAGAATACCCACATGGAAATCCCCCCTGCATTCGACTCCCTGTTCGCCGGCGAGGGCATCGTCCGCGCCCTGCTTCGCGCCCGCGACTGGCGCAGCTTCCCCTTCGGCCCCCCCGAAGCATGGCCCACGGAGATCCGCAGCACCATCGCCATGGTGCTCGACGCCGCCGCGCCGATCAGTTTCTACTGGGGGCCGGAGTGCCTGTACTTCTACAACGACGCCTATCTCCAGGTCCTCGGCGACAAGCATCCGGCCGCCCTGGCCAGTCCGTTCTGGGGCAGCTGGGAAGAACTGAGGGAGGGTTTTGCCCCCATCCTGGCCGAGGCGCTGGCCGGCAGGGCCTGCAACCTGAGCGACATACGGTTCACCGTGGTGCGCGATGGCGTGCCCGAGACGGCTTACTTCAGCTATGCGCTGTTTCCCGTCTTCGATACCGGGGGCAATGTCGCGGGCATCCTGAATCCGGCGGCCGACACGACCGCCACCGTGATCTCGAACCGCCGCCGCGAATTCCAGCTGCGGCTTGGCGACCTGCTTCGCGCGCTGAACGATCCCGCCGAAGTCGTCGCCGAAGCAAGCGCGCTGCTCGGCGAATACCTCGGGGTGGGGCGCGTGGCGTACGTGACGGTCGACGACGCAGGCGAGGCCGGCAGCGTCGGACGGGACTGGACCAACGGCAGCCTGCCATCGGTGGCCGGCATCACGGTAAACCTGGACGATTTCGGCGTCTTCGCGGCCGAGGGAGCGCGGGCGGGCCGGCCCCTGATCGTCGGCGATGCCGCGACCGACGTCCGTTGCGCACCTTACGCGCACGCCTACGCGACCCTCGGCGTACGCGCCGTGCTGGCGATACCGCTGCTGAAGAACGGCCGCCTGCGCGTCATCCTCAATGCCCACGACGCGGCGCCGCACCGCTGGACGAAGGCCCAGGTCGGCATGGCCGAGGACATGCTGGAGCGGACCTGGGCTGCGGTGGAGAGCATGTCCGCGCAGGCCGAGCTGCGCCGCGAGCGCGACCAGAGCGACTATATCTTCGACAACATGGCCGAAGGTTTTGCACTGCTCGACACCGAATGGCGCATCGTGCGGATGAATGCGGAAGGCCTGCGGCTGACGCACCAGACGACAGCCGGCGTCATCGGACGCAGCCACTGGGACCTGTGGCCGGACTTGCTGGGAACGCCGGTCGAAACGCTGTACCGGCAGGTCAGGGACGAACGCACATCGGGAACCATCGACATTCCCTATACGCTGCCGGGCGGCGACATCTGGATGGAAGTGCGTGCCTATCCCGCCCTCGAAGGCGGCCTGGCGCTGTTCTTTCGCGACGTTTCCGCACGCAAGAAGGCCGAGACACAGCTGCGCGAGGCGGACCGCCGCAAGGACGAGTTCCTGGCCATGTTGGCCCATGAGCTGCGCAACCCGCTGGCGCCCATCAGCGCCGCGGCCGACCTGCTGCAGCTGGGCGGTGTCGACGAGGCGCGGGTGCGGCAGACCAGCCAGATCATCGGCCGGCAGGTACGCCACATGACCAGCCTGGTGGACGACCTGCTCGATGTTTCGCGGGTCACGCGCGGCCTCGCCGAACTCGACATGCGGCGGCTGGACATGCACCGTATCGTCACCGACGCCATTGAACAGGTCACGCCGCTGATCCGCACGCGCAGCCACCACCTCGCGCTGGAACTCACACCGGCCGCGCCGCTGGTGATGGGCGACAGGAACCGGCTCGTGCAGGTGTTCGCCAACCTGCTCAACAATGCGGCCAAGTACACGCCCGAAGGCGGCCATATCGGCCTGCGCACCGAAGTGCGCCCCGGCCATGTGCTGTTCCACGTGAGCGACACCGGCATCGGCATGGCGCCCGAACTGGCGGCGCGGGCGTTCGACCTGTTCTCGCAGGCGGAGCGTTCGTCCGACCGCTCGCTGGGCGGTCTCGGGCTGGGGCTGGCGCTGGTGAAAAGCCTCGTGCACCTGCACGGCGGCACGGTCACCTGCGCCAGTCCCGGCCTGGGGCAGGGCAGCACGTTTACCGTCTGCCTGCCGCGCCTGGCCGCCCGGGAAGACGATGCCACCGGCGCGGCCCTGTCCGAGCCGCCCCGGCGCGACGGCAGCGGCCCGCTGCGCATCATGGTGGTCGACGATAACGTGGATGCGGCGTCGATCCTGGCACTGCTGCTGGAAACGGCGGGACACCAGGTGGTCGTGGAATACGACGCGCGCGACGCGCTCGCGCTGAGCGCCTCGGGAAGCTGGGACGCGTTCCTGCTCGATATCGGCCTGCCGGGCATGGACGGGAACGAGCTGGCGCAGCGCCTGCGCGCGCAAGCGGCGACCGCCGGCACGACCCTGGTAGCCGTCACCGGCTACGGCCAGGAGAGCGACCGCCTGCAGACGGCCGCCGCGGGTTTCGACCATCACCTCGTGAAGCCTGTCGATATCGATGAACTGTTCGCGATCCTGGCCCGGATCGGACAGCGCGGCGGATGAACGTCCACCCTCTGCAACATGCATTCACGACATGTTCCCCGGCGAACAAATAAAATTCTTTCACGTTGTGAATGGGCGTACACTGGAACGCAGCCATTACCGGCCACTGCGGGCAGCAAGCCCCGCAGCCGCCACCCCGCGGTCATGCCCGGCCCCGGCCCTGCTTCGAAGCCGCCCGCCGCTTTCCGCAATCGTCCGGTCCCGCCGTCATCGCCCGGCGGTTCTTTCATCCTATGGAGTACAGCATGCGTCGCAGTCATCTGGTGGATGGCGGGAGGGCGCCGTGAACAGGACCATGGCGGCATTGTTCGCCCTGGCAGCCGTGGTGGCGTGGTTCCTGTGGCCACAGAACGCCACGCCGGACCAGGCCTCGGCCGGCCGCACCGGGAATGTCGTCAAGGTCGCCGATACAGGGCGCCGATAAAGTCAGCTGAGGCAGGCCGCTGAGACAGGCCGCTGAGACAGGGAAGGGCTGCTGGCGGTCCGCCTGCCCGCGCCGCTCATGCGCATGCCGCCGGCCGCAGGAAAGCCGCTTCGAAAGCACCTGCTTCCAGTGCCTTGCCATAGTAATATCCCTGTCCCTGCGCGCAGCCTGCCAGGACCAGGAACCCCGCTTCCGGCGCGGTTTCGATGCCTTCCGCCACGGTGGGCAGTTGCAGGTTGCCGGCCAGCGCGATCACCGCGTGCAGCAAGGCCTGCCTGCGCGGTTCGGCATGGTCGATGCCGTGGACGAAGCTGCGGTCAACCTTCAGCACGTCGATCGGCAGCTCGGCAAGGTAGCCGAGGCTCGAATAGCCGGTGCCGAAATCGTCGATGGCAAGCGACAGGCCGAGATGCTTCAGGCGCCGCAGGATGCCGATCGAGCTGTCCATGTCCTGCATCAGCGTCGATTCCGTCAGTTCCAGCTGCAGGCAGGCCGGATCCAGCCGTGCCTCCGCGAGGTGCCGTTCGACGTGATCGGCGAAGCCGGCATGCCGCAGTTCCAGCGCCGAGACATTGATGGCGATCGCGCCGGAATCGAAGCCGCTGGCCTTCCATGCACCGGCCTGGCGAACCGCCTCGGCCAGCACCCACCTGCCCAGCGGCACGATCTGTCCGGATTCCTCGGCACTGCGGATGAACCGGTCCGGACTGACCCAGCCCCATTCGGGATGATGCCAGCGCAGCAGGGCCTCGCAGCCGCACAGGCCGCCATCGGCCAGGCGGATTTTCGGCTGGTAGAACAGTTCGAACTCGGCCGCGGCCAGCCCGGCTCGAACGCCGTCCTCCAGCTGCTTGCGCCGCACGGCCTTGGCCAGCATCTCCGGCACGAAGAAACGGTAGCCGTCGCGGCCCGCCATCTTTGCCCCATGCAGGGCGGTGTCGGCATGATGCATCAGCGCCTCGTCCGTGCTGCCGTCCTCGGGAAACATGGCAATCCCGATGCTGCAGCCGATGTGCGCGCTGGCCTCGTCGAGTTCGTAGGGCGGCGCGACCGCGGCAAGGATACGCTCGGCGGCGCGCGTGGCCTCCGCGCGGCCGGCGCCGGGAGCCATCAGCACCACGAACTCGTCGCCGCCCTGGCGGCTGACCAGGTCGTTGCTGCGGAAGCAGCCGCGCAGGCGCGCCGCGACGGCCACCAGCAATGCGTCCCCGGCGGCATGGCCCAGTGTGTCGTTGACCGACTTGAACCTGTCCAGGTCGAGGAACATGACCGCCAGCGGCACGGCACTGCCCTGGGCGTCGCACAGGATGCGTTTGAGGTGCCGCTGCGCCGCAAAGCGGTTCGGCAGGCCTGTCAGGAAATCGTGCCACGCCAGGTAGTCGACCTGGGCCTGCAGCTGGTGGGCATCCGTGATGTCGTGGAATACCATGACCGCGCCGCTGACCGCGCCGGCATCGTCGACGATCGGCGCGGTGGAGTCCTCGATGACGATTTCCGTACCGTCGCCGCGTACCAGGATCGCGCCCCTGGGCAGGCGCCTGATTTCCCCCGTGCGCAGCGTCTCCACCAGCGGATGGGCGATCGGCGCAAGCGAGCCCGCATCCAGCAGGCTCATCAGTTCAGTGATGTGCATGCCCAGCGCTCCCTGCCGGGGCAGCCGCATCAGCCGCAAGGCCGCGGCGTTCAGGTAGCGGACGTGGCCGGTGGTATCCGTGCTGATGACGGCGTCCGCGATGGCCTCGAGCATCGCGCCCCGCTCGCCGCTACCCATTGTGGCAAGCTGCATCCGGCGCGCCGCGATGACGATGCAGCGGAACATCTCGCACAAGAGGCGTGCCGGCGCATCATCCAGCACAATATGGGCAACGACGGGGGCAACGAGTGGAGCCACTACAGGGGCAACGACAGGAGCAACGACGGGCGCGGCAGCGGCGGCGGAATCGCCGGGAAGCCGGAGGTGCTCCAAGTCTGCCGAGTTCGCCTCGCACAGCAGGATCACCGGCGTCGCGCCGTAGTGCAGCGACATCGCTGTCGTCAGCGCGCCGTCGCCGCGGCTGCGCTGCCCCAGCAGGTTCAGGAGGATGAGGTCGGGGCCGGGCGGGCGTGCAACGCGCAGGGCGTCGGCAAGCGATGCCGCGTAGACGAAGGCCAGGCGGCCGCCCGGTCCATCTTCGCAGCCAAGCGGTGCGAGCTTCTCCCGGTCGCGCGGATCGGAAGTGACGACGAGAATCAGCATGTCCATCGAGCTTCCTTTCCACGGTGCGTGACACTTCACGCACCTGAGAGTACCTTAGCACATGCAAGCCGGCGCCGCCGTGGCCACGTACGGCAATCGTCCGCGCCCGGCGCCGCGATGGATCCGGTCATGATGGCCGGTGATTTCTCGCTAGCGCACGAGGCCAGCCTGGATAGTGCCGCTATCGACCGGAAGAGGCTACAGTGGCCGCATAGAAGGAGATGATGATGAAAGCAAAAACTGACCCGGCGGTTCCCTCGGTTCCATCGGTTCCAGCGGTGCCGGCGAAGCCGCATGCGGCACTGCCGGGCCGGCTGGCCGACGTGCTCGACGCCAGCTTTGCCGACGAGTCGGCCGATGTGGATTGCCTCGGCCGTCTGCAGGCCGATGCCGAGCGCTCGGCGCAGGTGGTCGACGACGGCATGAACGCCACCGAGGCCAGCGAAGAGCGGCACGCGGCGGCGGAAGCGAATGCGATGCGTTAGGGAAGCGGTTCCTGGTCCGGCAGGTAGGCGGCGATGGCGGGCACTGCCCGCTTCAGTTGCTGGCCCACCATCGCGCCGAACAGCGCCGCGCCTTTCGGTCCCAGGTGCGTCCAGTCGAACTTGCTCTTGACCTTCTTCCCGTCCGGGGAGGGCGGTGGCGCGGGCTCCTCGGCCAGCGTATCCGCCTCGGCCTGGCCCATCGCCTGCACGGCTGCCGCGCTGTCGGTATTCAGGTCGAGCACCGCGACGTTTTCCGCCGCGGCGGCCTTGCGCGTGGCCGCGGCCCACGGTGCCAGCGTGTCGCGCAGGTAGGCGCCCCTGAACGTGCGCCGCGTCAGCGGCGTCACCAGCACCGGCACGCCGCCCAGCGCCCGTACGTCGGCGGCGTAACGTGCCATGTTGGCCGGGAACTCGCCGACCAGGTCCGTCGCATGGCGCTTGCCCGGCTGGTCGTTATGGCCGAACTGCACCAGCACGTACTGGGCGGCGAATTTTCCACCATCGTTGCCGCCATCGCTGCCACCGCTCCCACCGCTGCTACCGCTGTTGCCACCGCCCCTGCCTCCATCCTGCAGCAGTTCCAGCACCTTGTCCCAGCGGCCCTCCGCGCGAAAACTCTTCGAGCTGCGCCCGTTCGCGCCCAGGTTCACGCAGGTGACTTCGGGCGTGAAGCGGGCGCACAGCGCGTCGCCATAGCCGTTCTTGCTGGCCACGGTGGAATCGCCGACCAGGATCACGCGGATCGGCGGCAGCGGCGCGGCCGCGGCGCCGGCCACGATCGCCAGCGCCGCCAGCGCAAATGCGGTGCGCAGCATCGTCACCCCGCCAGCTTGCGATTGACGACCTGGCCGCCGATCGTCACGTTCTTCAGCACGACATCCCTGGCGTTATGCAGGTACACCGGTTCCTTGCCGTTGCGCGGCGTACCGAAGTCGCAGTCGCTGATCGTCACGTTCGACACCGGCACGATGGGCGTGCCGGCCGGGCCGTTGAAGCTCGATGCTACCGGACCGAGGATCAGCACCGCCTGCCAGCACGAGAACGAACCGTCCGCCATCTTCGCGTTGCCGGCACGCAGCCTGGAGATGTGGATGTCCGACACCTGCGGCGGCCGGGTCCGCACGCCATCGTCGCCGGCGGCGTAGTTGCAGTCGATCGTGATGATGGCGCCGCTGCCCGTCGCCAGCCCCCTGAAGGCGTTGTTCGCATCCGGCGGCGCGGCCTTGCGGGCGCGCGCATCGACGCCGTTCGGCACGGTGACGTCGCGCACGTACAGGTGGCGCAGGAAGCCGCCGCGGTTCATGTTGGTTTTCAGGCGGATCGCACTGCGCAGCGGGTCGGTGGCCCAGTGCGCGTTGCGGAACTCGATGCGCTGCGCGTACACGTGCTCGATGCCGCCGGCCATCTCGCTGCCCAGCGTGACGCCGCCATGGCCGCTGTTCATCACGCAATCCTGGATCACCACGTTGCGCGTGGGGCCCAGCTGCGTATCGCGGTTCTTGCCCGACTTGATCGCGATGCAGTCGTCGCCCGTGTTGAAGGTGCTGTGCTCGACCAGCACGGTGTCGCAGGATTCCGGATCGAAGCCGTCGTTGTTCGGCCCGGTGCTTTCCATGTTCACCTTGCTGAAGCGCACGTTGCGGCAGTTCACCGGGTGGTGCAGCCAGAAAGGCGAGGCGATGACGTGATAGCCCTCCAGCAGCACATCCGAGCAGCCGATCAGTTCGATCATGCACGGGCGCAGGTAGTGGCCGATACCGAAGATGCGCTTCGCGACCGGCACGCCGGCCTCGGACAGCGCTGGCAGGTAGCGCGTGTCGCCGTTCCAGCGCGGGTGCGTGCCCTGGATCAGCGCGCGCTGTCCGGCCGGCAGGTCCGGCGCCACCGTCTCCAGCGGCAGGTTCAGCGGATTGACGCTGCCGGCATTGACTTTTCCTTCCTTGCGGTCGATCCAGTCCCACCACGGGCCGTCGCCGGCATCGACGTGCACGCCGGCCTGGCCATTGAGCACGCTGGTCCAGTCTTCGCCCGTCAGCGCGATATTGGACTGGTTGAAGGCGTACACCAGCGGACAGTAATTGAGTACGTCGTTGCCCTGCCAGCGCGACAGCACCAGCTTGCCGGCCTTGCCGCAATCGATGTCGCCGTACCGTGCATAGTCGGCCGGGTCGGCGCTGAAGTAGACCTGCGCATTGGCGGCCAGGTGCACGTGCACGTTCGAACGCAGCACGATCGGGCCCTTGCAGTACCAGCTGCCGGCCGGGATCAGTACGCGGCCACCGCCGGCCTTTGCGGCGGCGGCGATGGCGGCGGCGATGGCCGGGTAGCAGTCGGTCGCGCCCGGGGCGGGTGCCTTCACGTCCAGGATCTCGGTGCGCCAGACGGATTTCGCCGGTACCAGCGCGCAGCTCTTCGCGCCGAACGCGGTGATCGGGAAGTCTTCGTTGCGGAAGGCGAGGGGGCGCGAGCAGCGCTCGACGATGCCCTGTGCGCGCTGCCATGGATCGGCTGCAGCCGCCGCGCTGGCAGCAGCGGTGGCTGAAGCGGCCAGCGGCATGGCGCCTGTGGCCAGCAGCGCGCCAGCCGCGGAGGTGCCGCGCAGGAGGCGGCGGCGCGTGGTGTTCGGTGGATTGCTGCGAAATTCTGTCATCGGATCATCCAGTCAAGGCAGTTTGTTGAACCCTTCGGCTTTCACGACCCAGCTGCCGTCGGTCGGGAAGCCCGGCGTGGTGCGCGTCGCGCCATCCCAGCCGCCGGCCATCAGCGCCACCGCCGCCAGCAGCGAGCCGTTGCCGGGCAGGTAGACCGGCAGCCGCTTGTTCGGGTTGTGGCCGGCCTTCGTGTAGCCGTTGTTCGGCCCGTCCGACTTGAGCAGCACGCCCACCGCCAGTTCGGGCGCGTCGAGCCGGGCGGCCGTCATCGCGATCATCGGGTAATCCCAGCCCCAGATCTTGGTCTGCCAGTCCCAGCTGGCCAGTACCGCGTCGAGCGTGTTGCGCATGACCTTGTGGTCCACCCCATCGCCCGGCAACTGGCCCAGCGCCATCAGGAACGACGGGTGGTCGTGGCGGCTGTCGACATTGTCCCAGGTGTCCGGCGTGGATTCGATCGCCACGTACTTGCCGTCCTTCTGCGGCAGCTTCGACAGCTTCGTGCGGCGCTGCTCCCAGCCCGCGTCGCGGGGCATGCCGAGCCGTTCGCGCCACTGCTGGGCGATCTCCAGCCCGCGCGCCCAGTAGCTCAGCTCATAGGTCGGGTTCATGCTGGTGGCCTGGTCGTAGATCTCCTGCGCGATCCACATCGGCGGGCCGAGCACGTAGCGCTGGCCCTTGTCGTCCCAGTTGAGCATCGAGGCCATGCCGTCGGCCGTGTCGAACACCAGTTCGCGGTAGCGTTCCAGCGTTTCCTTCGTCGGGTTGGCGCGGTACAGCAGTTCGGCCAGGTGGATCGGGTGCGGCTGGTTCCAGATGATCAGCGGATTGCCGCCCGGGCTTTCGCGGCCGCCCGGTCCCGTCATCTTCATCCAGCGCGCGCCTTTCAGGCCGCGTTCCGCCGCCACGGCGCGGGCTACCGGCAAGGTGCGCTGGAACCACGTCAGCGTGCGCGCCGTGTATTCGGGCCGGCCCCACAGCGCGAAGTGCGCCGTGTGCCACCACACCATTTCCGTGTGGTGCTTGCCGTACCAGGTCGACGTCGTCAAGCCGCTTTCCGACGCCGGCATCTCGTCGCCCAGCTGGATCGCGGTGAGGTACTGCGACAGCACGACGCGCCGTTCCAGCTCGGCCGCGCGCGGATCGGTGCTGCCCTTGAAGTCGATGGCGGCGCCGCTGCGCCAGAAGCGGTCCCAGTGCGCGCTGCCGGCGGCGAACACGGTCGCCACATCCTGCGCCGGGGCGGTGCCGTCCCTGGCGAACGACACCGTCAGCTCCAGCGTCTCGCCCGATTGCGGGGCGATCTCGAACACGTGGGCAGACGGCTGCGTGATCGTCAGCGGCGCGCCGCTGGCCACCGTCATCGCATAGCGGGCAGCATCGCGCGTGTGCTCCACCACCAGCTTGCGGCCGCTGCGTTCCAGCACCTTCGACGTGTGCCCGTCCGGCTGCGACCAGTCGAGCGGTGGATTGTGATGGCCGCCCGGCTTGTAGCCGTAGGGCAGGGCGATGCGCACGGCCACGCGTTTATTGGCCAGCAGCGGCGAGCGGATGCGCAGCGCCAGCGTGTCGCTGTCCGGGCTGACGGCGCTGCTGACGCTGACCGGCTGGCCCAGCAACCGCACGCGGCTGTCCAGCCGGCCCTGCCACATGTCCAGCCGCTGGTCGACGTTCGTCACGTCGGCGGGGGCGAGGGCCCGCGCACCGGTGCCGGTCATGACAAAGCCGATCTGCGGCAGCGGGTGGATGTGCGGGTTCTCGCGCAGCCACTGGCCGGCCGGGGTCTTCGTGTTCATCGGGTAGCCCACGGTGCGGCCCCAGGCCGTGTACTCGCGGTTCACGTCGGACAATTTATAGCCGTTCGGATTGGCGTGCTCGTGCCACGACCAGCGAGCGCCCGTTTCGGTCGGCGTACCCTGGCTGTGGTAATGGTCGGGCAGCGTCTGCAGCCCGGTCACGTCGGCCGTGAAGGCAAACCGGCCGTTGCCCACGCTGAGCGGCGACATCGGATCGATGGCCGCCAGGTGCGGGTTGTGCCGCGCGACGACGGCCTGGCGGTCGATCGGCGCCGCGTGCGCGCCCGCCACGGCGGCCATGGCAGTCAGGCAGGCAAGGTAGTAGCGTTTCGTCATGCCGGTTCAACCTTCCTTTTTGACTGGATCGCGCACCACGAAGGTGCCCGCCGGCAGCCCGCTGACGCGGCTGTCCTTGCCCACTTCCACCGGCGCTTCGGCGGGCAGGGTCAGCTTCGTGCCGGTGAAGCGCCAGTCGCGCGCTTCGCGGATGTAGCCGCCGCTCTTCGCCTCGATGTCGATGCCGTCGAACACGAAGCGCTGCAGCGGCGCCTCGGCGATGCCGGCCACCTCGAACGCGCTCTTCGCGCCGGTGGCCTTGATGTTCCAGATCTTCACGTCGCGAAAGTGCGCCAGCCCCTTGTCCTTCGGCACCGGCGTGGCCATCACCTTCCAGTGCGGCGGCACGTTCTTCTCGCCAGGAGGAATGGCGGCGTAGCTGTAGTTCGGATTCCAGTTCATGTTGATGCGCATGACGATCGGCGTGCCCTTCATCGTGATGTCGTGCAGGCGCAGGTTCTCGCCGAAGCCGCCGCGCGTGTGGGCGGACTTGAACAGGATGCCGACCGGCGTGTTTTCGTCGAACGTCATGTTGTAGGCTTCGATGTTGCGGAAGCCGCCCGAGGTCTCGCTGCCGAACGTGATGCCGCCCTTCGAGGCGCGCACGATCACGTCGCGGATCACCACGTCCTCGGTCGGACGGTTGACGCGCAGGCCGTCGGCGTCGCGGCCGGCCTTCAGCACCACCGCGTCGTCGTTGACGGAGATGTCGGCATTCGCTACCAGCACCTTGCGCGACGAGTCGATGTCGATGCCGTCGGTCGACGGGCCCTTGCCGTCCTCGTTGTTGCGGATGGTCACGCCATCGACCGTCACGTCGGACGAGTAGCACACGTGCACCGTCCAGAAACCGGCGCGGCGCATCAGCAGCCCGCCGCCCACTCTCACGTCGGACGAATCGAATACCTGCACCAGGCGCGGCCGGCGCGCGTCGTAGTCCGAGGCCCAGCGCAGCCCGCGCGGCTGGTAATCCTTGCGCAGCGCCCAGTAGTAATCCCAGAACGGCTTGCCGTCGCCGTCGATGGTGCCTTCGCCGACGATGGCGGCCTTCTTCTGCCGGTAGATGTTGACCAGCGCCGCCGGCCATGTCATCTCGATGCCGGCGATCCGGGTCGGCATCATCGGGTAGTCGTCGATATTGCGGGAACCAAGCAGCGTTACGCCCTTGTCCAGCTTCAGCGTGACGCCGGTCTTCACGAAGACGGAGCCGGTGAGATAGGTTCCGGCCGGGAAGACCACCGTACCGGCTTCCTTCGCGGCCGCGTCGATGGTCTTCTGGATAGCGGCGGTGTTCATCGTCACGCCGTCGCCCTTGCCACCGTAGTCGCGCACGTTGAAGTCGGCCGCGAAGCCGCTGGCCGCGGCGAAGAAGAGGGAGGCGGCGAGAATGGTGAGTCGCATGGAGGTTCCTTGCTGTCCGTTTAGTAAAGTGGCGCCCTGCAGCGTAGTTCTTAATAAATAACGGACCTCAGTGTAGCGATGTTTTCCTGGTGCATGCTCGCAGCGCGTGCACTTGCTCACGAACGTGACCAATTCGCCTGAATGGAATGACGATCGCGCCCGCTCCGCTTTCCGGAAACATCGCAATTGAAACGTGTCTGAAAACGTTATCGCGCGCAAATACCGGGCTATAATTTATTGAATACCTTATCGAGACCACATGGCCCGTCCACCCCTCGTCTTCAAGCGCAGCACGAACGTGCTGCTCCAGCACATCGCCGACCACGTGGCGATCGGCGCACCGCTGCCGACCGAGCAGCACATGGCCGAACTGGTCGAGGGCAGCCGCACCGCGGTGCGCAGCGTGCTCGCGCACCTGCATGCACAGGGCCTGATCGGCGACCTGAAGGAGCGGCGCCTGTTGCGCAAGCCGAAGCGCAAGGATTATTTCGATATCGCCGAACTGCAGCCCGGCTCGGACCGCATCCGCGAAGTGCTGATGGAGCGCATCTACCGGCGCGACATGCCGCCCGGCGCGGAGTTTTCGGAAGCCGAGCTGGCACGCGCTTCCGGCACCGGCACGATCAGCGTGCGCGAATTCCTGATCGAGTTTTCCCGTTCCGGCCTGATCGAGAAGAAGCCGCGCGGCGGCTGGCGCCTGTGCGCGTTCGACCGCTCGTTCGCGATGGAACTGGCCGACGTGCGGCAGATGTTCGAGTTTGCCGCGATCGACCAGTTCGCGCAACTGGCGCCGGGCGATCCGGCCTTCGCGCAGCTGGACGACCTGGTCGTCCGGCACGAGCAGCTCGGTTCCGTGATGCCGGCCCGGCACAAGGATTTCCCCGCCCTCGACCGCGACTTCCACACCTTCCTCATCGGCCTGCTGCATAACCGTTTCGCCAAGAGCCTGTACGACGTGGTGTCGCTGGTGTTCCACTACCACTACCAGTGGGACAAGGACGAGGAACTGGCCCGCAACCAGTATGCGGTGCACGAGCACCTCGATATCCTGCAGGCGCTGGCGCGGCGCGACTTCTCGGGGGCGCGCGAGGCGATGCGTATCCACCTGAATTCCTCGCGCACCACGCTGCTGCAGGGCATACGGGCCAGGGAACAGAAGGCGCAGCCGGGCTAGGCGCGGCTAAAGTCGAGCTGGTATCAAAACAACACCGGGGAAACGGGACAGTCCCCCTGGGAGGGCGGTACGGCGATCCGGCAGTCCCCCGGTTTTTTACAACAGTTTTTAACGACAACGAGACAAGCCATCCATGACCGACATCGACCTGCGCCGCCGTACCCTCTGCATGCAACTTCTCGGCGGCATCGCCGGCGTCGCCCTCGGCGGCACCGCCTGGGCCCGGCCCTCGGTCGACGAAGCCGGCAAGGTGTTCCGGCTCGATGGCGCCGGCGTGACGTACGCCTTCGGTGTCAATCCCGATGGGCAGTTGCAGTCGCTGTACTGGGGCAGTGCGCTGGCGCCGGACGACAGGCTGGCGGCGCCGGTGCCGGTGCCGGAGAACTCCTCCAACGAAATGCCCGCGGTGCTCACGCCGTTCGAGTTCCCGGGCTTCGGCGGCGGGCTGACCGTGGAGCCGGCGCTGAAGGTGACGTTCCCCGACGGCGTGCGCGACCTGGTGCTGCGCTATGTCGACCACAAGGTGGATGGCGAGCGCCTGGTGATCCGGCTGAAGGACGTCGGCCGCGCGGTGCACGTCACGCTGACCTATGCGATGGATGCCGCGACCGGCATCCTGGCCCGCTCGGCGGTGGTGGAGAACCGCACGCCGGGCTGGATCCAGGTCGACCAGATGGCCGCGGCCAGCATCTGCCTGCCGTACGGCGACGACTACCGCATGTCCTACCTCACCGGACGCTGGGCAGGCGAATTCGCGTTGCAGGTGCGCCCGATCGTGCCTGGCTCGATCGTGATCGAGAGCCGCAAGGGCGTCACCTCGCACCAGGCCAATCCCTGGATCGCGATCAGCCGCGGCGCGACGGAAGAGGAATCCGGCCCCGTGTGGTTCGGCGCGCTGGGCTGGAGCGGCTCCTGGCGCATCCACGTCGACATGGATGCGCTGGGCGGCATCCGCACTACCGCGGGCTACAACCCTTTCGATTTCGCCTACCGTCTGAAACCGGGCGAAAGCCTGGCGTCGCCGGTCTACCATGCCGGTTTTTCCGATCAGGGCTTCGGCGGCGCATCGCGCGTGTTCCACCGTTACCAGCGCGAGAGAATCCTTCCGATCCCGCCCGGCGCATCGGCACCGCGCGTACGGCCAGTGCTCTACAACTCGTGGGAAGCCACGCTGTTCGCCGTCGACGAGGCGGGGCAGACGGCGCTGGCGGAAAAGGCGGCCAGCATCGGCGTGGAGCGCTTCGTGATGGACGATGGCTGGTTCGGCGCGCGCAGCAGCGACAAGGCGGGCCTGGGCGACTGGGTCGTCAACAGGAAGAAATTCCCCAATGGGCTGGCACCCCTCATCAAGCGCGTCAACGCGCTGGGCATGGAGTTCGGCCTGTGGGTGGAGCCGGAAATGGTCAATCCGGACAGCGACCTGTACCGCGCCCATCCGGATTGGGTGATCCACTTCCCGGGCCGGCCACGCTCGGAGGCGCGCACCCAGCTGGTGCTGAACCTGGCCCGCAAGGACGTCTACGACCACCTGCTGAAGATGCTGGACCGCCTGCTCGCCGACCACGATATCGCCTTCCTCAAGTGGGACCACAACCGCGCATGGTCGGAGCCCGGCTGGCCGGAAGTGGCGGCGGCCGACCAGCAGCGCCTGTACGTGGCCTACGTCGACAATCTGTATAAGCTGCTGGCCGAACTGCGCCGGCGCCATCCGAAGGTGGAGATCGAATCCTGCGCCAGCGGCGGCGGCCGCGTCGACCTGGGCATCATGGCGCTGACCGAGCAGGTGTGGACGTCCGATAACACCGACCCGTTCGACCGCCTGCTGATACAGGATGGCTTTACTCGCGCCTACACGCCGGCGATCATGATGGCCTGGGTGACCGATGCGCCGAACTTCGTCAACCGGCGCGTCACGTCGCTGGAATACCGCTTCCTGTCGGCCATGCAGGGCGGCCTGGGCATCGGCGCCAACCTGAATCACTGGAAGGACGCCGATTTCGCGACGGCGAAGCGACTGGTTGCGGAGTACAAGACTGTCCGCAAGACGGTCCAGCAGGGCAATCTGTACCGCCTCGTGTCGCCGCAGGGCGGTTCGAACCGCTCGGCCACGCTTTCCGTGGCGCAGGACGGCAGCCAGGCCGTGCTCTTCGCGTTCCTGCATTCGAGCGGCCTGCGCGAGGCCCAGCCGCGCATCCAGCTGCGCGGGCTCGATCCGAAGAAAGTGTATGCGTTGCGGGCGATCGCCGGCAGCGCGGCGCCGCACACGCCGCAGCGGGCCAGCGGCGCCTACTGGATGGGGCACGGCCTGCGCGTGGCGCTGCAGGGCGATTTCCAGGCGGCGGCGTTCGTGCTGGAGGCTTAGGACGCCTGCGCGCTCAGTCGAACAGCGTCAACTCGTCATAAGGCCTGGCGCGCAGCGATGCCAACCGCGATTCGAGGCTGCCGGCGTGGATCTCCAGCTTGTGGCCATCGGGATCGAGGAAGTACAACGAATCGCCTTCGCTCCCGTTTGCGCGTGATTCTCAATCGATTGATCGGCCGGCGGCAATCATGCCGGCTGTGAGCTGATAAAGTTCACGCAGTCCCAACGATGCTTCCCGCCTTCGCATGATAACAATCGCCGCCAGATCATTCGCCTTCGGCGTGTTCGCCGCCATCGCCTGCACCGCCGCCACTGCCCAGGACGACCGCGGCTACAAGGTGTATCAGTTCCCCGCCAACAAAATCCCCGTCATCGACGGCAAGGCCGACGACTGGCGCGATTTCCCCGATGCGTACGTCGTCGGCACCGGCGAGTTGCGCGACGATTCGGGCAAGGGCCGCAAGATCGATCCGAAAAGCCTCGACATCAAGGTCCGCGTGGCGTGGGTGGCGGGCCTGAACCGCCTGTACTTTCTCTACGAGGCCTGGGACGACCATTGGGACTTCGCCGATCCCGGCCTGCACAACGACACGTTCGAGATCGTCGTCGATGGCGATCTCTCGGGCGGGCCGCTGATCGACACCCTGCACCCGAACCAGTCGCTGCCCTGGCCGCAGCGCTATTTCGCGTATCACGGCGTGCATGCGCAGAACTATCACATCTTCACGCCGGCGGACGGCAAGGACTGGACGCTGCTGTGGGGGCCGCAGGCGTGGCTGAAGAAACTGCCGTACTCGAACATCGCGTATTCATACGATTTCAAGCCGGGCCAGCCCGGCAGGCTGACCGCCGAATTCTGGATCACGCCATTCGACTACGCCGGGGCGGACCCGGCCCGCGCCGTAGAATCGCAACTAACCGAAAACCGGAAGGTCGGGCTGACCTGGGCCGTGATCGACTATGACGGTGCCGATGAAGGCGCGCAGAAGGCGTTCTGGAATCTGTCGGAGCATCGCAAGATGTATGGCAACTCCAGCCTGGGCACCGTGTTCACGCTGATGCCCCTCGATGCAAGGTACCGCAAGCCGTTCGAGGCCCGCTGGTCGTTCGCCGTGACCGACATGGCGCGGCGCAGCGTGAGCTTCCGGGACGAGAGCGCGGGCCCTGTCACGCGGTGGCACTGGGATTTCGGCGATGGCGCCACGTCCGGCGAACAGCATCCGGTGCACCGCTACCGGGAGGCCGGCAAATATCTGGTGGTGCTGACGGTGGAGGGGCCGCAGGGGACCTCGAGGATGGCGAAGCTGTGGGACGTGGCGGTGGAGTGACATCGTGCGGGCACGCCCCGGAACGCTGCGGAACTTCCCGCTGCAGAGCTGGTCCAAGCATGGCATGTACGAGCCAACCTTCCCTGAAAGGACACACCGTGGATAGCGCCAATTACAGTGCCAGCGACAGTGCCAGCGACAGTGCCAGCGACAGTGCCACGCATTCGCCCGCCGCAGATCAACCCGAAGTCACGCCCCCGGCCAAGCCCGGAACCATGCACGGATTCAGGCTCCGGCCCAGGCCCATGTTCAAGCCCCGGCGAATTCCCAAGACCAGGCTGGCCTTCCAGCGCAAGTTGCGCGACTGCGGCGAAGCGGAACACCAGATGTGCAAGGCCATCGCCGCCCTCGGCACGCTGGCCGGCGTCGACGTCGGCATGGGGAGCGGCCCGGCGGATATGGACAAGCTGCTGGTCCTGGCCGCGCACCAGTGCAACTTCGACGATGCCGAATTCATGGATGGCCCATGCTGCTTCGACTTCGTGCGACATGTCGTCGACGCCGATATCCTCAAGCTGCAGGCCGATGCGGTGGCGCACGGGCTGGCCAGCTACATCCGCCGGCACGGCGACGACGCTTCGATCGCTGCCGCCGGCAGGCAGCTTGCCCTGATCGACGGCGCTTTCTCATGGTTGAGGAAATCGGTGGCGGGCAGGTGAGGCCGCGCGCCGCGCGGCGCGCGTCAGCCGCGCCGCGCGGCTTCGATCGTGGCGATATCGATCTTGCGCATTTCCATCATCGCCTGGAAGGCGCGCTGCGCCGCTGCCCGATCCGGATCGGTGAACGCCGCGATCAGCGCGCGCGGCGTGATCTGCCACGACAGTCCCCATTTATCCTTGCACCATCCGCACTGGCTCTCTTGGCCGCCGTTGCCGACAACCGCGTTCCACAGGCGGTCGGTTTCTTCCTGGTCGTCGGTGGCGATCTGGAAGGAGAATGCTTCGCTGTGCCTGAATTCCGGCCCGCCGTTGAGGCCGATGCAGGGGATGCCGGCCACCGTGAATTCGACGGTCAGCACGTCGCCTTCCTTGCCGGCAGGGTAGTCGCCCGGTGCCCGGTGCACCGCGCCCACCGCGCTGTCCGGGAAGGTCGCCGCATAGAACTGCGCGGCTTCCAGTGCCGTACCGTCGAACCAGAGACAGATGGTATTCTTTGCAACCATGGCGTTCCTCCAATTGTTTGGTGAGCGCCCAGCTTAGACCACGGCGGTTGCCGGGTCCACATCAATCGGGGCCAGGCGGTGGGAGAACGGCCTTAAAGGTGGTGTATTTCCAGGGGCGGCGTGTCCCAGTTGTCGTTCCTGCCGTCGAGGTAGGTGATGGGAGCATTGGCCAGCTCGTCGGCGGTCGCGTCGTCCAGGCACACGACATTCACGGCAACGAACTCGCCCCATCGCGGCGAACGGCCGTTGACGAAGGGCCGCACGCCGCAATGCCGGCAAAACAGGTGCTGGTCGCGCTTCGAAAGGAAGCGATATTCGGTGAGTTCCTCCGCGCCGGCGAGCAGCCTGAAGGAAGACGGTTGCACGATGGCCGGCCAGAAGCGCACCTTCGCGCAGATCGAACAGTTGCAGCGCAGCGTGCCCTGGGCCAGGTCGATGTCGGCCTCGAACCGGACCACGCCGCAATGGCAGCTGCCGTGGTAGGTCTTCATTGCCGGCACCGGTGCTTACCCTGCAGCCGGCGTTGCCGCGGCGCTTTTCTTCGCGAAGTGGTGCCTGAGCGGATCGGTGAACATCAGGTAGATGATGCAGGCGCACAGTGCGATTTCGACGATCGTCAGGTACCGCGCAGGTCCGGCAAGCGTGCTCCAGTCGGTGATCGGCGGGAGCCAGGCGATCATGCATACTGTGTAGAAGATGCGCGCCCAGTTACGGCCTTTCAGCAGCAGGAGGTTGATCCAGGCGGCGAATACGAACAGCAGCGCGGCGAATGCGACCACGATTTCCCACATCGGCGATTCCAGGCCGGAGACTTCCGGCGATGCCAGGACGTCGACGATGCTCAGCGCGAAGACTGCCCAGATCAAGAAGCGGAAGCGTGCGAAACTCGTCTCGAAGCGGGTCATATCGGTGTTCGTCATCTTGCGTCGTGATGGGCAGTGGAAATGCGGGGCAAAGGCGCCCGACCGCGCCGCACGCGTGTGCAAGGGGCGCGGTCAGGATTTCAGAGCATAGCAAATTGCATATATGCAAAATGCACACTTTGTCACGGCATGCGAATATTCCCCATCATGACGGCCTCGATGACCGTAAGCGACAAGACCCGTGCGCATACGGACGGGTCAGTGCCCGCACGGGCCGGCCCGCGGCCTAACGCGTGGTCATCGATCGCCAGGAACCGTTACAGTGTCGACTGTTACCTGTTGAGCGACCGGGAGTGACGTGAACGATATAACCGACATAACCGACAACCTCCAGCCGCGGCGCCTGCTGCTCGCCACGGACCTGACCGCGCGCTGCGACCGCGCGCTGGACCGCGCCAGGCAGCTGGCGCTCGAATGGCACGCCGAGCTCACCGTGCTGGTGGTGCAGCAGGGCCCCAGCACGCCCGAGGAAGTGTCGGCGTGGCTCGATGGCGGCAGTACCGGCCACGCGTTCGCGCCGGCCGCGCGCGCCGAACTGGCCGAGGAATTCGCCGGTACGGGCCTGGCACCGGCCCTGCAGGTGCTGGAAGGCGACGTGACCGACGGCATCCTCGACGCCGCGGCCACGTTCGCCGATGCGCTCGTCGTCATCGGCGCCTCGACGAACGCGCGCGTGCAGCAGCTCATCCTGGGGTCGACCGCGGCGCGCCTGGCGCAGGAGCTCGAACATCCGCTGCTGGTAGTGCGGCAGCGCAGCCGCGGCAGCTATGGCCGCATCCTGGTGGCGAACGATTTTTCGGAGGCTTCGCGCCGGGCGCTCGACACCGCCCTCAGGCTGTTTCCCGACCGCCCGGTCACGCTGCTGCACGTGCTGGAAGAGGGCGCGGAAGACCCCGCCGGCGCGCTGCGCGAAGCGGAAGCAGCATGCGAGCGCTTCCTGGAGGGCTGCGCGCTGGAGGGCGGGGTGCGGCAGCGCATCCGCGCGGTGGTGGGCCGCGGCCTGGTCACCGAAGCCATCGCCCGCCATGTCATCGAGGAGGCGGTAGGGCTGGTGGTGCTCGGCGTGCACCGGCAATCGGCCGTGGCGCGGGTGTTCATGGGCAGCACCAGCGAAGACCTGATGCAGCAGCTGCCATGCGATACGCTGCTGGTGCGCGCGCCGGAAGGCGGCGATGGCTGACCGTCCGGCGCCAGCGGGCAAACGCCGCCTACCCGGGAGCTGACGATGCTCCTGCTGCTGCTCCTGCTGCCGTTCGCCGCGGCCCTGGTCACCGCCTGCATGCCGGGCGGCTCGCGCGACCGCCCCGCCGCGGTGGCGGGTATCGCCAGCCTGGCCGCGCTGGTGCTTGCCGCCAGCCAGTTCGGCGCCATCGCCGACGGCGCCGTGCCGACGATGCGTTTCGCCTGGCTGCCCGCGTTCGGGCTCGAGATCGTCCTGCGCATGGATGGCCTGGCCTGGGTGTTCACCGTGCTGGTGCTGGGCATCGGCCTGCTGGTGCTGCTGTATGCGCGCTATTACCTGTCGCGGCGCGACCCGGCACACCGTTTCTATGCCTGCGTGATGGCCTTCATGGGCGCGATGCTGGGCGTGGTCCTGTCCGGCAACCTGATCCAGCTGGTGGTGTTCTGGGAACTGACGAGCGCCACCTCGTTCCTGCTGATCGGCTACTGGCAGGAGCGCAACGATGCGCGGCGCGGCGCGCGCATGGCCTTCACGGTCACCACCCTCGGCGGCCTGTGCCTGCTGGCCGGCGTACTGCTGCTCGGCCATATCGCCGGCAGCTATGACCTGGAAAAGGTATTGGCGGCGGGCGACACGATCCGCGCGCACGGGTGGTATGTGCCGGCGCTGGTGCTGGTCGCACTGGGCGCGCTGACGAAGAGCGCGCAGTTCCCCTTCCATTTCTGGCTGCCGCACGCCATGGCGGCACCGACGCCAGTGTCGAGCTACCTGCACTCGGCCACAATGGTCAAGGCCGGGATCTTCCTGCTGATCCGGCTGTGGCCCGCGCTGGCCGGAACCGAGGAGTGGATGTGGATCCTCGGCACCGCCGGCGTGTGCACGCTGCTGCTGGGTTCGTACTTTGCCATCTTCCAGTGGGACATGAAGGGCCTGCTGGCCTATTCCACCATCAGCCACCTCGGCCTGATCACCGTGCTGCTCAGCATCGGCACGCCGCTGTCGGTGGTTGCCGCCATCTTCCACACGATGAACCATGCGGTGTTCAAGGCCTCGCTGTTCATGGCGGTGGGCATTGTCGACCATGAAACCGGCACGCGCGACATGCGCCTGCTGCGCGGCCTGCGGCGGGCGATGCCGCATACCGCCGCGCTGGCGGTGGTGGCCAGCGCCGCCATGGCCGGGGTGCCGCTGATGAACGGCTTCCTGTCCAAGGAGATGTTCTTTGCCGAGACGATGATCGTGGGCGGCAGCGACAATTGGTGGATGTCATATGCCGCCGTGTTGATGGGATTGTTCAGCGTGGTGTATTCGCTGCGCTTCATCAGCGTGTTCTTCGGGCCGCTGGCGCACGGCCTGCCGTCCGAGCCGCACGAGCCGGCGCGCTGGATGCGCGCGCCGATCGAACTGCTGGTGCTGCTGTGCATCGCCGTCGGGGTGATGCCGGAGCGGGTGGTCGGCGACATCCTCGCGGTGGCGGCGCGCTCGGTGCTGGGGCCCACGGTGCCCGAATATGATCTCGCCATCTGGCATGGCGTCAACCTGCCGCTGCTGATGAGCTTTGTGGCATTGGGCGGCGGCGTGGCGGTCTACCTGCTGCTGCGCAAGCGCTTCGGGCTGGCCGAGCGTGACAGGGTGCCCGTGCTGCACCGCCTGAAGGGCGCGCAGTTCTATGAGAACGTGATGCTGGGGCTGTCGCAGGGCGCGGCGCGGCTGGTGGCCCTGGCCGGTACGCGCCGCCTGCAGCCCCAGTTGCGCGTGCTGATGGCTGCCTTCGTGGCCGCGCCGCTGCTGCTGGCCTGGCCCATCGATGACCTGCCGCTGCCTGCGCTCGGCACGGCCGATCCGCTGCTGGCACTGCTCTGGCTGATCGGTGCCGGCTGCGCGCTGGCCGCCGCCTGGCAGGCCAAGTATCACCGGCTGGCGGCGCTGGCGCTGGTGGGCGGCACCGGGATGGTGACCAGCGTGACGTTCCTGTGGCTGTCGGCGCCCGACCTGGCGCTGACCCAGCTGATGGTGGAGACCGTGACCACGGTGCTGATCCTGCTGGGCCTGCGCTGGCTGCCGCCGCGCCACCAGCCCGCGCACCTGACTGGCCGGGCCCCGCCGAAAACGCAGTTGCGGCGTGCGCGCGATGCCGCCATCGCGGTGGCCGGCGGCCTGGCGCTGGCCGCGGCCAGCTATGCGGTGCTGACCCGGCCGGGCGTGCCGAGCATCCGCGATTTCTTCGTGCTGCGCGCCTTGCCCGAGGGCGGCGGCGCCAATGTCGTCAACGTGCTGCTGGTCGATTTCCGCGGCTTCGACACGATGGGCGAGATCACCGTGCTGTCCGCGGTGGCGCTCACCGTGTATGCGCTGCTGCGCCGTTTCCGCCCGGCGCCGGAAAGCATCGCCATCCCGATGCAGCAGGCCAGCGACGTCGATCCGGCGATCGCCCAGCGGCCCGCGCAGCAGGCGCGCGACGGCTACCTGATGGTGCAGGCGGTCTACCTGCGGTTCCTGCTGCCGGTGATGGGCGTGATCGCCGTGTATTTCTTCATGCGCGGCCACAACCTGCCGGGCGGCGGCTTCGTGGCCGGCCTGATCTTCGCCACCACGCTGATCGTGCAATACATGGTGGCCGGCACCGACTGGGTGGAATCGAAGCTGCGGCTGCGGCCGCACCGCTGGATCGGCTGGGGCCTGGTGTGCGCCTGCGGTACCGGCATGGGCGCCTGGCTGTTCGGCTTCCCGTTCCTCACCAGCCATACCGCGCACGTGACGCTGCCGCTGCTGGGCGAGCTGCATGTACCATCGGCCTTCATGTTCGACCTGGGCGTGTTCCTCGTGGTGGTCGGCACCACGATGCTGATCCTGGTTGCGCTGGCCCACCAGTCGCTGCGCAGCCGACGCCCGCAGCCGGGGGTGGTGCGCAGCGCCGATATTGCCGCCGCGCCGGCCGCCATCCCGCCACCCAAGGAGATCCAGTAATGGAAACCGTACTCGCCCTCGGCATCGGCATCGTCTTCGGCGCGGGCATCTGGCTGGTGCTGCGGCCGCGCACCTTCCAGGTGCTGATCGGCCTGATGCTGATGTCATACGCCGTCAACCTGTTCATCTTCGCGATGGGGCGCCTGGCCGTCGACCGGCCGCCGCTGACGCCGGCCGGCAGCGCCGCCAGCGCGCTGCCCGATCCCGCGGCGCTGGCCGACCCGGTGCCGCAGGCGCTGGTGCTGACGGCGATCGTGATCGGCTTCGCCACCACGGCGCTGTACCTGGTGGTGATGATCGGCGCACGTGGCCTGGCCGGCACAGACCATGTCGACGGCGAGGAGCCTGGCGAATGAACCTGGCATGGACCCAGCACCTTGTCGTGTTGCCGATCGTGCTGCCGCTGCTGTGCGGCGCGGCGCTGGCACCGCTCACCCAGGGCTGGCACCGGCTGAAGTTCGCCGTCGCCTACGGCTGCGTGCTGGCGCTGCTGGCCAATGCGCTGGCACTGGCGGCGCTGGCCGACGGGAGCTGGCCAGGTGGCGGCTGGCCCGATGGCATCGGCGTCTACCTGGCCGCCAACTGGGCGGCGCCGTTCGGCATCTCGCTGGTGGCGGACCGGCTGTCCGCCGGCATGCTGGTGCTGACCGCGGTGCTGTCGCTGGCCGCGCTGCATTACGCGCAGCCGCGCTGGAGCCGCATCGGCGTGCATTTCCATTCGCTGTTCCAGTTCCTGCTGATGGGCATCAACGGTGCCTTCCTGACGCACGACCTGTTCAACCTGTTCGTGTTCTTCGAAGTGATGCTGGCCGCATCGTACGGGCTGGTGCTGCACGGGTACAACGTCGACCGGCTGCGCGCCAGCCTGCAGTACATCGCCGTCAACCTGGTCGCCGCGCTGTTCTTCCTGGTCGGCACGGCGCTGGTCTATGCCACGACCGGCACGCTGAACATGGCCGACATGGCCGGGCGCATCGCCGCGCTGCCGCCTGGGGAAGTCGGCCTGCTGCAGGCCGGCGCGGCGGTGCTGGCGCTGGCCTTCCTCGTCAAGGCGGCCATGTGGCCGATGGGCTTCTGGCTGCCTACCACGTATGCGGCGGCATCGCCGCCGGTGGCCGTGATGCTGGCGCTGATGACCAAGATCGGCGCCTACGTGATCCTGCGCATCTGGCTGCTCGCGTTCGGCGACGGCGCCGGCGCGGCGGCACGCTTCGGCTACGACGCGCTGCTGTGGGGCGGCATGGCGACGATCGTGTTCGGCGCGGCCGGCATGCTGGCCACCGACACGGCCGGGCGGCTGGCCGGGTATGCGGCGATCGTGTCGTCCGGCACGCTGCTGGCCGTGGTCGGCTACGGCCAGCCGTCGCTGGTCGCGGCCGGGATGTTCTACTTCATCGCGTCCACCATCGCCATCGCCGCCTTCGTGCTGCTGATCGAACTGGTCGACCGCATCCGCACGCCGGGCGCGGCCATGCTGGCACTGACGGCCGAAGCCTTCGCCGTCGAGGATACGCCCGCCGAGCCGAAGGGCAGGGGCGTGCCCGCGGCGATGGCCTTCCTGTCGCTGGCGTTCGCCGCCTGCGCGCTGACCATCGCCGGGCTGCCGCCACTGTCCGGCTTCGTCGCCAAGTTCGGCATGTTCCATGCGCTGATCAATCCCGGCGCGGCGGCGCCGGCGATCGGCGTTTCCGGCTGGACGCTGATGGCGCTGGTGTTCGTTTCCGGCCTGGCCGCCATCGTGTCGCTGATGCGCTTCGGCGTTCGCACGTTCTGGGCCACCGAAACGGCCGGGCCGCCCACTCTTCATGCGGCGGAGGTGGCGCCGGTGGCGGGCCTGCTGCTGGTATCGGTGCTGCTCACGGTGCAGGCGCAGCCCGTGTTCGATTACCTGGCGCGCGCCAGCGACGGCATCCACCAGCCCAGGCTGTACATCGACCGCGTACTGGGCACGCCGCCGGTACCTTCGCCGTCGGTTGCCCCGGCGCCTCCGCGTGCTCCCTCGCCTGCGACGGAGGGGCCATGAAGCGCTGGCTGCCGTATCCGGTCGTGTCGCTGGCGCTGTGGGCGCTGTGGCTGCTGCTCAACCAGGCGCTCGACCCGGCCAATGTGCTGTTCGGCGCGGTGCTCGGCATCACGGTGCCGCTGCTGACGCGGCGGCTGCTGCCGCTGGGCTACCCGCGGCTGCGCAAGCCGCTGGTGTTCGCGCAACTGATCGCGATGGCGACGGTGGAAATCGTCCGCTCGTGCTTCGGCGTGTGCCGCGTCATCCTGTTCAAGGACTACGCCAGCGTGAACTCGCAGTTCATCCGCGTGCCGCTGACGATGCGCGATCCCTACGGGCTGGCGATGCTGTCCTGCCTGATCAACATGACACCCGGCACCGTGTGGGTGGAAATCCTGCCGGAGCGGTACGAGCTGGCGCTGCACGTGTTCGACCTGAACGACGAGGCGTGGTGGGTCGACACGATCAGGACCCGCTACGAGCAGCCGCTGATGCTGATCTTTGAAACGGAGAAAGACGATGGAAACCCTGCTTGAACTGTCGATTGCCTATGCGGTGGTGTGCGTGCTGGTGGCGATGGGCTTGTGCGCCATCCGGCTGCTGATCGGCCCGGCCGCGCACGACCGTGTGCTGGCGCTCGACACGCTGTGGATGTGCGGCATGCTGCTGGCGATCGTGCTGGGCATCCGCTTCGGCACGCAGGTGTATTTCGAGGTGGCCATCCTGGTCGCGCTGGTGGGCTTCGTGTCGACCGTCGCGATGGCCAAGTTCCTGATGCGCGGGGAGATCATCGAATGAACGGCATCGAATACCTGCCCGGCTGGGCCGCGTTGCCGGTGGCGCTGCTGCTGGTGCTGGGCGCCACCATCATCCTGATCGGCGCGCTGGGCCTGCTGCGGCTGCGCACCTTCTACCAGCGCATGCACGGCCCGGCCATCACGGTCACGCTGGGCGCGGGCTGCCTGCTGCTGGCGTCGATGCTGTATTTCACGGTAGCGCAGTCGCGGCTGGTGATCCACGAGATCATCATCTCCGTGTTCATCCTGATGACGGCGCCCGTGGTGGCCATGACGGTCATGCGCGCCGCGGTCTACCGCGACCTGCGCGCGCGCAAGCGCGACTCGGGCGTGACGGCGGGGCAGGTGTACACCCTTCCCGACGGTGACACGGAAGGCCCGCCGGAGCCCCGCTAGCGCCCCCTGCCGCGCTGCCGCGGCGATGAGGCGTGGGCCCGGGTGCGGTGCGCTGGCGAGGCAACGTCCTACGCCAGCGCAGGCGTTCGGCGCTGCCATCCGGTACTGGTACACGGTAGAGTGTAAAAAAACATGCAGGAGACCCACCATCAACGACGGAGTCTTCAATGATTCAAATACAAACTCTATGTGAACAATGGACGCGCCTGGCGTTCCTGCCGTTGAACTTTCACGGTGCAACAAACGATGCAACGATTCAAGCTGATCCATCCGGTCAGCCACTCGCCGGGGCGGCGGCCGGCCTGCCGCCCGGGCCCCGCTTCCTCAGCAGGACCTTCGATTCTCCCCAGGGGTCGCTGGCTTACAAGCTCTACATTCCCGCCACCTTTACCGGCCACGAACCGGCCCTGGTCGTGATGCTGCACGGCTGCGGCCAGAGTGCCGACGATTTCGCCAACGGTACCGAGATGAACCGGCATGCCGAGGAAGCAGGCTGCCTGGTGATGTATCCCGAACAAACGCAGTTCGGCATGACGGGCGGCTGCTGGAACTGGTTCGACAAGGCACACCGGCAGCGCGACCACGGCGATGCCGCGCTGATCGCCGGGGCCACGCGTGAAGTCGCCGCGGAATACCTGGTGCCGGCTGGTAAAGTGTTCGTCGCCGGGCTGTCCGCCGGCGCGGCGATGGCCGTCGTGCTGGGGTGTACCTACCCCGACATCTATTCGGCGGTGGGCTGTCATTCCGGCTTGCCGCATGGCTGCGCCGCCGATACCGCCACCGCCTTGCAGGCGATGCGCAACGGCGCCACGATCGGGGATGCCGCCGCGCTCACGCAGGCGGCCGTGCCGGTGATCGTTTTCCATGGCGATAACGACCAGACCGTACACTTCGCCAATGGCCACACGGTCATCGAACATACGCTGAGCGCCCGCCCGGACAATGGGCCGGTTGCGGAGGTGGTGAAGGAAAGCGGCGTTGCCCGCGAGCGCGGCTACACCAGGGTGTTTCATCGCAGCGCCGACGGCGCCATCCTTGCCGAGCACTGGGTGATCCACGGGGCCGGCCACGCCTGGTCCGGCGGCAGCCTGCGCGGCAGCTATGCCGACGACAAGGGGCCGTCGGCCAGCGGGGAGATGCTGCGTTTCTTCCGCGACGTGCGGTACGCCGTGGCGGCCTGACCATCCGGTTGCCTCACGCGCCGCCGCTGTCGCGCTGTTCCGGCGCCGGCGCCGGCGTGGCGCACTGCACGGCGCGCTTGACGAACGGCCGGCAATCCACCGGAATGTCGATCGTGAAAGTGGTGCCGGTGTCCTCGGCACTGTCGACCGACACGCTGCCGCCGTGCGCCTCGGCCACGTCGCGCACGAAGGGCAGCCCGATGCCCCAGCCTACCGTGCCCGGACCGCCGTAGCGGAACAGGTAGCCGAAGATGCGTTCGCGCCGTTCCGCCGGAATGGCCGGCCCATGGTTGTGGACCGACAGCGACAGCCGGCCGCGGCCCGACGCGATGTCGATCCGCACCTCGCCGGCCGCGCCATATTTCACGGCGTTCGAGACGAGGTTTTCCAGCGCACGGCGCAGGGCCGGGGCGCACCAGTGGCCGGCGACGCTGTGGCCGGTGACCGTGAACGGGCCACCGCCATGCTCGCCGAACTGCCGGGCGACGTCCTGCGCCAGTTCGCACATGTCGAACGGCGACAGGACCAGCGGCGGCAGTTCCTCGCGCAACACCGTCAGCGCATCGAGCAGTTCACCCATCATTGATTCGAGCCGTGCGGCATGGCGCAGGATCTTGTCGGCGGAACGCTTCGCCACCTCGATGTCGTTGCTGTGCGCGATCAGCTGCGCCGCGGTGGCAATGACCGCCAGCGGGGCGCGCATGTCGTGCGACAGCGCGGCCGCCATGCGCCGGCGCAGCGCTTCGTGCGTGGCGGCGAACTCGCGCAGCGATTCGCAGGCGGCGATCTCGATGGACCGGCTGATCGCGGCCCAGACATCCGCCGTCCAGCGGATGCCGCGCGCCTGGGCCACTTCGCGGATGGCGTCGCGGAACAGCTGGTATTCGCGCAGCACCTCGTCGGGGCCGAAACAGGTCAGGCGTGCGCGCTCGCTGCCATGCGACATCGCCGCCGTGGTGTGCTGCGTGGCGGTCGCCCTGGCCAGGCCGGGGCTGATCGCCTCGGCCAGGTTGTCGTAGAGACTGGGCAGATTGTCCGTCAGTGCCGGGCCGAGCAGCTCGGCGGCGCCCTTGATGTTCGCCCGGACCGACGCTTCCCAGTGGTCGAACACGGCATCCCGGATCGACAGCAGTTCCATTGCCCCAGTGGACAAGCCATTGCCATTGCCTTCACCATCGACATCGCCATCGTCATCCCGGTCTGTAGCCAGATTCATCGCGCGCCCATGTTCGGCTGGTTGAGCCGTGATAGACCGGCGTTTTAGCCGGAAGGTTGGTAGCGAATATTAACCTGAAATCACCGCTGTGCGGCGCCCGGCCGCCGGCCGGCGGGGCCCGGTGTGGCGCCGGCGGGAAACTGCAGCGTGAAACGGGTGCGCGCCGCGTCCGCGTGCACCGCCGCCGTGCCGCCGTGCAGTGCCATGATCGCGCGCACGATCGAGAGGCCAAGGCCGGTCGACCCCTCGCCATGGCCGCGCGCCGCGTCGGCCCGGTAAAAACGCTCGAACAGGTGCGGCAGGTGTTCCGGCGCGATCGGCGTGCCGGTGTTTTCCACGCTCAGCACGGTCGATTCGCCGGCCGGTGCCGCCCGCAGCCAGACCGTGCTTCCGGGGGCGGCGTGCCGTACCGCGTTCGACAGCAGGTTGGCCAGCGCGCGCCGCAGCAGGGCGGGATCGGCCAGCACCATGCCGCCGCCGCCGCATTCCAGCCGCAGGCCGCGTTCCTCCGCCATGCCTTCGTAGAAGCCGGCCACCTTCGACAGTTCGTCCAGCGCCTGCAGCGGCCGGAGGTCGGGCGCCACGTCGTCCTGCTCCGCCCGGGCCAGGAACAGCATGCTTTCGATCATCCGCGCCAGCCGCTCCAGCTCTTCGATGTTCGATGCGATCAGGCCTTCGTATTCGGCGGCGCTGCGCGGGTGGGCCAGCATCACCTGGCTTTGCCCGAGCAGGTTGGCGACCGGGGTGCGGAATTCATGCGCGAGGTCGGCGGAAAAACCCGACAGCCGGGCATATCCTTCTTGCAGCCGCGCCAGCATGGCGTTCAGGGCGCCGACCAGGGGCCGCAGTTCGGAGGGGGCATCGCTGGCGTCGAGGCGCCGGTCCAGCGTACCGGGCCGCACCAGCGCCGCATGCTCGGCCACCACCCGCAGCGGGCGCAATCCGCGATGCAGCATCCATGCCGCGCACAGCGCCGCCGCCAGTGCGCTGATGGCCGCCGCGCCGGCGATGCGGTGGCGGTATTCGGCGAACAGGGCCGCGCGCCCGGCATAGGCGCGGGCGACGACGACCGTCACCGTGGCCGGGAGCGGGTCCGCGCCGCTGCCCAGCCGGGCGGTGCCGGCCACCACCCGGCCCGGGTCGCCGTGCCGGCTGGTCCAGCTGACGATCGCCGCGCGGTCCGGCGCTAGGGACGAGGAGGAGGCGGGCGGCACCGGATAGCGTTCGCCGCCGGCGTTGATGTCGGCCAGCACGGTACCGTCCGGCGCCAGGAAGCGCACCAGCGAATTCTCCTGGCCGCTCATGGTGTCGCGGAACAGGTCCGGCTGGGTGCTCAGCAGGCCCGCCGCGCCGGGACGGCCCAGCAGCAGCTGGACCTGCCGCAGCTTGCCCAGCAGCGCCATGTCGTCGCGGCGTTCGATTTCAGCCACGAACGACAGGTACAGCCAGGTGCCGAGCCCCGCTGCGGCGAGCGCGGCGACCAGCACGAACATGGCGCTCACGCGCCCCGCCAGCGAATCGCGCAGCCAGGCCGTCATGCGCAGCCACGCCGTCATGCGCCGGCCGCCGGTTCGACCTCGCAGACATAGCCCATGCCGCGCCGCGTATGGATCAGCTTTTCCGGGAACGGGTCGTCGATCTTGCGGCGCAGCCGCCGCACGGCCGCGTCGATCACGTTGGTGTCGCTGTCGAAGTTCATGTCCCAGACCTGCGAGGCGATCAGGGAGCGCGACAGCACCTGGCCCTCGCGCCGCGCCAGCAGGTGCAGCAGGGCGAATTCCTGGGCTGTCAGCACGACCGGCGTGCCGTCGCGCCGCACCCGGCGCCGGATCACGTCGATCTCCAGGCCGCCGATGCGGATCAGTTCTTCCTCCCGCACCGGGCCGCGCCGCAGCAGCGTGCGCAGGCGCGCCACCAGCTCGACGAAGGCAAACGGCTTGACCAGGTAGTCGTCGGCCCCCAGCTCCAGGCCGCGCACCCGGTCGTGTACTTCGTCGCGCGCGGTCAGGAACAGCACCGGGATCTGCTCGGTCGCCGGAGCGCCACGCAGCGCCGCGAGCACCTGCCAGCCGTCCATGCCGGGCAGCATCACGTCGAGCACCACCAGGTCGATGCCGCCTTCGCCGGCGATGGCCAGCCCGTCGCGCCCGTTGCGTGCGAGCCGCACGGCAAAGCCGGATTCGGCCAGGCCGCGCTGCAGGTAGTCGCCGGTCTTCGGCTCGTCTTCGATTACCAGGATGGTCATGGCGGTGGCGGGCAAAGCAGCCATTGTATGCCCGCGCCGGCCGGCGCTGGATGACGAAATTGTCATCTGGCGGTCACGCGGCCGTGGCCGGGCAGCCGCCACAATGACGCCTCGACTCGACCAAAAGGAATCCCACGGTGAAACCGATTGCCTCTCCGCATGCATTGCTTGCCCTGCTGGCCACGCTGGCCGCGCTGCCCGCCGCCGCCCAGGTGCGCCAGCAGACCGACCTGACGCTGGACACCGCCAACCGCCTGGTGGCTGGTGCCATCGATGCCTGCCGCCGCCAGGATCGCGCGATCGTGGCCACGGTGCTCGACCGCGGCGGCAACCTGCTGGCGCTGCAGCGCACCGAATCGGTCGGCCCGCACAATATCGAGGCGAGCCGGCGCAAGGCCTACACGGCGCTGTCGACCCGCAGCGCCACGCTGGACCTGGCCCGCGGCGCCGCCGCCAATCCTGACGCCCGCAACCTGGCCACGCTGCCCGAACTGCTGCTGCTCGGCGGCGGCGTGCCGGTCGCCGCGGCCGGGCAGGTGGTCGGCGCGCTCGGCGTTGCCGGCGGCGGCGGTGCCGCCAACGACCATGCCTGCGCGCTGGCGGCGATCCGCGCCGTACCGGGGCTCGACCAATCTCCCCAATGAACTTCAATCTTTACAAGGAAACCACCATGAATCCGATCAAGCATGCACTGCTTGCCTGCGCCCTTGCCGGCGCCACGACCTTCGCCGTGGCGGCGGCCAACCCGCTCAGCGTCCACGTGCTCGACCTGCAGAGCGGCCAGCCGACGGCCGGTGTCCGCGTCACGCTGGAGCAGCGCGCCGGAGAAGGATGGCGCGCGCTGGCCGCCGGCGTCACCAACGCGCAGGGCCGCATCGGCGCGCTGTATCCGGAAGACAAGCCGATGGCGGCCGGCGATTACCGCATCGTGTTTGAAACGGGCGAGCACTATGCGCGTCTGAAGCAGGACACCTTCTTCCCGCGCATCCCGGTGGAATTCCGCGTGACGGCGGCCGGCCAGCACTACCATGTGCCGTTGCTGCTGAGCCCTTTCGGTTATTCGACGTACCGCGGCAACTGAAGCGCCGCGCCGCCCGTGCGCCGGGCGATCCGAGGCTTTCCTATACTCGCCAGTTCCACGTGGATGCGTAACGAAATGTGAATGGAGCTGGCCGATGCTGAAATCGCCCTGGATGACATGGAGTATCGTGCTGGGGATCGCCCTGGGCGGCTTCTTCGACGGGATCCTGCTGCACCAGGTGCTGCAGTGGCATCATCTGCTGAGCCTGGTGCCCGGCATGGACGACCTGCGGCTGCAGGTCATGTGGGACGGCTATTTCCACGTGCTCATGTACGTGCTGGCGCTGGCCGGCCTGTGGGGGCTGTGGCGGGCCCGCCGCCGCGGCGTCCCGGCGCCTGGCAACACGGCGCTGGCGGGCGCCGTACTGCTGGGCTTCGGCGCCTGGAACCTGCTCGACATCGGGCTGGCGCACTGGCTGCTGCAGCTGCACCGCGTGCGGCTCGACACGCCCGATCCGCTGCTGTGGGACCTGCTGTGGCTGGCCGCGTTCGGGCTGGTGCCGATGGTGCTCGGGTTCCGGCTGCGCGGCCGGCCGTCCGGGCCCGGCAGCCCCACCGCGGCCCTGCTGGTGCTGGCGATCGGCACCGCGGTGGCCGGCGGCTGGGCCTTGCGCGAGCCGCCCGGGCAGCAATTCACGGCGGTCGTCTTCGCGCCGGGCACCACGCCGGCGCAGGTGTTCGACGCGCTCGATGCCAGCGATGCGCGCCTGGTCTGGACGGATCGCCCGATGGGCGTGGTGCTGGTGGCGGTGCCGAAGGAACGGCGCTGGCGCTTCTACCGGCACGGCGCGGTACTGGTCAGCGGCACCGGGCTGCCGGCGGGGTGCATCGGCTGGAGCAAGGTGTGACTGTCCCGGCGTTCAGGGCAGGCCCGGGCTCTGCCGTGCACCGGCCCACCTGGGCATCGTCACCGTAAACGTCGTGCCGTCGACCGCGTCGGAGCGCACGTCGATCCGTCCGCCATGCGCGTGGGCGATCTCGCGCGCGATGAACAGGCCGATGCCGAGGCTGGTGCGCTCGGTGTAGTCGGTGCCGGCGCTGGCGGCGATGCGTACCATTGGATCGAAGATGCTGGCGATCTTTTCGGGGGGGATCACCGGTCCCCGGTTGTTGACGACCACCGACACGCTGTCGCCGACGGTGATGCGGACATTGACCGGGCCGTCCGCGCTGCCGTGCTGCAGCGCATTTCCGATCAGGTTGGACAGCATCTGGGCAATGCGGCCGTCATCGAAGAAGGCATCGAGCGTACGCGGCTCGTTCAGTTCGATGTGCCGGTCCGGATGGCAGGTGCGCAACTCGTTGACCACCTGGCCGCAGACGGCCGCCAGGTCGCCATGCCTGGCGCGGATCGGGATTCCGGGACCCAGGTGCGTGCGCGTGAAGTCGATCAGGTCGCTGATCAGGCTGCTCATGCGCTTGGCGCTGTTGAACATGCGCGTGGCAACCAGCACATGCTTCGGCGGCATGTCGGCGGCCTGCATCAGGTAACTGGAGCCGGTGACGAGCGTGCCGAGCGGATTGCGCAAGTCATGGCCGAGGATGGCGAGGAACATGTTCTGCGATTGCTTGACCAGGCGTTCGTAACGGGCCACCGACTCGGCAAGGGCCTGGTCGACCGCCTCGTTGAAGCGGGTCATGTCGGCCATCGACGTGCCCTGGCAAGTATCCGTTTCCGCAGCCCACAGGGCCAGCACGCTGGCACGCAGCGCCCGGTACTCGGACACCAGCTGCACGACCGTATAGCCGGACAGCAGGCGCGCCTCGGCATGGACCTCGGCCGCCGTATCGCCATCGCCGCGCTTGCCCAGGCCGACGGCCTTCGCGGCGCTTTCCTCGTGCGACTGTTTCGTGTCGAGGTCGTCGGCAAACACGAGCAGCATCTGGCGCGCATGGTCGCGCAGGTCGATATCGCTCATGGTCAGCGCCGGCGGCTCGATGGTGCGGGCGAAATCTTCCCATGCCTGCAGGATCGATTCCATATTCCCGCGTATGAAACAGGCGAGCCGGGATTTTGTCATATTGGTGTTGCCTTGTTTTATTCCCGGCTCCGCAACAGCCGCATCGCTCGGGTTCCGATAATATCAGTTACCTGGCGATAAATATGGCGACCGTGCGAAAAAGGGGACGTCGAAAATAAATCCGAAATAATTAGGCTTTTCGCGGCATGTCCTGTATCTTTCGTCTGGCACTACATCAAGTCGTTGTTATTGTTGGTCTTTCTCTCCCGCCTTGCCATATGCCTCCGGGCCATCTGGCGGTCCTGTTTGATTTCCTCCGTTATCCCTCTTGGTCGACCGTGCACCCGGGCGTCTTGCCCATGCAATATTTAAAGGACTGAATAAATGACTACTCAAACCGGCACCGTAAAATGGTTCAACGATTCCAAGGGCTTCGGCTTCATTACGCCTGACGCAGGCGGCGGCGATCTGTTCGCCCATTTCCAGGATATTCAATCGGAAGGTTTCAAGAGCCTTTCCGAAAACCAGCGCGTGTCGTTCGAACGCTCGACCGGCCCTAAAGGCGAAAAAGCGGGCAATATCCGCGCGATCTGACCGGCCAGCATGCACGCCGGCGCGCACCACGCAGATAGCGTGGGCGCCGCCGCAGCGTGCACCACGCAAGACCGAAGCCCACCCGCAGCTTGCCTGCCGGTGGGCTTTTGCATGCACATCGCCGATTCACTGCATCGTCATGGCGGCGGTGGATTGCGCGGGCATCTGCATCAGCGCGTTCTTCATCTCCGCCGCTTCATGGGCAGGCGTGCGCCCGAAGAAGCGCTTGAATTCGCGGCTGAACTGCGAGCTGCTTTCGTAGCCCACGCGGTGGCAGGCCGTGGCCGCGGTCAGGCCGTCCTGCACCATCAGCAGCCGCGCCTTGTGCAGGCGCGTGGTCTTCAGGTACTGGATCGGCGTGGTCTGCGTGACCGCCTTGAAGTGCGCATGGAATGCCGCCACGCTCATGCCCGCCTCGCTGGCCAGCGTGCCGACATCGATCGGGCGGTCGTAGTTCGCATGGATGCGCCGCAGCGCCTTGCCGATCTTGCCGAAGTGGCTTTGCTGCGTCAGCGCGGCGTGGATGGCGCCGCCTTGCGGGCCGATCAGCGCCCGGTAGACCAGTTCGCGCACGATGGCCGGGCCGAGGATGGCGGTGTCGGTATCGGACTGCAGGGCCTCCAGCAGCCGCAGCAAGGTGTCGCTCATGGCATCGTCGAGCGGCGTCGACACGATGCCGACCGGCTGCGCGGCCCGTTGCCGGTGCTGTTGTTCCAGCGCCAGCACCAGTTCGGCCGCGACCTTCAGGTCGATCGGCACGGAGACCGCCAGCATCGGTTCCGCGGGACTGGCCTCCGTCTCGGATTCGAAGGGCAGCGGCACCGACAGCACCAGGTAATGGCTGGCATCGTAGACGTAGCCCTGGCCACCGGTGAAGCCGCGCTTGCGCCCCTGGCACACGATGACGATGCAGGGCTCGTACATCACCGGCGTGCGCGCAATGCTCTCGTTGGCACGCATGAATTTCAGGCCGGGCAGGGCCGTCAGGGTATAGCCTTCGTGCGGCGCCAGCCGCTCCAGCAGGCCGACGATACGGCGTTGGCGCGAGTCTTTTTCAGGTGGATTCACGGTGCATCCTGGGTCGAAGCGGGGATTGGAGAATCAGGCAACCGGCAAATATTAATGGATATTTCCCGGCCCGGTGCGAACGCCCATACTGCATCCATCGCAACCGACCACGGAGAACACCATGAACGCAGCAGAACGTAAAGTCGTCCTGATCACCGGTGCCAGCAGCGGCATCGGCGAAGCCACCGCCACCCACCTTGCCACGCGCGGCATGCACGTCATCCTCGGCGCGCGCCGCACCGAACGCCTCGAGGAACTGGCTGCCCGCATCACGGCCGAAGGCGGTTCGGCCGCGGTGCGCAGGCTTGACGTGACCAGCCTGGAAAGCATGCAGGGATTCGTCGATTTCGCGCTCGGCCTGCATGGCCGCGTGGACGTCATCGTCAACAATGCCGGCGTGATGCCGCTGTCGAAACTGGAGGCGCTCAAGATCGACGAGTGGAACCGCATGATCGACGTGAACGTGCGCGGCGTATTGCACGGCATTGCCGCCACGCTGCCGGTGATGCAGCGGCAGAAGAGCGGGCAGATCATCAACCTGGCATCGATCGGCGCCTATACCGTCAGCCCGACCGCCGCCGTGTACTGCGCCACCAAGTTCGCCGTCGCCGCGATCTCGGAAGGGCTGCGGCAGGAAGTGGGCGGCGACATCCGCGTCACCGTCGTCTCGCCCGGCGTGGTGGAGTCGGAACTGGCCGAATCGATCTCCGACCCGGGCGGCCGCGAGGAAATGCGCGGCTTCCGCAAGATCGCGATCAAGCCCGACGCAATCGCCCGTACGATCCACTTCGCGATCGAGCAGCCGGCCGACGTGGATGTCAGCGAGATCATCGTGCGGCCGACGGCCAGTCCGTACTGACGGAGCGGCACGGGGAAGGGCCGCCACGGAGCCGGCGGGGCGCGCTGAAGAGCAGCCTGCTATCCGCTACACTGCCGGTATCCGAGCCCACATGTGGATCCATCATGGCGAACCAGCAAGGCAATTCCCCGCAATTCCTGTCCGAAGCGAGCCGCGACGAGCAGGTGCCGGCCATCGCGGCGTCGATCGAACAGCGGCGCCACCAGATCTTCCCGGTGCTGACGGGGCACGAAATCAACCGGCTGCGCCGCTTCGGTACCGTGCGCACGTTCGACAACGGCGTGCGCATCCTGGAGGCGGGATTCACGCCGTTCGGCATGGTGCTGGTACTGGCCGGCCGCATGGCCGTGCACCGCTACGACGGGCTGGGCAACTCGGCCCTCGTCGTCGAACACGGCCCTGGCGAGTTCACGGCCGAGGTGTCGCAGCTGGCGGGCCGGCCGTCCCTCGTGAACGTGACGGCGGTCGGCCGCGTCGAAGCGCTGGTGATTCCCGCCGACCAGCTGCGCGCGCTGGTGATCGCCGAGGCCGAACTGGGCGAGCGCATCGTGCGGGCATTGATCCTGCGCCGCGTGAACCTGATCGATTCCGGTTCGGGCGGCCCGGTGCTGGTCGGCCCTGCGGGACACCCGAACGTGTTCCACCTGCAAAGCTTCCTGACGGCGAACGGCTATCCGCACACGCTGCTCGAACCGGGCGAGGACGATAACGCCAGGGCGCTGTGCGAGCATTACCGGCCCTCCGGAGACGACTGGCCGCTGGTGGTCTGCCCGGACGGCAGCGTGAAGACGAATCCATCCTTCGCCGACATGGGCCGCTGCCTGGGCATGCTGCCGGAGCTCCCGGCGGACAAGGTATGGGACGTGATCGTGGTCGGCGCCGGGCCCGCCGGGCTGGCGACCTCCGTGTATGCGGGCTCCGAGGGCCTGTCCGTGCTGGCGCTGGAGCAGCGCGCGTTCGGAGGCCAGGCCGCGGCCAGCGCGCGCATCGAGAACTACCTGGGCTTTCCCACCGGGATATCGGGCGGCGCGCTGGCCGGGCGTGCCTACGTGCAGGCAATGAAGTTCGGCGTCGAGGTGGCCATTCCGATGGCGGCGGCGCAGCTGGCCTGCGACGCGTCGCCGCTGGCGATCGAACTGGTCGACGGCCGGCGCGTGCTGGGCCGCACCGTCGTGCTCTCGTGCGGGGCCCGCTACAGGCGGCCATCGCTTGCCAACATCAAGCAGTTCGAAGGCCGCGGCATCTATTACTGGGCCTCGCGCATCGAAGCGAACCTGTGCGCCGGCGCCGAGGTGATCCTGGTCGGCGGCGGCAATTCGGCGGGTCAGGCGGCGGTGTTCCTGTCCGCCCATGCCGCGAAGGTCCACATGCTGGTGCGCGGCGACGGCCTGAAGGCCACCATGTCCACCTACCTGATCGAACGCATCCGCGCCACGCCGAATATCGTGCTGCATCCGCACACCGAGATCGTGGCGCTGGAAGGCGATGACGAAGGCTTGCATGCGGTGCGCTGGCGTAACCACCGCACGCTCGGCGAAAGCGAATGCAAGGTATGCCGGGTGTTCCTGTTCATCGGCGCCGAGCCGAATACGGACTGGCTGGGCGACTGCGGCGTGGAGGTCGATGCGCAGGGCTTCATCTGCACCGGCGACGCGGTCACGGCGCCTGCCGAAGGAGCGGCTGGAAACGCGCGGTTGTCGCTGGAGACCAGCGTACCCGGCGTGTTCGCGATCGGCGACGTGCGCGCCGGGTCGACCAAGCGGGTGGCTGCCGGGGTGGGCGAGGGCGCGCAGGTGGTGTCCCAGATCCATGCGTACCTGGCTGGCCTGCCGGCTGGCCGCTAGCGTACCGTCGGGCGTCGCGCCAGTTTGGCCAGGCAAACCCGGCATCGCCCACGGCGTTCGCGCCTTGCACTGCGCCTGCGCGCTACCCTGTTTCGGCGCGCGGTCTAGATCGATCTAAAATTATCCAGAACGGTCTAAAACGGTCGCGAATCAGCGATGTGCGCCGACCTTTAGACCGATATCGCCTTTTTCCGGCGGAGGGCGGACCGGATTGGACCGGCCGGCACGGGCATTCGAGATCGATCTAGACCGAGCCGTTTTTCCTTTAGACCGTTTTCGCGGCAGGTCGCTTGTCAGGTCAGCCGCTTGCCCGCCGCGCACGCCTGCATCAGCTGCTCCAGCCGCTTGCTGCGCGTCTCCTCCCGCTTCGCGTTCGTGATCCAGTGCAGGATGGTCTTGCGATAGCCGGGCGGCGCGGCCTGGAAGTAGTCCCACGCTGCCGCGTCCCGCTGGAAGCGTTCACGCTCGGCATCGGGCACTCAGGCACGTCGCTGCGCTCGTGCGCATAGATGCGTGTCAGGCCAGCTCATCGCCGGCAGCACCCATGGCCTGAGCGCGGCCGCCAGGATCCATTCGCGCCTGTTCTATGCGCACCTCGACATGGCGCCGGGATCGGTGGCCGAGATCCCGGGCGGCTACAAGGAACGCACAGTCAATGCCGCTCCTTGCCCGACGATACCCCGTGCAGCAGCCGAACGTCCGCTTCCGCTAGGGTGGAAGCGGAGCGGGAGCTCAGGTAACGCGCTTGAGCAGGCGTGCAAACTCGGTCTTCTCGACATTGCTCACGCCGTTCTCGTGAAAAAGCAGGATGTGCGGACCATGCTTGTGGTGCCGGTCGCGCGCCTCGGTGGACACCCATTCTTCCACGAACACGAAGTGACCCGGCGCGTCCTGGTCTTCGAACAGGTCGTAACGGATGTTGCCGTCTTCCTTGCGCGAGGGTGCGACCAGGCTGGCCAGGTCGCGGCGCAGTTCGTCCTCTTTGCCTTCTTTCGCCTTGAGCCCGACAACGATAAATAATTCGCTCATTCGCTTTTTCCCTTGATGTTCGATCACCGGCGGCCGCAAGCGCGGCCGCCATCGGGCATGCCCTTACTTCCTGGCCGCTTCGTGCATCGCCTTTTCGGCGTTGAAGCCGTCGTAATTCTCGAAGACGCCCATGAAACCCGGCACCGTCGCGGCGCGCGACCAGTCGCGCTGAAGCTCGCAGTACATCTGGACCCGGCTGATGAGTGTCACGCCGGCTTGCTCCATGCGGCGAAGCGCCGCCTCGTGCGCGGCAAGCGAGGTGCCTCCCACCGCATCGACCGGCACGTAGACCTCGTAGCCCTCCTGGATCGCGTCGAGCGCCGGGAAGGTCAGGCAGGCCTCGGTCCACAGCGCGGTCATGATCAGCTTGCGCCGGCCGAGCGCCTTGACCGCTTCCTTGAACTCGGTGTCCTCCCAGCTATTGATGGACGTACGGTCATAGGTCGGCAGGTGTCCAAGCACGCCCTGCAGCTCGGCGATCGGCGGCTTGTTGCGGCCGGTCGCGACATTGACGGTCGAGTGGATGATCGGGAGCTCGTAATTCAGGGCCGCCTTCGCGGTGCTCACGATGTTGAACACCAGTTCATCGCGTGGCATCGAGCGGATCGACGAGACCTGGACCGGCTGGTAATCGATGATGATCAGTGCCGCATTCTCGGGAGTCAGCAGATGATCGGTATGCGGATTGCGGATTTTTTCGGTGGTCATGATTCAACGTTCCTATACGGTGGTGGGATGAAGATCCGGGACAGGCTGGGCGAATACTGCATTGCCTGAACGGCTATTGTGCTGATCCTTACCACGTTGCGGTAGCGCCATCCGGCAGCAAGTTGCGTCGCGCGGCACGCAACGCCACCTGAAAACGCGGGCATCTCATCCGGCGTTCCCGGGAGCGCAACCCAGCTTGTCGTCTGCCGCTACTACCGTCAACGAACGGACGACAGCACAATCCTGGTTCCGGCAACACGCCGACGTGGCGCTACCCGGCAGATCTCAACGGAGAGCATATGAACCAGAACGGCAGGGTTGTTCTGAGGGACGGGGCTTCGGGACGCTTTGGCTTGCAAGTCGGGGAAGGCAGCTATCTGCTGGCCGAGCAACTGGATGCCCAGCCGATGGTGGTCGGCGGCACGCTATCCGGTCCGATGGATACGATCGGCATCGAAACGCTGACCGATACCGGCACCGGCATGGAGTACAGCGTCTTCATCCTGGCGTACGGCCTGTCGCGCGAAGCCGTGGAAGAGGAACTCCGTTAAGTGGCGCCTCGAATGGGCGCCCCCGCCGGGCGCAGGCAATCACCGCATAGCCGCCCCGTGCGCAGATGCCGAGCAGGCGGATCGCTTCCTCGTCGACAAAGGGCTGCGTTACAAGGAAGTCGACGGCGCAGTGGATGTCCTCGACACGCACGGCCGGATTTCGGCATCTCGCGGCAAACTGCCGCTATCGGGCGACGCGGAACGTTCTGCATGTCGGCCAATAAAAGACATGCAGGCCCTTCAAGTGGCCTGCGTCTTGTCGAAATACTCGATCAGCAGTTCGGTGAGGATGCGCACCTTCGGCGTTGTGCGCTGGCCGGGCGGACGCACTACGTAGGCGCCAGCCGGCGGCAGGGAGTGATTGGACAGGACCGGTACCAGTGACCCGGCATTCAGGTGTTCGCGAACCAGGTCCGTGGGAAGGCAAGCAATGCCCAGCCCGGCTAGCGTGGCAGCAAGGAGGGCGGTGCAGTTGTCAGCCTTGAAGCGCCCTTGCGGGCGCACTGCGACCCTGGTATCTCCATTCATGAGATACCACGCTTCCGTGCCCTGCATGAGGGCCTGATGGTGGTGGAGTTCTTCCAGTGTCTCCGGGGAACCGTGCTCGGCGATGTAGGCCGGGCTGGCCACAACCGTTCGATAGATCGGACCGACGCGTCGCGCGACCAGGGTTGAGTCTTGCAGGTAGCCGAGCCGAATCGCGCAATCGTAGCCTTCCCCGATGAGATCGACGACCTGATCATTGTATGAGGTATGGATGTTGAGCAGTGGATGTCGCCGCGCCATTTCAGCGATCACAGGTGCAAAATGCGTCGAGCCGAAGGACAGTGGTGCTGAGATACGCAGCCGTCCACGCAGCTCGCCCTCTGGATGCATAGCTTCTCGCGCAAGATCCATCTCTGCACAGGCCCGGGACGCATAGTGCATGAAGGTCAAGCCAGCTTCGGTCAGCGCAGCGCCACGCGAAGTGCGCGACAGTAGCTGCAGTCCCAACTCGTCTTCAAGACGGGCGAGACGGCGGCTAACGACCGATTTTGACAAGCTGAGCCGCGACGCCGCCGGCGAAATGCCGCCTGCGCCGGCAACCTCGACGAAGGTTTGCAGCACCTCGATATCCACTTTCATACTCCCGTTCCGTCCGCACCGCTGTGCCCGCTCGGATGAGGCAGGAGGGCAAGCTGCCCAAAGCGGCCGCTTTGCAGGTCGCTGAACGCCACCTGTATCTCCGCCTCGGTATTCATGACGAAAGGACCGTGGCCGGCAAGCGGCTCATCGATCGCCTCGCCGCTCAGGACCAGGATGCTGCAGTCCGTATTCGCTTCGATCCGCAGCATCGTACCGGTGTTGCCGGCCAGCGCCCACTGGGTCTTGCGGAGCACGTCGGTTTCGCCGAGCAGTGCGGTGCCGCGGATCATAACGAGCGAGGCCGTCCTTCCCGCCTTCAGAGGCAGGCTGACTGTCTTGCCTGCATCCAGGAGCAAGTCCCATACATCGATTTCCGTGAAGGTGCGTGCCGGTCCCTTGCGGCCGGCAAAATCGCCGGCGATGAGGCGCAGCCGGCCGGCTTCGAGGGGCAGGGGAAGGACGGGGATGTCCGCAGCGCGTATCGACTGGTAAGCGGGCGGCACCATCTTGTCGCGCCGCGGCAGGTTGACCCACAACTGCACCGCCTCCAGTATCCCTCCCGCGCGTGCGAATGCCTCGGAATGGAATTCCTCATGCAGGATGCCCGATCCGGCCGTCATCCATTGGACGTCGCCAGGACCGATCACGCCGCCCCCGCCGTTGGAATCGCGGTGCGCCAGTTCACCCTGGTAAACGATCGTGACGGTTTCGAAGCCCCGGTGCGGATGCTGGCCGACGCCGCGCGGCTGTGGCGATGGCGGAAACTCTGCCGGCCCCGCATGGTCGAGCAGCAGGAACGGGCTGATATGCCGCGCCATGTCGCGGTAGGAAAAAAGGGTGCGTACCGGGAAGCCGTTCCCGACCCAATGCGGACGCGGTGCGCTGAAGACGCCGACGATGGATTTCATTTGCTTCCCTCCTGGGTTGGAAATCCTATTAGTAAAGCCTGATGCGGATAGCATGCACAAATGGCATCAATGTCCCATATCGGGATTTATGACGGTATGAATAATTTTGTGAAGGCAATAAGGCTTCACGGCAACAGGCAAGGACCTGAGCATGCCGAAGTCAAAGCTGAGCCGACATATCAGGTCACGACGAGGAAGACAGAAAATTGGTCTGGAGCCAGAGGAACACTGGACAAAAGATGTTCGCCATCCTTTTCGTCATAGTGAAAAAGGCGACGTGATGTCGATCATGATCGGGCCGATTCATGTCGCGGGCGAAGGCCTGTCACTTGCCTTTCCCAACTTCGAATGCCGGGGCGCCCGGGTCGGTCTTCACGATCCAGCTGCCGCTTTGGCGGAATGACGCTGCGGACGCATAGGTGTCCTCCATGAACTGAAAATAATGAATCTTTCCGTTTTTTACTTTCGCAAGGATTGAGAATGGCGAACGGAACGATGTGCCGACGGCCACTGAACGGTACGTGAACGTCCCGAACACGGCAACGTTTTCACCGCTACCAAACATGTCGGTGACCTTGAAGTCTTCGATTTTCCAGTATTTGGCTACGCGGCTAAAGGTACTGCTGAATCCATCCGGGCCTTTCGACGTTCCCGCCCAAGGCTCGATCTTCTTCAGCTCTGGGTTGTCAAAGTTCAGCGAGACATAGGTTGCGTCGGAGGCGACCAGGCGCTTGGCCGCAGCGCCTACCTTGTCTGGTGCAGTGTTTTCGAGGAATTCCTTGACGACCGCGAGGGCTGTGCGCTCTTCCTGAGCAAGTGCAATAGATGGGGCGAACACGCCCGTGGCGCCAATTAGGATGCTACTGATCAAGCTCACAGGTGCCACGAATCCATGGCGAGCAGGGCTTGCGTCAGTAGTCATGATCAATGTATTCATTTTTCTCTTTCGTTACGAGTAAAAGTAGAGGGTAGTCTGGTCAAACCGGCTGCTTGTTCGACTCGTATGAACGTGTTTCCGTCAGCAATGCATCGGCCGGTTGTACATGCTCCGATAGCAACTGCCATGCCAGGGATATATGTGCTGCAATGCAGCATCACGTCTTCGATGAAAAATCCGCTTTCCGTGCGGAGAAATGCTGCATTGCAGCATTGATTTTGGGAAACCTGGTTTCATCAATTGATAAATTTTTTCGGTAGCGTATCCATAACGCTACGAAAAGATGCAATGTGTACGTAGAGGAGGTTCCGGGGAGTTGTTCGCGACTATGCCTGGTGTCTAGAAAGACTGATGCCGCCACTGCCTGGATCCGGCACGGTCCAGATGCATTACGGATAGCACAACGGCATTGCGTCAGCCGCTCCAAGGGCATCGCGTGCACCAGCTGTTCTACATGATCATGAAGGACGACCTTCAAGGCGAGCTGATCTAGGTTCTTACACGACAGGCGTTCCGCTTTTCGCAACACAGTGTGGTAATTGTCGGGGCTAGGAGTTCACATTCCAGGGCGTTACGATCCGCACTATAAGCATGACATTGACAGCGCATGCCTTGTGTAGTCCGACAACTGTAATATGGAGAGGTGGAATGATTGATCTGAAGGGAAAGCGTGCACTGGTGACCGGAGGTTCGCGCGGAATTGGCGCGGCGATCGCATTGGCACTGGCGGAAAACGGCGCCGACGTCGCGTTCACCTACCGCAATGCAGCCGGCAAAGCGCAAGGTATGGCCGCCTCCATCGAAGGGCTGGGCCGCCGGGCCATCGCGATCCAGGCCGACAGCGCCGACCCGGAAGCGATCGGGCGTTCGGTCGACCTGGCCGTCGATGCACTTGGCGGCCTCGATATCCTCGTCAACAGCGCAGCCGTCGGCCTCAACGGAATGATTGCCGACCTCGATATAGACGCTTACCAGGCGATGATGGATGTCAACGTGCGCGGGCCGCTCCTGTATGCCAAGGCGGTCATCCCGCACCTGGGCTCGGGGGGCCGCATTGTCTCGATCGGTTCGGGCCTGGGGGAGCGGGTGCCCTTTCCGGGCGTGACGGCGTATGCAATGTCCAAGGCGGCCTTGCTCTCGTTCACCCGCGGCCTGGCGCGTGAACTCGGCCCGCAGGGAATCACAGTGAATCTCGTGCAGCCCGGCTCCACCGACACCGATGCGAATCCGGCAGACGGCCCGGCTGCCGATTTCCAGCGCGGCATGACGGCCTTGGGGCGCTTCGGTGAGCCAAGGGAAGTCGCGAACGCGGTGGTGTTCCTGGCCAGCCCGGCTGCCAGCGTGATCACGGGGGCCATCCTTACCGCCGATGGTGGCGCGCTCGCCTGAGTGCAAAGGAAAGACGGACTTGGATATCGAAGAGCTTCAGTCTTTCGTCGAGGTCGCCGATGCAGGCGGCATCTCGTCCGCGGCGCATCGTCTGGGCGTGTCGAAATCCGTTGTCAGCCGCAGGCTGTCGAAGCTCGAAACCGAGCTCGGCGTCCAGCTGCTGGCGCGGACCACCCGGGGCGCCGCTCTTACGGAGGCCGGAACCGCGTTCCGGGAATACGCCGCCCGGATGCTGGCGGACTTCGATTCGGCGCGGGAGACCATCCTTCCCGCTGGCCCCTTGCGCGGCCGTTTCCGCGTCGCTGCACCCATTTTGTTCGGGCCGTCGCAAATCGGCCCTGTACTCGCGGACATGGCGCGCAGCCATCCGCTGCTGCGCATTCAGGCCAGCTACAGCGATCGCATCGTCGATCTCATCGGCGAAGGTTTCGATTGCGCAGTCCGGAGCGGCCATCTCCAGGATTCCAACCTGATGGCAAGACGTGTCGGTAGCATTCACGGCAAGCTGGTGGCAAGCCCCAGCTATATCGACGCCTTCGGCGCTCCCGAGACGCCGGACGAGCTGTCCCGTCACCGATCCCTCATGCAAGGGACAGAAAGCTGGCGCTTCCTGAACGGCGACCAGCCGATCGTGGCGCATCCGCAGGGAAGTTTCAAGGCCGATAACCCTGTCGCGCTGGTCGCGGCCGCAGTTGCGGGGCTTGGGCTGGCCTACCTTTCCGATTGCGTGATTGCCGAGCACCTGGCATCGGGCGCGCTGGTGCCGGTGATGGTTCGCTATCCTCCGCAACCGTCGGGTATCTACGTCGTCCGTCCACCGAGCCAGCATTCATCGCGCAAGGTCCGCGTCCTGACCGATATGCTGCTTGTGCGCTTCGGCAGCACGGCAGAAGATTAGGATCAAACCATGTGCTTATTTGCAGGGTTGAGAAGTTGGCAGTGAAATCGCTTTCCGATGCAATTGTCAAAACGGAGTTATGAAAGTTGAATATTGAAATTGCCCGACCAAGCGTTATCCAGACTCCCCCTTGTACCTTCATTCCCTAGCGCCGCCAGATTTTCGATGAGCCGGCATATTCCGCGTTGCCTGCACACTGCAGATCCTTCCTGCGCCTCAGCACGCTTGAGATCGTTCGCTGAGTTTCGAACGACCATGCGTGAAAAGGTGATAGTTGACGCGCTGTGAAAGCGACCAACCAAAATAGAGCATTGAGGAAGCGAACCTCGTGTTCACGCCTGCTTTGAATCAGCGCCAGCTTCCCGCCTCTGCCGTGCTTCACATTTCTGTGTCGTGGCGGTTGCGTGCGCGACCAGGTACATACACGTACAAATGCCATGCCAGTTCGTTAAGGCACACGCATTTTCATGGGATCAAGTTGACGAAATGGTTAAAATTAGTTATGGCACGATCTGCTTCCCTGTCCGTAGATCACATTAGGAAAAGAAATGATGAAATTCCCCGACGACTCGGACCTGCGAAGGCTCATCCGTTTTTCACCAGACGACGGGTCGATCTGGCTGGCAGAAAGCCGCATGCTGTTGATTCATACAGCGTCACTCGGCGGCTTGCGCGAAGAAATGATGAATTCAGTCGGTAAGGAATTCACACGGCGGATGTTCACCCGTATGGGATTTGCGTCCGGGAAGCGCGACGCCGAGCTGGCTCGCAAGATTCGTGGAAATCTGACGATCGAGGAAGCGTTTGCGACAGGGCCACAGGTGCACATGCTTGAGGGCTTGGTGCAGGTGATTCCTGTTCTTTACCACATGGACATCGACAAGGGTGAATTCGATGGAGAATTCATTTGGCGTAATTCTTGGGAAGCAGCTGTCCACGTCAATGCCTTTGGCCCGCAAAAGGATGCGGTGTGCTGGAGTCTGATCGGCTACGCTTCCGGCTATACGTCTGCCTTCATGGGGCGCTTTATCCTGTTCAAGGAAACGAAGTGCATGGGTTGTGCAGACGAAGAATGCAGGATCGTCGGCAAGCCTGTTGAGGAGTGGCCTGACGCGCAAGAGTTCATGCCTTACTTTGAAGCTGAATCTATCGTGTCTCAACTGCTGGAACTCTCGTCCCAGGTTGAAATGCTACGCAGTAGCCTGAAGAAATATCGTAGCCTCGAGGATATGGTCGGCGAGTCGCCAAGCTTTAAACTGGCCTATCGCCTCGTCGAGAAAGCTGCTGAAACCAACGTAACGGTACTGTTGTCAGGTGAGACCGGCGTCGGCAAGGAACGTTTCGCACGTGCTATTCATAACCGGAGCCGGCGTGCGAACAAGCCCTTCGTGACAATCAACTGCGCCGCCCTTCCTCACGACCTGATCGAAGCAGAGCTGTTCGGCGTAGAGAAGGGCGCTTTTACTGGAGCCACCAGCTCGCGTGCAGGCAAGTTCGAACGTGCCGACGGAGGGACGCTATTCCTCGACGAACTCGGCGAGCTGCCCCTGGCCTCGCAGGCAAAATTACTGCGCGCGCTGCAGGAAGGTGAAATCGAGCGGCTCGGGGACGACCGTGCGCGTAAAGTCGATGTGCGCATCGTGGCGGCAACCAACGTCGACCTGCCGGAGGCGGTCAAGGCTGGACGCTTCCGCGCCGATCTCTATTATCGATTAAGCGTCTACCCCATCCTCGTGCCCCCATTGCGGGAACGCCGCAGCGATATCCCGTCAATGGTTTCGATGATGGTCGAGAAGTTCTGTGCGTTGCACGAAAAGCGAGTTGCAGGTGTGACCGACCAGGCAATGCAGGCACTGGTTGCATACAGCTGGCCTGGTAACGTACGCGAACTCGGGAACATGATCGAGCGCGGAGTAATACTCGCCTCGCAAGGTGACTGGATCGAATGCCAGGACTTGTTTCCCAACTTCGTGCTTCCGAAGAAGGAGCGTGTTGCAGTCGACAAAGCAGGGGCACTTGCAAACCCTGGTCAAGAACGTGCGAGCACTTTATGTGACCAGATCCTGCATAGCGGAATGTCGCTTGAATCCATAGAGAACATGGTGTTGCGCGAAGCGGTTGCGCGCTGCAAGGGAAACCTGTCCGGCGCGGCGCGCTTGCTGGGCATCACCAGACCCCAGATTAGTTACCGGCTGAAACGTTCTTTGAGTGAAAATGCCGAAGCTCCAGGGGAAATCTGAGGTCGCTCAGCGAACGGAAAATTTATTTCTTGATCAATAATACGCAGCGCATGCGCTGCCTTGCCCCAGCGTTCTAGCCAGGCACCGGCAAGGCGAACCAGCGCCGGCATGAAAAAGTAAACCATCAAGCCCGAAATCCTCAACGCAGATAAGGAAGCGATTGCCACGTCGGGTAGAGACGGAACAGCCCGATGCGCCAATTTTCTGATTCGTTTTGGTACGAACACTTTCAATGGGAATACTGCAACGACGGATAGCATCCACTGCTTGCTGCGCTTGGGTCGAGGGTGTCCCATAGAGGGCTAAACCAGAAATCATTGTCTTGATGGACAGTGAACTTGTCTGGTTTCGCAAGCCAGGGTTGCGCAATCTTTAACAGATTCTGGTGAATGGGGGAAGATAGCCGATCCAGCGCGCGTCTTTCGTCAACGAAGCGAAGGATGATGACATACCGGGTTTTCCGCTCGACAGGTCAAGGGGGCAAATCATCACAAGATCGCCATGCCTGGCTAGCGCAGCACCTCGACCGCATGCATGGGATCAGTGTATTCCCGTACTTCAACGATTTCGCCATCACGGATTCGAAACAATATATGGTACTCATTCTCATAGTGTTTCCCACTTTTCGTTACTCCATCAGAGCGTGCCTCAACGGTCACAATGTCGCCTTCGCCAATCAAGCTCTTCAATTCCATTTTCAATCCATCGTCAAAGAAGGCGAAGAGCTGCTTAAGGGCGGGCAGCATTTCAGCTTTGGTTTTTGATCCGGCAAAAGCAAACAAGTGAGGTTTGCCATTGACCCACCATGTCGCCTCATCACTCATCATATCGAGCAGCTCGTTTATAGCGCCCTTTTCAAAGTGGCTGAGAAAACGTCCTACGAGATTCTTGTTTGCAGTGGTATTCATCAGTACTTGTCCCATTCAGTGTGCGAGCCCACCTTTTCAGGCTGGCCACGTTCCATCCATCACCCGGCGCACGAAGCAGGGATACTGCCGTTGTCACGAAGTTAGCCGCAACTGGATGGAAGCCGCCCATCTCTCGCTGATCGTGCGCGCTCTGCCTCTCTTGAGGGGGCAGACAAGTGGTTACCGCCGAATGTGCGATTAATTCACGTTCTCGTGCTTGGAATTCGAGACGTGTATCGACAGGCCGGTTTGCCCGGGGAGAATGTCGTCTCGCAAAGTAAGGGCTGGAATTTTATATTCGCCCTTATTTTGCGGACGAAACGCGATGGGATCTACGCTGAAGAAAGTATCGAGTCGTTGCCCGAGCTCCTCACAGATATCAGAAAACCTGCTCTTGTCCGTACTGCCAGCGCGATACACCACGAACGGCGGCATCACGTCGAAGCCGGGATAGAACAGGATACCGTGCTGGATAGGGTAGAGCATGTCGTGGATTGGGCCGTTGATGCCGCGCTGACCGTAGTGTGAATCCCAACCACCTGCTGTCACCATTAGCATAGCTCGCTTCCCGGCTAAAGTCCCCTCACCAAAACGATTACCCCAATGTGTGTCGGAATGCTCGCCAACGCCATAGGCGAAGCCGAATGCATATACTCGCTCTACCCACCCTTTGAGGATCGCTGGCATGGAGTACCACCACAGCGGGAACTGAAGAATTACCGCATCGGCCCACAGCAGCTTCTCCTGCTCGCGAGCAATATCCTCACTTTGAAATCCGTTTTCAAGAGCATGCTTGGATTCGAAAGCGACATCGAACCGTTTCCTGGACAAGCGTTGTGTGGTGTCTTCGGCATCGATAACCGCTTTCCATTGCATGGCGTACAAATCTGATACTTGCACCAGGTGTCCCGCGCTTTGCAAGCGCTGCACGGTGAAATCTTTGAGCGCTCCGTTCAAGGACTGGGGCTCTGGATGCGCATAGACAAGAAGGAAGTTCATAACTGATCTTTCAACATAAAGAGAAGCGGCAGGATAGGCCCGGGTCAGGTATATTGGAAATGAATTATCCACATACGACCTATTAAGATGCTTAATTTACGAACGATTGACCTGAATCTGCTGGTCACCCTCGACGTACTATTGGCTGAACGGAATGTAACCCGGGCAGCACGTCGGCTTAACTATTCACAGCCTTCGGTCAGCGTCCACCTTGCCAAGCTCAGGGAAATCTTTGGTGATCCTCTGTTGCTCCCTGGTCCGCGAGGAATGCAGCCCACTGCAAAAGCTGAGGCATTGCTTCAGCCTTTGCGCGACGCGCTTGAATCCTTGGAGCGCGCAGTGACGCCAGGCCGTCCGTTCGACCCGGCAGAGTCCAGACATACCTGGCGCGTTGCCGCTTCCGACTCCAGTGGGGCGACCATACTTTTACCTGCGATGGCCGCTATCCGGGCGGCGGCGCCGGCAACGCGGCTTGCAGTGCTGGATTTAGTACCGTCACATATTGCGAAACAAGCTGAACAGGGTGAAATAGACCTTGCCTTCCATACTGGCGAAGGCTCACCTCCTGGGCTGCGCCGTCGTACGCTTTTCGCCGAGCGTTATGTACTCGCTGGCAGATTGGATCATCCGCGTTTGCATCCGCAACTCACGCTAGCGGAATTCTGCGAACTGGAGCATGTCATGGTGTCGCCAGATCGCGGCGGTTTCTATGGAGTGACTGATGAGGTGCTTGCAAAAGCGGGATTGAAGCGCAAGGTGGTACTTTCCGTGCCACAGTTCTTATTCATGATGACGGTCCTGGCCAGTACGGACCTGGTGGCCATGTTGCCCTCGCGTCTAGTACAGAGTACTAAAGCGTTGCAAATCATAGAGCCACCAGTGGAAGTTCCTGGCTATGAAATGGTAATGCTCTGGCATGAGCGTTCCCATCGGGATCCGGCGCATCAGTGGCTGCGGGAGACGATAGTGAACTGTGTGTGAGGCCACCCCGGAACCTCGCCCAGCAGGTCTAGCTGTACCGTGTCGGCCGTAAGCCGGAATCGCGTCACACTGTACGATGTTATTGTTCTTCTGACAGGCTCGTCAGAACACGTACCGTAACCCAAAAGCGATGCTGCGGCCCCGCAACGGCGACTGGTTCTTCACGAAAGACGTATGGGCAAAGGCGAGTTCGTTGGTGAGGTTGGTGCCTCGCGCGTAGAACTCCACCGGCTTTCGCATGCCCAGGTCGAACCGGTATGCCAGCGTCGCGTTGACCATGTTGTAGCCTGCGGTCTCGGTTTCGTAGGAGGCGATGCGGCTCTGGCCGAATGTGCGGGAAACTTCGAGGTCAGCCGAGACAGGCCCCCAGCTTTGCTCGTAGCGGGCGCCGAGACGGCCGCGGGGAATCCGCGGCAGGTGATCGTTACCGCTTTTCATCCGGGCATGAACATGATCGCCGAACACCGTGATGCGCGAAGCGGGTGTGACCTGGTAGCTCAGCAGCCCATCGATGCCGGCGAAGCGCACATCGGCTGCCGTGTATGCCAGGAAGTTGTGTGGAATGCCGGTTTCGTTTTCCGTTTCGATCAGCCGCGCGAAAATATAATCGCTGACATCCTGGTAGAACACGCCGATGTCGACTTCGAACGGACCACCGGTCTTGCGAAATGTCAGGTCGACCGAGTCGGTGGACTCGAGCACATCGTCGACAGCGCGCCTGCTCTCCTTGAAGACCGGATTGTTCACCGCAAGCCCGAGTTCATAGCTGTTGGTCGCGAGATTGTTGCCACGGGCGTAGAGCTCCCGTACGTTCGGCGCGCGCTCGGTATGGCCGAACGAAAGCCCCACCGAGTACCCTTGGCCGATGTTCCAGATGCTTCCCACCGACGCCGAGAACGGATTGTGCTTCGTGGTGGGATTCTTCGCGTGAAAATCATCGACCGCCTCGGACTCGATGACCTGGCGCCAATCGCTCCCGTACCACTCCGTGAACATCGCTTCGTACTCGGGCGTCATGGTCGCAAGGAACCTGGGCGCCGGTGCGCGCATCTCGCGCCAGTCCTTGCGCACGGCGAGCTCGAGATCGACGGCGCCGAAGGAGCGGCGCTCGCTCAGGAACAGGCCGACATTTTTGGTGAGGTGATGGTAAGGCGGGACAAGTCCGTAGGCATTTTCCGGAAACGGCACGTGCAGATCCTCGACATTGATGCCGCTGAAGGTTCCGTCCGTGTACTGGGCTCCCAGCGTGCCGGTGAAGCCCAGCAAGGGCCGGTGTGTCAGCTCGAGGCGCCCATCCGAGACCTTGTTGGTATAGCGGGTGAACAGCATGGCGCCATCGATCTCGTCATGCGCATAATCGGTGTGGGACAGGCGCAGGCGGGTATGGGAAATCCCCGGCAGCAGGTCCTCGTAATCGGCGCGGATATCGAACCGGTCGCTGCGCAGCTTGATGAATGCGGTATGGCTGTCGGGGGAGCCGAATGGGTCGTCGAATCCGCCGTGTGCCGCGCAATGCAGGTCCAGGCCGTGCGTATGGCACACGCCGTTCAGGTGGCTGTGGCCCGGCAGTCCATAACTGCTTTTCATGCGTGTGAAGGCAGCACCGATGTAGCCTTTCGACGTGATCCACGACGTGCCGAAAGAATGGGTGGTGTTCTCGGCAAAGGAATCGCGCAACTCGTTCGCGCCATAGGCGCCCGGCACCTTGTAATTGTCGGCATGCCGGCGCACGCCCTCGGCGTGGATCGCCAGCCGGCCCATGCTGGCGGTGACGCGGCCAACGGCAGTCTTCTCGCTGTCGCCGGTGCCGTAGCGCAGTTCGGCCGCACCGGCCAGTCCACCGGCCGGTAGCCTGGTCGGTACTTTACTGTCGATCAGGTTGATCGCTCCATTGACGGCGTTCCCGCCGTAGCGGATAGCAGCCGGACCACGGATTATCTCGATGGCGTCGAGCAGGAGCGGGTCGGTCGTCACCGCGTGGTCCGGGGACACCGAGGAAACGTCGAACAGGGCCGCGCCATCGCTCAGGATCTCGACGCGCGGCAGGGTCTGTCCCCGGATGACGGGGCGCGACGCGCCGCCGCCAAAGCTGTCCAGGTGGACGCCCGGCAAACCGGCGAGCGTCTCGCCAAGCCCGCCTTGCCGGCGATGTACCAGCTCGGCGCCGGACAAGGTCTGCGACGGCGTGAACGCCGGCCGGACTTCCAGCTCCCGGCTTGCGACGATGGTGACCGTGCTGTCGATCTCGCGCGACGCCACTTGCGCATCGGTGTCCATCGCCTGGGCCCACAGGACAGTCGGCATCACTGCAAGGACCGCGGCGGCATCCCTGAGCGCGGGTCTGTTCTTCATAATTCTCCTCTTTTAATGATCGATGCTGTGGCCAACGCGCCTTTGTCCCGGTACCGGACCCGCGATATGCATTGGTCAACGTGATAATGAGATGGCATTATCAATAAAAGAAGTGAGGCTGGCAAGACATTGTTGTGTAACCGGCATGGGACATGGCATTGTCGCTGGACAGCCACGACGTTGATGGGCATTGCGCCGCGCTGGAGACCGATATCGCCTTATTCCGCGGAGGACGGACCGGATTAGACCGGCCGGCACGGCATTCGAGACCGTTCTAGACCGATCCGCTTTTCCCTTTAGCCCGTTTTTGCGGCAGATCGCGGTTCAAGCAAGCCGCTTGCCGGCCGCGCACGCCTGCATCAACTGCTCCAGCCGCCTGCTGCGCGTCTCCTCCCGCTTTGCGTTCGTGATCCAGTGCAGGATGGTCTTGCGGTAGCCGGGCGGCGCGGCCTGGAAGTAGTCCCACGCCGCCGCGTTCCGCTGGAAGCGCTCACGTTCGGCATCGGGCAATTCAGGCACGTCGCTGCGCTCGTGCGCATAGATGCCGGATTTCGCCTCGACGCGCAGCGCAAACGCGGCTTCTCCCGCCGGTGTCATCTTTCCCGCGACGCGCAGCTTGTCCATCTTGGCGATGTTCACCACGCTCCAGATCGAGGAGGCCTTGCGCGGCGTGAAGCGGATCGAGTATGTATCGTCGTCGATGCGCGTGCGGCGGCCGTCGATCCAGCCGAAGCACAGCGCTTCGTCGACCGATTCCGACCAGCGCATGCAGGGCTGGCCCGAGCCGACCTTGTGGAAGCCCACCAGCAACTCGGTGGCGCTGGCGGCGTGTGTTTCAAGCCAGGCGCGGAAGGCCTGGGGATCCGGGAAGAAGAGGGGAGTCATGGTGATAATTATGCGGCGAGCGCGATCGAAGCGCTATGGCAGTCCGGTATGGCCGCTTCCGCCCCAAAGCCGACCTTGCAATTTTAAATCAACTAGGGACCTGTCTTTCAAGAATCACCGTTTTCTTTGCGATGGTCGACCAAATTAACGAGTCCTCCGGCACATCAGACTTAGACCAAGCCTCATTATCAAAGCCGGGCAACAACTTCAAAGCATCGAGAATTGCGGTGCCATAGAGGATGTTTTCCTCAAGTCTGGCGTTACCGTCCAAGGACTTCACACGAAGTGTGCAAGCGGACTCGCCGCCGCCATCAATCATTGAACTTGCGACAATTTGATAAATCGATTTATACCTAATGAATTTCGTCCTTCGAAGCTGATGATGAAAGACAAATCCATCATCCTTCATTTCAACACCGTAGAGGAGGAATCGCTCGGGGAGCAAATGCAGAAAACCCAATGTCAGCATAAGTACCCCAAGTATCGAAGTACCCATTACCCCAACTGGCCCAAACCCTAACCGGTTGCCATCGATAAATAAACAGCTTAGTCCAAAAATAGATACGACAATGAATGTCCATGCCTCCTTACGAGGCAGTTTCATGCTCCGTATTAAAATGGTTTCTTTCCGCAATTCCAACTCCTAATGCATTCAATTTTCCCTAAATGTCTGCCTTTGGCCGATTCCCGCCGGTCGAGCTAGCATACCATGTTGCCAAGCTGAAAAACTTTGGAACTGTCACGACAGGCAGCTCCCGCCCCAAAGCAGACTGTCACGGGCCATGAGGGTTAAGCGGGTTTACTCGGAACTAGAACCGTCGAATAGGCGTTCGAGTTGCCAAAGCTTATAGTCAATGCCAGCACTGACAGCCCATTCTGGCGCGCCCTGCAATCCGCCCCGAAGCGGACACCGCTACCTATCTGTCGTGGCTAATCAAGCAGAGTTGCGATTGCTGCAATTCGATGTCGCCGCCCTCTTCAAGCTCGACTAGGAATCGGGGTTCTGTTCCGATAGCGAGTAACGACACCAGAGAACCGCCTTTACCTCGATGTGGCCCGTCAATTATCCGAACATAATCGTTATGCTGGTACTCAACACCGGGGACACTCTCGCGATTGAGGAATGCTTGGCATAGGTCGTTGTTGTTCATGGCTTACCCTTGTCGTTATCTGGCTGGTCAGTCTCGCTAAAGGTCCGCTTGTGGCCGAACTCGGCCGGTCGCCAAAGGATAGCAGGTTGCCGAACTCGAAAAGTCACTGACTGTCACGACAGGCGGCTGCCGAGCCGAAGCAGACGTTCACGGCCAAGAGGACGGGTACGCTTGCATGACGCTATCGATTAATGTGTTAAATCATTTAAACAGTATGCATACCAAGGTGTACTGCCCTTAGACACATGAATCTTGAATAGCTTCAGTTGCCGGGAACACGAGGATACTTTCGCCCGTTGAGGAACACACCCATAAAGGTTGACCGTACCAAGTAGTGATAGCTTGTGAAAAGCAGAACACTGGTGATCACAAGAACCATCGAAAGCTTTATTGACCAGTGCAACGGCCAACGCAACATCCACGCCTGCAACAGCAGGACGATGGGGAAATGGACCAGGTACATCCAGTACGATGCATCTGCGAGGTAGCGCCAACGTGCGCTCGGGGCCTGAAGGTAGCGCACAGCCAATCCAATGACAGCAAACATTCCGCACCATTGGGCGAACATGTACGCACCTGCATAGACTGCGCGCTCTACGCTGCTGAGTTCGACAATTCCGAACTTCGGCGTAATGCCGACAACATACAGGGCGACGGCGGTGCCTGCTACCGCCCCCAACGCATACAAATGCCAATCCGACGCAAGAATGCGCAAATTCTCCTGTTCGCGCTGCACAAACCACCCAACGAGAAATGCCGTGCCGTACGCAAGCAAACCAGGAAAGTTAGGCACGAGTCCCACGATCGGCGAGGGTACCCCGTTCCATTGCACCCACCACGGAGAAACGAACATCGATACAGCGACCGGCGCACCCAGCAATACCGGCGCAATACGGAGGCTGAACGCGCAGCCGAGCAGTCGGCTGACGGTGGAGCGAAGCGTACCGCCCGTATCGAGACGTATTACCAGTGCTCGCATCGCCACCACCAGCAAGCATATGAACAGCAACAGGTAAAGGAACCACAAATGAAACCAGGGTACCGGCGGGCCGATGACGGGTGGAAAAGCAGCATTCTTCCCGGCACCTGGTATACCGAGTTGCCGCATTCCCCAGATAAAAGCGATGAAAGCAAACGGAAGGACCAGAAAATAAAAGGCAATTAGTGGCAATCCGAGGCGCCTCAACCTGTTTTTTATCAGGCCTTTTGTCCCCAAACGTTGTTGAAGAAGGCGCGCGAAGAACCCGGCAATAAGAAAGAACAACGACATCCGAAAAAGATGGATGACGAAGTAAAGGACCCCCAACCCGGCATTCGTGGAATTGTCGGAAAGCGGCCAATTGGCTTCCCGAAAACCCGGCATGTAAGACATGAGCGCGTGCAGCAGAATGCCGCCAAGGAGCGCACAGGCACGAACTGCATCTAGGGAGTGGAAGCGATCTTCGTTTATGGAATTGGTTTTCATATGGACGATCAAAAAAAATTAATAGTTTTAGCGCCTGCTACCACCCATGCATGATTTTAATCCCGTTTGCATGCCAGCTCGACGAAGCCCTTAGAGATCGAACCGATGCGGAACAGGGTGCCCTCGGTGTCCGGCGGCGACGTCGGCCATGCGGAGGTCGCCCTGCCAGTCAACTTCACCGTTCCTGAAGACGGCGCCCCCTCGAAAATGCCTGTCCCGGAGGATTCTCTTGACGGCCCGCTTCACTTCGGCAGTCGATTTGGGCACGGGTTTGTCGGGTGCGGCGGCGTCGGCGAACTGGGCGTCGACCCCCAGCGAAGTTCCTAACGCAATGATCTTCAATGTCATTTTTTCCCTCCTTGTTCAGACCAAGGCATCTTAGGATGAGCGGAACCGGCGTCATACACAACAGCGTGGGGGAATTGTCACGCTTCTGTATCGGTGCGTACGGAAACGTCGCAGCCGTCAGCATTACGGAATTCGTGCGCTAGAATCCAAAGTAAATGCACAGGGGAAGACGATGTTTGATGTGATGCTGGTCGAAGACGATCCGCGGATAGCCGAGCTGGTGGGAGAATACATCGGCAGCTACGAATTCAAGGTAGAAGTGGTTACCCGCGGCGATATCGTGCTGGAGCGCTTCCGTGCATCGCAGCCCGACATCGTCATACTCGACCTGATGCTTCCGGGACTGGACGGCATGGTGGTATGCCGCCAGCTGCGCGAAGTGAGCGATGTGCCCATTCTGATCCTCACCGCGCGCGAAGATGCCTTCGATGAAGTGTCGGGCCTCGAGCAGGGCGCCGACGATTACGTGATCAAGCCGATTCCGCCGCGCATCCTGCTGGCGCGCCTGCGTACGCTGATGCGCCGGCGGCAGCCGGGAATCAAGATCGAAAACGGAACGCTGCTGTTCGGCTCGCTGACAATATCGAAAAAAGACCGCACCGTGGCGTGGAGAAATGCGCCGGTCGCCATGACCGGCTCGGAATTCAAGCTCTTGCTGATCCTAGCCGAATCCGCCGGGGATGTGCTGTCGCGCGACGACATCCTGCGCCGCATGCGCGGCATTGAATTCGACGGACTTGACCGCAGCATCGACAATGCCGTTTCCCGGCTGCGGCGCAAGTTCGACGATGCCGCCGCCGAGCGCATCAAGACGGTTCGCGGCGAAGGTTATCTCTTTAGCCCGTCGGCCTGGAAATAAGGCGCCGGCATGTTGCGCATCCTTTTTCGTATTTATTTCCTCACCGCGATCGCCTTGGTCGTGTTCGGCTACATCGTCGCTCATTCAGTGCGACAGCATTTTTCCTCCGAAATGGAACGCTATGCCCTGGACCGTGCGTCGGGTGAGATTTTCCTGCTCGGAAAATACCTTGACTCGGCACCGCCTTCGGAGTGGCTGGCCCGCTTCGATGATTACACGCGCCGGCACTTCATTCGTGTCTCCCTAATACCTATGAAAGAAGCGCAGGCGCATCTGTCGCAGGAAAAAATTGCGCGGCTGCAGCACGGCGAATGGGTCGCCAACAGCTCGCCCGAGGCATATTTCGGACCGGCCCACCGTCCGCCGGCGCCGGGCGAACCTATGACAGACGACGTGATCCGCTTCGATCCGGTGGGGCCGAAGCAAGTTCCGATGATGGTGACGATCGGCTATACGTCGCTGGCCTTGCTGATGATGCTTCCAATGGCCCTCTGGGCGCGCCACCTGTGGAAGGAACTCGATTCCCTGTCGAAGACGGCGCGGTCGTTCGGCGAGGGACAGCTTGCCGCCCGAGCGGCGATCGCGAAGCGCTCGCCGGTGTATCCGCTGGCGGAATGCATAAACGACATGGCGACGCGCATCGAAAGCCTGCTGCGCACCCAGAAGGAGCTAGTCCACTCGGTGTCGCACGAGCTTCGCACGCCGATCACACGGCTCGATTTCGGTTTCGAGATGCTGCTCAAGCAGACCGGCGGCGATGGAATTTCGTCGCGTATCCGATTGATGCAGGGCGACCTGGCGCAGCTTAACGAGCTCGTCAACGAATTGCTCCAGCTTGGCCGGCTCGATCAGCCCCAGGCCCTGATGCGAAGCCCGGTCGATCTCATCGCGCTGCTTTCCGATTGTGCTTCGGCAGCCCGGCATGAACTGGGTGCCAAGCAACTCGAGCTCGATTTGCCGCCCCTGCTGGCCGCCATTGAAGCGGACGCCAGGCTGATCGACCGCGCCGTCGGCAACGTTCTGCGCAACGCCGCCAAGTATGCGGAACGGCAGGTAAGGCTAAGCGCGGTGGAAGTCGGCGACGGAATCGACATCGTGATCGATGACGACGGCCCCGGCATTCCGGCGGCCGAACGCGACAGGATTTTCGAACCGTTCTACCGCCTGGATCGAAGTCGCGATCGCACGACCGGCGGTTTCGGGCTAGGCCTGGCCATTGCGGCCAAAGCGATGACCTTGCATGGCGGCACGATCGCCGCCAGCGATTCTCCGACGGGCGGTGCGCGTTTCGTCATGCATTTTCCTGTCTGACGCCCGTCGAAATGCCCCCCTGAACGGCAGCTCTTGGCCGATCTCGGCCGCTCATCTACGGCAGCATCTGCCATGGTCAGCAGCGAGCTTGCTGGGTCCTGTTCACGAACCTGAGTGCTGCGAGAATCTGCTCGACGCGGTCGCCACCGAGCATGCCGATTCGTGCTCCCAGCATTATCTTGCCGACGCATGAAATCTGTGATGCCAGCACGATACTGCGTCTGCTCAGGCCGCCCTCATGCTCGTCGAGCAGAACTGTGCCAGGCTCCGATATGCGCTTCATATTGGAGGTGATCCCGCATACGACCACGGTGTCGATTCGTGAAGCGTTGAACACATCGTCTTGAACAACGACGTAAGGGTGCGCGATTGGGGGAACAGCGCCGCGATCTTCTTCAGGCGCCACCCAATAGATTTCGCCACGCAGGATATCCCTGTCGCCGTGCAATGTAGAGTTGGCAGCCATGGCGCGATCATAGTACAAGTGCGATTCCGGCTGCTGTTCGCGCGGATCACCACGACCGTGCGATCGACTGTCGAAAGAGCACCTGTCCAGGTTAGTTGTCGTCGATGGAGTAGCAGTAGCGCACGCGGCTCTTGTACACCAGGTCGCCGCCCGGGCGCGGTTCATGCTCGCCCGGCAGGTCCCAGCTGTAGTCGGCCGACGCGGTGACCTTCCGCTTCGGCGAATACAGCAGGCGCCTGCCGCCCACGTCCTGGCCATCGAAGATGAAGCCTGACGGGTAGGCGGTGTCCGGGATCACGGCCATCGACAGGCCCAGTTGAAGCTGCGGCAGCGGGCGGGCATGCAGGTCGGCTTATGAAGCGGCTGATGAAGCGGCTGACGAAGCGGCTGACGAAGCGGCTTATGAAGCGGCTTATGAAGCGGCCGGTCCGGCCTGGCGTGCCGCCGCTTCCTTCAGCAGCGCGTCGATGCCGCCCAGGTCGACCGGCTTGGTGAGGTGCGCATCGAGGCCGGCGTCGCGCGAGCGCTGCCGGTCCTGTTCCGTGCCCCAGCCGGTCAGCGCCACCAGCTTTGCGCCGGCCATGCCATCGATGCGGCGCAGGTCCGGGGCGACCTCGTAGCCGCTGCGGTCGGGCAGGCCGATGTCGAGCAGCACGAGTTGCGGCCGCTCGCGCGCCGCGATGGCCAGTGCGTCCTTTCCGGTATGCGCCATCCACACGGCGTGGCCGCGCATTTCCACCAGCGCCGCCAGCATCTGCGCGGCATCCACGTTGTCGTCGACCACCAGCACGCGCAACGCGGCGCGCTTGCCGGCCGACGTGGCCGCATCGCCTGCCGGCGATTCGCCGGTGGAAGGCATGGCAGTGCCGCTGGCCGGCAGCGGCAGGGTCACCGTGAAGCGGCTGCCCTGGCCCGCGCCGGCGCTTTGCGCGGCCACCGTGCCGCCATGCAGTTCGACGAGGCGCCTGACGAGGTTCAGGCCGACGCCCAGTCCGCCCTGCGCGAGTTCGTGGTGCTGCTTCACCTGGGCATACATGTCGAACACGGCGGCCAGCATGGCGGCATCGATGCCGATGCCGTTGTCCGATACCGCGATGACGATGTCGCGCTCGCCAACCCGGGCGGCGACGTCGATATGGCCGCCCGGCGGCGTGTACTTGGCCGCGTTGTTGAGGAGATTGCTCAATACCTGGGCGATGCGGTGGCGGTCGACGAACAGCGTGACCGGCGCGGGCGGCAGGTCGAGCGTGAGGCGGTGGCGGCCGGCATCGACCAGCGGCGCGCTGATCTCCAGCGCATCGCCGACCAGCCGGTCGAGCAGCACCGCTTCGCGGCGCAGTTCCACCTTGCCTTCGGACAGGCGCGCCATGTCGAGCAGGTCGTCGACCAGCCGCACCATGTGCGTGACCTGGCGCCGCATCATGCCCTGCACCCGTTCGGTGTCCACCCCGGCGGGGCCTGCCCGCATCAGTTCCAGGCCGGTGCGGATCGGCGCCAGCGGATTGCGCAGTTCGTGCGCCAGCGTGAACAGGAATTCGCTCTGCATGTGGTTCTTGGCGGTCAGCTCGTCGGCCAGCCGCTGCAGTTCGCGCTCGGCATGGGCGCGGGCATCGACGTCGACGACGGTGCCAACGAAACCGTTCGGCACGCCCGCTTCGTCGAAGCGCGGCATGCCCGCGTCGATGAACCAGCGGTACGTGCCATCGTGGCGGCGCAGCCGGTAGTCGAACGAGAACGGCACGTGGTCGGCATTGGCCGCCAGGAAGATGTCGCGCGCGTGCGCGAGATCGTCGGGATGCACGTTCTCCAGCCAGCCCATGCCCAGGTCCTGCTCGGGCGAACGGCCGGTGTATTCGTACCAGCGCCGGCTCAGGTAGGTGCACTGGCCGTCCGGCGCGGTGGTCCACAGCATTACCGGCGCCATGTCGACCAGCGAGCGGAAATAGGTTTCGCGCTGGGCCATCTCGGCATGGCGTTCGCGCCGTTCGCGCGCCTGGTCCAGCTGGCGCTGCACGCGCGCCAGCAGCTCGCCGGCGGCGAACGGCTTGACCAGGTAGTCGTCGGCACCGGCCTGCAGGCCTTCCACCTTGGCTTCCTGGCCGGCCCGCGCCGACAGCAGGATCACCGGCAGGTGGCGCAGCGCCTCGCTGGCGCGGATGCGGGCCAGCAGGCCGAATCCGTCGAGCCGGGGCATCATCACATCGCTCAGCAGCAGGTCGGGCCGGTCGCGCAGCGCCAGCGCGAAGGCGGCTTCGCCATCGGCGCACACCGTGACTTCGGCATGGCATTCGAGCAGCGCCTTCAGGTAGGCGCGCATGTCGTTGTTGTCGTCGGCGATCAGGATGCGCGGCAGGGGCGCCGCGGACTGTTCCGGCGCGCCGGCGCCGGAAGCGCCGGCCAGCGGGCGCGGCGGCTCGGGCTCGTCCGGCAGCCAGCGCAACGCTTCTTCGACGAAGGAAGCGGCGCCCATGCGGCGCGCGTCGTCGCCGGCGCCGGGCAGGTCGGCCGCGGTTTCCTGGCCGCGGTGGTCGATGCGCTCTTCGGGCAGGTGCGCATGGCCGAACGGGATGTCGACGTCGAAGCGGGTGCCGTTGCCCGGCTCGCTGTGCACGGCGATCGTGCCGCCATGCAGGCGTACCAGTTCCTGGATCAGCGCCAGGCCGATGCCGGTGCCCTCGAAGGTGCGGCCCGCCGTGCCTTCGATGCGGTGGAAGCGTTCGAACACGCGCGGCAGTTCGGCTTCCGGAATGCCGCTGCCGGTGTCGCGCACGGACAGCCGCGCCATGCCGGCATGGCGGTACAGGCTGACGATGACCGCCCCCTGCAAGGTGAACTTGAAGGCGTTCGACAGCAGGTTGAAGACGATCTTTTCCCACATGTCGCGGTCGACGTAGACCGGCTGCCCCAGGTCCTCGATGTCGAGGTGGTATTGCAGCCCGCCTTTCTCCATTGCCGACTCGAACACGCCGGCCAGGTCGGTGGTCAGCCGCGCCAGGTCGAGCGGTGCGTAGGTGGCCAGTGCGCGGCCCGCTTCGATGCGCGAGAAATCCAGCAGCGAATTCACCAGTTTCAGCAGCCGCAGGGCATTGCGGTGCGTGACGTCGATGCGCTGGCGCTGCGCCGGCGGCAGCGGCTCGCGCTGGTCCGCCAGCGCATCGGCCAGCGGTCCCAGGATCAGCGTGAGCGGCGTTCGGAATTCATGCGAGACGTTGGAGAAGAATGCGGTCTTGGCACGGTCGATCTCGGCCAGTTCCTCGGCGCGGCGCTGCTCCTTTTCATAGGCGACGACATTGCCGACGGCCGTGTTGACCGTGGCGCCGAGCAGTTCGTAGAAGTGCAGGTAGTCCTCGTCGAGCGCGCGCGCGGCGCTGACGCCGGCCACCACGAAGCCGTACAGCTCGGCCTGGCCGGGCACCGTGACCGGCAGCACCAGCGCCGCATCCGGCGCGATTTCGTAGGGCCCGCACCGGCCGCCGGCGAACCGCGCGCGCAGGCCGTGCACCTGCTGCGGCGTGCGCGCCGCGGCTGCGCGGGCGAACGGCCACAGCGCATCGTCCGCCGCGGCGATGGGCGGTGCCATGTGGGCATGCCCGGCGGTGCCGGCCGCGCCGCGCAGCAGCAGCTTGCCGCTGTGCGCATCGATCTGGTACAGCAGCACGAACGGCAGGTCGAGCGCCATGCCCTGGTACTGCGCCTCGATGTCGTGGGCGATGTCGCCGATTGCCCGCGCATCGGCGATGGCGGCGTTCAGGTCGCGCAGGACGTGGGTGCGGCGCGCGTTCAGCACCGCCGGCGTGGCTTCCGAGATCGGGTGGAAGATGCCGCCCACGGCGCCCGTTTCATCGCGGATCGGCGAGAACGAAAACGTCATGAACGCTTCCTCGAGGTAGCCGACGCGGTCGAGGAACATGCGCTGGTCGCGGATGTACACACCCTCGCCGTGGTGGGCGCGCTCGAAGGCATCGCCGACCACGGGCAGGGCGCTGGCCCAGACCTCCTTGAACGCGCCACCCATCGCGCGCGGATGCAGGTCGCCGCAGATGGGACGGTAGGCGTCGTTGTAGATCTGGATATCGTCCGGCCCCCATGCCACCAGGATCGGGAAGGTGGACGACAGGCACAGGCTGACCGAGGTACGCAGGCTTTGCGGCCAGCTTTCCAGCGGCCCCAAAGGCGTTGTCGACCAGTCCATCGAGCGGATCAGGGCACCCATTTCGCCACCGCCGGAAAGCCAGCTCAGGTCATTGTAGATGGGTACGGGAGCGGCAGGGGCAGGGGGCATGGGACATGGGGCTTGGAGATTTACAGGTCTTGTTCGGCACGACCGTACTGGTCGTGAAAGTATTGTAAGTCACTTATCACAAGTTACCGGGTAATATTGTCCGTTCGATCATCGCAATCGCGCATCCGGCGGTGCAAGTCCGCCACGAACCATCGGGGAGATCCATGTCCGCTTCATCCGCTACCGTCGAACAGGGCATCCTGGCCGCTGGCGTCGGCAAGTTCCAGTACCGCCTGTTCGTCATTTTCGGGCTGGTCTGGATGGCCGACGCGATGCAGGTGCTGTCGATCGGTTTCAGTGCCCCGTCCATCGCGAAGACGTTCGGCATCGCCATGCCGCAGGCGCTGCAGACCGGCACCTTCTTCTTTGTCGGCATGCTGGTCGGCGCATTCGCGTTCGGCCGGCTGGCGGACCGTATCGGCCGCCGCCCGGTACTGATGGCGGCCGTCGTGATCGATGCGTGCTGCGGCGTGGCCTCGGCGTTCGCGCCGGATTTCACCTGGCTGCTGGCGCTGCGCTTCCTGACCGGCATCGGCGTGGGCGGCACGCTGCCGGTCGACTACACGATGATGGCCGAATTCCTGCCAAGCGACCGGCGCGGCCGCTGGCTGGTATGGCTCGAATCGTTCTGGGCGGTCGGCACGATCCTGCTCGCGGTCCTGGCGCTGTTCGCCGCGAGCTGGGGCAACGATGCATGGCGCGTGATCTTCCTCGTCACCGGCATTCCCGCCCTGGTCGGCGTGGTGCTGCGCCTGTACATTCCCGAATCGCCGATGTACCTGAACCGCAGCGGCCAGCCGGAAGCGGCGCGCAAGGTGCTCGAGCGCGTGGCCGCGGCGAACGGCCGTAGCGGCCCGATCCCGCCGCTGCTGCCGGAGGCGGCGGGCCGGCATCCGCTGTCCGCGCTGTTCTCCCCGCAGCTGCGCCGCCGCAGCATTGCGCTGTTCATCGCATGGGGACTCATCTCGATCGCGTATTACGGCGTGTTCGTCTATCTGCCGGTGAAGCTGGGCGCGCAGGGGTTCGGTTTCATGCGCGGCCAGGAATTCCTGATCCTGCTCGCGCTGGTGCAGCTGCCCGGTTTCGCGCTCGCGGCCTACGGCGTGGAACGCTGGGGACGCAAGCCCACGCTGGTGGGCTTCCTGGTGCTGTCCGCCATCGGCTGCATGGGCTACAGCGTGGGCAGTTCGATGCCGGTCGTGGTCGGCGCGACGCTGCTGATGAGTTTTGCGCTGCTGGGCACCTGGGGCGCGCTGTATGCGTTCACGCCCGAGGTCTATCCGACCGACCTGCGCGCCAGCGGCATGGGCACGGCCGGCGCCGTGGCCCGCTTCGGCGGCCTGTTCGCGCCGGCCATCGTGGCGCCGGTGATGACCACGCACTTCACGCTGGCGCTGGCGATGCTGGCGGGGTTCCTGCTGGCCGGCGCGGTGGCCATCCTGTGCGTGGATGCGGAGACGAGGAACCGGGTGCTGGAGTAGTGGTGCGGTGCGGATACACGGTACCCTTTTCGCCGGCCGGTCTAAATCGTCCTAAAACGAGCTTGAATGGTCTGATGGAGTCCAGAATCGGCGCTGCGCGTGAAACTTTAGACCAGAATCGGCTTTTTCCGGCGGTAATCGCACCGAAATAAACTGTCCAGCATGGGCATTCGAGGCCGTTTTAGACTGTTCCGATTCCTATTTAGACTGTTCTAGAGAGTGTCCATCAAAGCGTGCCCGGCAGTCGTCGGCCCGGATCCATGCTTCGCCGCCAGGAAAGCGTAGCCAGATGAAGCGCCATGCATTGCGTCCCTTCGCTCGGCGATTGGCGAAGAGCGATGGCGTCAACGTGCCGCCATCCTCCGAAACGATACGGTCGCCGCTCACCTTGGCGAACTCAACGTTTTCGCCGTGCGTGGTACGCAGGATCGTCCCATCCGGCAGGAACAGAGTTTTCCATTGGAAACCGCGCAATGCCGGGCCATCTATGTGCGATCCCTGGGGCGCGGTTTCCGCTGCCATCCAGCTTCTCAGCAATTCCCTCAGGAACGCTTCGGGCTCCACACCTGGGCGGGTATCGCCTAATAGGAGTTCCAGTTGTAGGAGATCGACGACGGGAAGGTACACCGGGCGTTTCGCTTCATATTCCATGATCCAGTCCTTTCTAAACGGGTATAAAAGATTGGACCGCCATGCTGCGAGTAGGTTGTTCTAGACTTCCCCTGGGTTGAGATAGATCGAAATAGACCTAGGCGGGGAAATTTTAGACACTATTCGATGCCGGGTTATCGGAACGAGAGCGAATTAGATGCTTTTCGATACGTTTAGATAGGTTTAGACCGGCCGTGAAAAGCGAGACCGCTCGGGTCATGCGCAAGCATCGAGCCCGCATCGTCCGGACACTGATACCGATACCGCCCGCCCGACACCTGCCGTATCTTCTCCCGTGACTTCGTTATAGGTGCCGACTAACGTTAATTGCATACAATTTATGTATGCAATTTATCGCATGATCGCGTGGACCGGCTGATGCTTGCTTGTCGGACCGCGCCATCCGCTGGCGGCCAGGCATCCCAAACGGAGCGGGGCAGCCCAGCACGATGATGGGTGGCCATCGCCACGCGGCGGGGCTACTACGGGTACACCGGTTCGTTGACGACGCCGCCCTGCAGCGAAGGCGTGCGCTGGCATATCCTGAAGCAGCCGGTGGAAGTCTCGCCCGTGCAGCTGGCGGCGTTTCGCAAGCTGTACCGGATGAACGCCCGTCCCGTGCAGCCGCTGAACGGCCGCGTGGTGGTGGTCAATCCCTGATCGCAGCTGCCGGCAGTGGCGGGCCGGGACAGGAGCGTCAGAACACCGCCCGCAGCGTCGCCGACGCCGTGCGCGGCTCGGCGTAATGCAGGCCGTTGTAGAAGCCCACGCGGTTGTAGTACGTCTTGTCGAACAGGTTGTTGACGTTGACGCTGGCGGTGAAATGATCGTTGATGCGGTAGCTGGCCATCAGGCTGGCCAGCCAGATCGAGCCCTGCGAGATGCGTGACGGGGCCGTGACGGGGGCGCCGTTGGCGTTGAACGCGCCGGTGGGGCGTGCCGCCGTGTTCCAGAGATTGCTCTGCCAGTTCACGCCGCCGCCCACCGTGTAGCGCCGCTCCGCGCCGAAGCGGTAGGTGGTGAATACCTTCAGCAGGTTGCGCGGCACCACGGTGTTGATCGGGTTGCCGCGCGCATCGCGCGAGCGGGTATGGCTGTAGCCGGCGGACAGGTTCCAGTCGCGCAGGACCTGGCCGGAGGCCTCGACCTCGAAGCCGTCGACCTTGTTGCCCTTGCCGGTCGAGCGGTAGGCCTGCACGGCGCCGGGCAGGGAGTTCGGCGGCACGCTGTCGTCGATTTCGCCCACGTTGTCCTTCTGGCTCTTGAAGACGGCGGCCGAGAAGTTCACGCGCCGGTCGAACAGTTCTGCCTTGATGCCGGCCTCGATGTTGTCGCCGTCGACCGGTTCGAGGAAGTCGTTGTTCCGGTCGCGCAGGTTCTGCGGCTGGAAGATGCTGGTGTACGCGGTGTACACGGTCCAGTCCCGGTTCAGGTCGTACAGCAGTCCCACGTACGGGGTGTTGATGGCGTTCAGCGAGTAGCCGGTGGTGCCGGTGCTGGCGCCCGCCGCGCTGAAGTTGCGCGTTGTCGTCGTGTAGTCGCCATGGCGCATGCCGACCACCGCTTTCAGTTCGTCCGTCAGGTTCAGGCGGGTAGCGATGAACGCTGCCTTCTGGTCGACGCTGCCGATGCTGTTGGGGACCGGTTCGATCGTGGCCGGGAACTGCGGCACGTTGCCGGTCCACGTCTGCCAGTTCGGGATCCTGTCATACCCGTCGGGCATTGCGCCGAGCGTGACGCGGCCGGAGACCGTCTCGCGATCCGCCTTGCCCCAGCCGAATACCACGTCGTGGCGGCGGCCGAACAGGTCGAACTTGCCGTCCACGTTCACTTCCAGCACGTCCATCGTTTCGTCGACGGGGAAGCGGTTATAGGCAACTGTGATGCCGCTGCCGTCGGCGCGCGGGTAGCCGCCGTAGCCGAAGTACAGGCTGCCGTCCTGCACGCGGTCGGCCTTCGTCCAGCCGGCGCGCACGCGCCAGTCGGCGTTGATGCGGTGTTCCAGCGTGGCGAAGGTTTTCTTTTCGTCCATGTTCCACGAGCTCCACGGCGTCGACAGGTTCAGGTCGGACGGCAGGTTGGCCAGCGAACCGTCGGCGTTCCAGTACGGCACGGTGCCCCAGGTGGAGCCGCGCGGATCGGATTTCTGCCGCTCGTAGCCTACCGCCACCGTGGTGGCCGGGCCCAGGTCCGCTTCGAGGATGCCGTACAGCGCACCGAGGTCCTGTTCGTACATGGGGCGGAACGATTCGGCTTTCTGCTTCGCGACGACGAAGCGGCCGCGCAGCCTGCCGTCGAACGCCAGCGGGCCGCCGACGTCGAGTTCGGCGCGGCGCAGGTCGTAGGTGCCGATGCGCAGCGCGGCATTGGCCTGGAACTCGCGGGTCGGCCGCTTGCGCACCTGGTTGATGGTGGCCGAAGGATCGCCGGCACCGGTGGTCAGCCCGGTGGCGCCGCGTACCACTTCGATGCGGTCGTACACCACGTTGTCGCCATTCGCCTTCAGCGAGCTGCCGAACAGGTTCAGCATGCCGTCCACCTGGAAGTTGTTGACCGCGTAGCCGCGCGCGTTGTAGTTCACGCGCTCGGTGTCGTTGTAGTTCACGTAGATGCCTGTCACCTGCTGCATCGTTTCGGCCAGCGTCTGCAGGCCCTGTTCCTCCATGCGTTCGCGCGTGACGACCGACAGCGACTGCGGCGTCTCGCGCGGCGTCAGGTCCAGGCGCGTGCCGCTGGCGACCGGCCCGGTCGTCGTGTAGGAGCCGCTGTGCTCCGTGGTCGCATCCTTGTCGGCCTTGACTTCGATTTCCGCCATGGTGGCCGGCGGTTCCTGCTGCGTGGTCTGTGCCTGCGCGTGCCAGGCGGGCAGGGCACCGAGGATGGCGGCGGCAGTGGCGCGCAGTGTAAGGTGGGCGAGGCGGCGGGCGGAAGCTGAAGAGTGGCTCATGTCGATATGGTTATTGGATGGGATGGTACGGTTTTGCAAGCGTCAACTGAAAATGATAACACGAATGATTATCATTTACGAGACACGTAATTGCTTGCCGTGCCATTTTTTTGATGCCAATATTGCATGGATTTGCGCCGGCACAAGCGCCGGCGCGCCTTCGATGCCTTCGCACCCGCACTGGCCGGCAGCCAGCAGGAGAAACAATCATGGCGAACCGTGTTTACCTGACAGGCCTGAACGAAAACTTCTTCGAGGATGACGACGTGGCGATGCACGCGCTGGTGGAGCGCAACTATGCGATCCCCTTGCTGTGGTTCGGCCTGTTCGAGCCGGAAGACCTGAAACTGTACAGCGACGTGCCGATCCTGCTGACGTCGCGCGACAGGGCGCTGGCCAGCCTGCGGCGCCGCGCGCCGGGCCTGAAGGCCTTCCTCGGCGATCTTGCCGCGCCGGTGGTGGATGACTGGATCACGTTCATCGAACAGAATGCGTATGCCAACTATCTGCTGAACACGCTGGAGCTGGCGCAGATGGAGGACGAGGAAGGCGAGTTCCGGCGCGACCTGGAACAGTACCAGGCCGAATTCGAGACCATCGCCGCGGGCACGTTCGCCAGCCGCGAACTGGGCGTGCTGCTGCAGGAAACCGACCAGCTGGCGCAGTTCCCGTACGCCGGTGCGCCGCTGCACCTGTGCGGCTACAGCTTCGACCTGGAATTGCCGTGGGAACGCAAGGCGGCGTGACATGGGCACTTACACGCACAGCCTGGTCGCCCGCGGCAAGGTGACACCGGCAGAGGCAAGGCACCTCGGCGAATGCATCGTGGCCTGGCTGGTCGAGCAGGAAATCATCGAGCACCGGCTGACCAATTGCTGCTATGTCGACCCGGGTTATCCACCCGGCCCGCATTACATGCGTGCCTGCGGCGGAATCGATGACGGCGAACGGGAACGCGACCATGCCGAATTTGCGCTGCACTCCCCCAACGGCGTGCAGGTCTACACGACGCGGCAGGCTTTCTACAATGCGCAGGGCAATTTCGGCCCGGCGCGCTGCCCGCACTGCGCGGCGGAGCGCGACATCGATGCCTACAACCAGGCTGGCGGCGAATGGTACAAGGGCGGCGCTGGCGAACTGCAGTGCGAGCAGTGCGGCCGCGCCGAGTGCGTGACGGAATGGGAGCATGACGACCTGCTGCTCGGCACCCTTGGCCTGGTGTTCTGGCAATGGCCCGACATGTCCGCCGGGTTCCTGGACGAGCTGGCGCGGCGCACCGGCCACCGCTGGACCCTTATCTTCGGCAAGCTGTAGGCGCAGGGACTGGGCCGGGGACCTCGCTGCAGTGGCACGCTTCATGCTGGACACGTAGAGGCAATGGCGCATGGCGCCGTTGCCCTTTACTTATCCAACACCGAAAGGACCGCTTCATGCAACGTACCGACGTCACCGAAATGATCATGACCGCCAAGATCCGCAAGGACATCAAATGGTGCGACGTCGCGGCCCGGGTCGGGCTGTCGAAGGAATGGGTGACGGCCGGCTGCCTGGGCCAGATGACGTTCGATGCGCGCCAGGCCGCCATCGTCGGCGAGGTATTCGGCCTGCCGGAAGAGGCGGTGCTGGTGCTGCAGCAGGTGCCGTACCGCGGCTCGCTGCCGACGGCGGTGCCGACCGACCCGCTGATCTACCGCTTTTATGAACTGGTCAGCGTGTACGGCACGACGTTCAAGGCGCTGATCCACGAGGAATTCGGCGACGGCATCATGTCGGCGATCGACTTCCGGATGGACATGCAGCGCGAACCGGATCCGGCCGGCGACCGCGTCAGCATCACGATGTCCGGCAAATTCCTGCCTTACAAGACGTACTGATTCCGCAATGCGGGCCGCGCACCAGTGTGGTGCGCGTGCCCGGTTGTGGCGCAGGCCGGCTCAGGCAGCGTCGCGCCGCTCCACGTCCTCGACCCGGTCCTCGGCGGCCACCGGTCGTCCGAACAGGTAGCCCTGGAAATGCGAACAGCCTTCCAGCTGCAGTTGCCGGAACTGCTCTTCGGTCTCCACGCCTTCGGCGGTGATCTCGATCAGCAGGCTGCTGGAGAGACCGGTGATGGCGCGGATGATCGCCATCGCTTCGCGGCTTTCGCCCATGTCGCGCACGAATGACTTGTCGATCTTGATCTTGTCGAACGGGAAGGAGCGCAGGTAGCTCAGCGACGAGTAGCCGGTGCCGAAGTCGTCCAGCGAAATGCGCACGCCCAGGTCCTTCAACGCCTGCAGCGTGCGGATATTGCCCTCGGTATTGGCAAGCAGCACGGATTCGGTGATTTCCAGCTCCAGCCGGTGCGGCGGCAGGCCCGCGTCCTCGAGCGCCAGCGCGACCGATTTCACCAGCTCGCTGTTCTTGAACTGCACCGGCGACAGGTTCACCGCGACGGTCGCGCCGTTCGTCCATGTTGCCGCTTCCTGGCAGGCCAGGTTCAGGGCACGCGCGCCCAGTTCGTGAATCAGCCCGGTTTCCTCGGCGATCGGGATGAACTCCATCGGCGGGATCGCGCCCTTGACGGGATGCTGCCAGCGGATCAGCGCCTCGTAGCCGCAAATGCGGCAGCCTTCTTTTTCAATGATCGGCTGGTAGTGCATCTGCAGTTCGCCGCGGTGCAGCGCGCGGCGCAGGTCGATTTCCACCTGCCGCCGCACGCGCGATGCCGCTTCGAGATCGGGGTGGAACAGTTCGTAGCGGTTGCGGCCATTGTGCTTGGCTTCGTACAGGGCCATGTCGCCGAAGCGCAGCAACTGCTCGGCGCTGCTGCCCTCCTGCGACGAGATCGCGATGCCGATCGACAGGCCCACCGTGAAACTGTGGCCGTCGATCGCGAAGGGCGGCGCCACCGCGTCGATCAGCCGCTGCGCCGCATGCTGCGCCTCGTCGACGCGGCCGACATGCGGCAGCACGACGGCGAATTCGTCGCCGCCCAGGCGCGCCAGCGTATCGTGCTCGCGCACGCATTTCTTCAGGCGGGAGGCCAGCATCAGCAGGATCTTGTCGCCGAAGCCATGGCCGAACGCATCGTTGATGTTCTTGAAATTGTCCAGGTCCAGGCACAGGATCGCCGCGTGGCTGCCGTCCTGCGCGCTGTCGCGGATCGCCGCTTCCAGGCGCTGGTGGAAGAAGGTGCGGTTGGGCAGGTTGGTCAGGCCGTCGTGCTGCGCCATGTGGTGGATCTGCGCATAGGCCGCCAGTTCGTCGGTAACGTCCTCGGTGATGACCAGCAGGTAGTCGCCCGTGCCATCGGGCCGGGCGCCCACCGCGGTACGGGTACGCAGCGTGCGCGAGCCGATCGGGGTTTGCACCAGGCTGTCGTCCGGCAGCGCCGCGCCGCTTGCCGATGCCGCCGCCAGGCCCTCGAGATAGTCGGCCACCTCGGCGCCCAGGCAGTCGCGCACGCGGCGGCCCTTGATGTCGGCGCCGCCGGGGGCGAACAGGCGTCGCGCCTGGCCATTGGCCAGCAGGATTTCGCCGGGTTCCGCTTGCGGGTGCGGGCTCACGTCCAGCGCCAGTACGCTGCCGGGGATATTGGTGATCACCGAATCGAGGAAATGCGACAGGGAAGCCATCTGCTGGCTGTACTGCTCGGCCAGCTCCTTGGCCTCGACCAGTTTCAGCTGCTGCTGGTGGCGTTCGGTGATGTCGCGCGTGATCTTGGCAAAGCCGACCAGCTTGCCGTCGTCGTCATGGATCGCATCGATCACCACGTTGGTCCAGAACCGCGTGCCATCCTTGCGCAGGCGCCAGCCTTCGGCCTCGAAGCGCGATTCGGCGCGGGCGGTGGCCAGCGCCTTCTGCGGCAGCCCCGCGGCGCGGTCCGCTTCGCTGTAGAACACCGCGAAATTGCGCCCGACGATTTCCTCCGCCCTGTAGCCCTTGGCGCGTTCGGCGCCGGCGTTCCAGTTGACGACATTGCCGTCGGTATCGAGCAGGTAGATCGCGTAGTCGACCACGCTCTGCACCAGCAGGCGGTAGATCAGATCGGAAGAGGGGGCAGTCATCGCTTGCACATGAGTGATATCGGGAAGGCGGGTCGATCCCGGGACGGCATTCGCCGCCCCGGTCCTGTCCAGCGCAGGAGGACTATACCTTAGTTGATGCCATCAGGAAACAGTGCATTGTCCTCGACAGTTGGTTTGTTGCGTGAATCCGTTGTCAACGAGAATGAGAATGCATTATCATTTTGGGAAAGTCATTTCCCTACCGAGAGGAAGATCGTTTGAACATCGCACCCATCCACGACGCGGCGGCACAGTGCGGCCACGTACTCGACGCCACGGCGGTCGTCGCCGGCTATGGCGGCAAGACCATCCTGCGGCGGCTCGACCTGCACATCCGCGCCGGCGAAATCTATGCGCTGCTGGGCGCCAACGGCGCCGGCAAGACCACGACACTGAGCCTGTTCCTGGGCTTCGTCACGCCGGGCGAAGGGCAAGTGCGGGTGAATGGCGTCGATCCCGTCGCGCAGCCGGACGAGGCGCGCCGCCATCTTGCTTACATCCCCGAGAACGTGGCGCTGTATGAACACCTGAGCGCGCGCGAGAACGTCGCCTACCTGCTCGACCTGGCGGGGCAGGGCGGCGACCCCGCCGCCATCGACGCGGCGCTGGCGGCCGCCGGCCTGGCCGCGGCGGCGTTCGACCGCCGCGTGGCCGGCTTTTCCAAGGGCATGCGGCAGAAGGTGGCGATCGCGCTGGCGCTCGCGCGCCGGGTGCCGGCGCTGCTGCTCGACGAACCGACTTCCGGCCTCGACCCGCAGGCCACGGCCGAGTTCAACCGTCTGCTCGGCGTGCTGCGCGAACAGGGCGTGGCCGTGCTGATGGTGACGCACGACCTGCTCAGCGCCGCCGACGTGGCCGACCGCATCGGTTTTCTCGATGCCGGCTGCCTGCTCGAGGAGGTGGCCGCCGCCGGCGCCGACCGCTTCGACGTGCGTGCCTTGCACCGCCGCTACGGCGGCCAGGCGGCATGAGCGCCGCCCGCGGCGGCGGTTACAACGGGGGTTACAGCATCATCGCTCGCATCGCGCGCGAAGAGTGGCGGGCGCTGTTGCGCGACCGGGCCGCGGTGGCCGGCATCGCGCTGCTGACGGTCCTGATGTTGGTGGCGGCACTCACCGCGTACGAGCACCGGCGCGCGGCCGATGCCGAGCGCACCCGTTACCAGGCCCAGGCAAACCATGAATTCGAGGCGCAGCCGGACCGGCATCCGCACCGCATGGTGCATTACGGGCATTTCCTGTTCCGGCCCCTGAACCCGCTCGCGGCGTTCGATCCCGGCATCGACGGTTTCACCGGCACTACGCTGTTCCTCGAAGGCCACCGGCAGAACAGCGCCAACTTCGGCGATGTGCGGCAAACCTCGCTGCTGCTGCGCTTCGGCCAGCTGACGCCGGCGTTCGTGCTGCAGGTGCTGGCGCCGCTGCTGCTGGTGTTCTTCGGCCATGCGGCCGTGGCGCGCGAACGCGAGTCCGGCACCTTGCGCGTGCTGCTGGCGCAGGGCGTGCGCAGCCGGCAGGTCGTGCTGGGCAAGCTGCTGTCGCTGGCAGGCTTCGCCGGCCTGGCGCTGCTGCCTGCTCTGGCGGCGCTGGCGTGGTTCGCACTGGACGGCCATGCATCCTGGCCGCTGGCCCTGGCGCTGGCCGCCGGCTACACGGGCTGGCTGATGCTGTGGGTGCTGGCGGTGGTGCTGGTATCGATGTGCGTGGCGCGCGGCCGCGATGCGCTGCTGGCGCTGCTGGCGGCATGGGCGCTGATCGTGATCCTGCTGCCGCGCTGGGTGCCCGACATGGCCAACACCGCGCTGGCACTGCCGACGCGCTTCGAGGATGCCATCCACGTGCAGCGCGAGTACCTGGCGCTGGGCGATTCACATGATCCGAACGATCCGAAATTTGCCGCCTTCCGCGACAAGCTGCTGAAGCAGTACGGCGTGGCGCGCGTGGAAGACCTGCCGGTCAACTTCAAGGGCCTGGTCGGCATGGAAGGCGAGCGCAAGTCCAGCGAGCTGTTCAACCGGTACGCCGCCGTTGCGTTCGATCGGCAGGAGCGGCAGGGCGCGATCATCGACGCCTTCGGCTGGGCCAGCCCGGCGCTGGCGCTGCGGCGCCTGTCGATGGCGGCCGCCGGTACCGACCTGGCCAGCTACCGCGGCTTCCTGGAGCAGGGCGAACGTTATCGCTACGCGCTGATCCAGGGCCTGAACCGCCTGCAGGCGGAACGCGTGGCCTACGCCGACGATATCGACCGCAGCAAGGAAAACCGCGTGTCGCGCGAGCACTGGCAGGGATTCCCGGAATTTTCATTCGAACCGCCGCCGCTGGCCGACACGCTGCGGCGCATGGCGCCGGCCGGCGCGATGCTGGCGCTGTGGCTGGCGGCACTGGCTGCATCGGCCTGGATACTGGCTGGCCGCCTGGGGAGGGTCGTGCGATGAACTGGCGGTCGTTCGAATTGCGCCTGGTGCTGCGTTCGCGGCTGTCCGCCGGTGCCTTGCTGCTGCTGTTGCTGCTGTCCGCGCTGGCCGTCTGGTCCGGCATGCATGAAGTGGAGCGCCAGCGGCAGACCATCGCCCGCCTGGCCCCGCTGCATGAAGGAGACGTGGCCGCGCTGGCGGCCCGCTACCCGGACAGCAAGGATGCCGGCAGTCCGGCCTACTACACCTTCTACAACACCTGGGATCCGCCGTCCGACGCGGCATTCCTGGCACTGGGGCTGCGCGACGTGGCGCCGTACGTGCTGCGCATCCGCGCGCTGGGGCTGCAGGCCCAGCTCTACGAAGGCGAAACGTTCAACCCGGAGGTGGCGCTGCCGGGCCGCTTCGACTACGCATTCGTGCTGATCTACCTGGCGCCGCTGTTCGCCATCGCGCTGCTGCACGACCTGGTATCGGGAGAACGGCAGTCGGGCCGCCTGCGGCTGGTGCTGGCGATGCCGGATGCACGGCGGCTGTGGTGGCGCCGCGTCGGGCTGCGTTATGCGCTGCTGCTCGTCTGCCTGGCCATGCCGGTGTGCGTGGGCGCGGCAATGTCCGCCACCGGTCTCGCGACATTGTTCATCGTGGTGGCGGTGACGGCGGCCTGCCTGGCCTTCTGGACCGGCCTTTCCCTGCTGGTCGCCATGCGCCACTGGCGCTCCGTCACGAACGCCACGGTGCTGATGGGCACCTGGGCCATGCTGACGCTCGTGCTGCCGGCGCTGGCCAACGTGGCGCTGACCCGGGCGATTCCCGTAAACCAGGGCGTCGACCTGATGCTGGCGCAGCGGCAGACCGTGCACGGCGCGTGGGAAGTGCCGCGTGACGAAACGATGCGCAAGTTCGTCGCCACCCATCCGGAATGGAAAGACCGTGCCGCCGTGCCGCCCGGCTTCCACTGGAAATGGTATTTCGCCTTCCACCAGGTGGGCGACGAAAGCGTGGCCGAGGATGTACGCACATATCGCGACGGGCTGCTGGCACGGCAGGCATGGACCGACCGGCTCGGCTGGCTGCTGCCGGGCGTGGGCGCGCAGGCCGTGCTGCACCGGCTGGCCGGCACCGACCTGCCCGCGCAACTGGCCTACCAGGACGCCATCGTGGCGTTCCACCGGCAGATCCGCGAGTTCTACTATCCGTACCTGTTCAACGACCGGCCGTTCGGCACCGCCGATTTCGCCAGGCGGCCGTCGTTCGCGCCGGGCGTGGCGGCTGGCATGCCGGGATGGGGCGCAATGGCCGCCGTGCTCCTGCTGGCGGGAGCGGTGCTGGCGGCGGGGCTGTGGCGGCTGGGCCGCCTGCGGATGACAAATTAGCCTCAACCCATGTAGAATCCGCCGCTTGATGTGAACGGTGCCCTCCCGCCTGCCGGCTGGAGGGTGAAACGGGAAGCCGGTGACGCGCGGGATCTCCATCCCCCGCCAGTCCGGCGCAGCCCCCGCTGCTGTGAGCCTGACGACCTCGTTCGACCCGCCACTGTGCCACGTGCACGGGAAGGCAGGAACGGGGAAGGAAGAAGGCAAGCCAGAAGACCGGCCGTTCGCGAAAAAAAGGTGCTTGGCCCGGGGTGTGGCCTTGCCTGTGGCGTTTCTATTTGTTTCAAGCCTTTTCCCTGGACCGGCGGCATGGCATCGCAGGGAAAATGCCGACCGTTCGGAAGACCATTGACTATCTCCCCACTCGTGCGCGCGCTGCTTGCGCTGCTGTGTTTCCTGGCCTGCGCGCGCGGCCATGCGGCCACGCTGTTCGCGATCGTCACCGAGCGCGCCGCGCCGGTGGCGATCGAGGCCGCGCACCGCCACCTCGCCCTGCATCCGAAGGACCGCATCGAACTGCGCACGCCGGCGCAATGGATGGCGCTGGACGAGCGCGAGGTGGCGCGGCTGGTCGGCGGGGCGGACACCATCCTGGCCGTGTCGCTGTTCGGCGATCCTGCCCACCGCCTGAAGACCGCGCTGGCGCGCCACGCGAAGCCGCGCGCGGCGGTGCTGGCATTCAACGGCGAGGCAGGGCTCAGCCTGATGAGCCGGGACGGTCACGGCGCGATGGCCGGGTTTTCACCCGACACGCTGCGCGACCTGTCGACCGAGAACCCGCCGCCGGCCGCGCTGCAGGCCGCCGAGGCGCATCCGGCCGCACCGCACTGGCTGGCGGCGCGCCGCGTGTGGCAGGCCGGCGGCGTCGACAACACCGCGGCGCTGCTGGCCCACCGGCTGCACCCGGCCACGCCGCTGGCCGGCCCGCAACCGGAACCGGTGCTGCGCGTGCGCGTCGGGCGGCGCGAACTGGCCGCTGATGCCGCCTGGGGCAACGGCGCGCGGCTGGGATTGACGGCACGGCCGGCCGTGGTGGTGCTGGACCTGTCGAACATGGATGCGGCCGTGCCAGCTGCCGTGTGCGCGCGCATCGAGGCCGGTGGCCAGCCGTGCGTGCAGGTGCTCACGCGCTGGGGCGGCGCCTCGCGCCAGGCGCTGGAACGGCTGCCGGAACTGGTGGCGCCGGCAAGGCCGGCGGCGCTGGTGGTGCTGCAGGATTTCGTGGTCGGCGCGGCCGAAGGGCGTGAAGCCGTCGCCGAAGCGCTCAAGCGCCTCGATGTCCCGGTATTCAAGGCCATCCGGCTGTCCGACCGCACCGCGCTGCAATGGCGCCTGTCGCCGGACGGCCTGCCGCCCGATTCGGTGCAGTACCGCGTGGCGCTGCCCGAACTGCAGGGGATCGGCCAGCCGATCGTGGTGGCGGCGCTGGGCCAGGCACAGCGCGACAGGGTGACCGGCATCGAGAACCGCCCGCCGGTCGTGCTGAATGCCGAAGCCGGCCGGCTGGCGGCGCGCGTCACCCGCTGGCTGGCATTGCGCGGCAAGCCCAACCGCGACAAGCGCGTGGCGCTGGTCTATTACAACCACCCGCCGGGCCGCCAGAACATCGGCGCCGACAACCTGGACGTGCCAGCCTCGCTGTTCGACATGCTCCATGCGCTGAAAAACGCCGGCTACACCGTCGGCGAGCTGCCGGCGTCGCCAGAGGCCCTGCTGGACCGGATCATGGCGCATGGCGTCAACCTGCCGGAAGACCGCGCCGGCCTGCGCGAGCTGGCCGGCACGGTCAATACGGTCAGTGCGGCCGACTATGCGACATGGTTCGGCACCCTGTCGCCGCGCGTGCAGCGCGAAATGACCGGCGGCCTGCTGGGCCGCCTGCATGCCGACGTGCTGGAAGCGGAGAAGGCCGGCGAATGGCTGCTGGGGCGCAAGCAGGTCGACGTGATCGTCAAGGAACTGCAGCATTTGGTCGAAGGCGCCGACCATCCCCGGCGCGAGGCGGCGATGCGCGGCCTGGCAGCGCTGGGTGACGGGTATCGCGCCTGCCTGGACGTGCGCGCGCCGCGCCGCTGCGCCACGCTGGAGCCGCTGAACCGCGAGCTGTCCGGCTACGGCATCGAAGGCCTGAAAGGGTGGGGCGCCGCGCCCGGCAGGATCATGGTCGACCAGGGCAGGATGCTGGTGCCGGGCCTCGTGTTCGGCAATGTGTTCATCGGCCCGCAGCCGCCGCGCGGCTGGGAGGTGGACGAGGAACTGCTGCACGCGAACACCAGCATCACGCCGCCGCACCAGTACCTGGGCTTCTATCACTGGGTGCGCGACCGCTTCGGGGCCGACGCGCTGGTGCACGTGGGGCGCCATTCCACCTACGAATTCCTGCCGGGCAAAGCGGTGGGCCTGGCCGCCGACGACTATCCGAGCCTGATCGCCGGCGACCTGCCGGGCATCTATCCGTACATCGTCGACGGTGTCGGCGAAGGCACGCAGGCCAAGCGGCGCGGGCTGGCGGTGATCGTCGATCACCTGACGCCGCCGCTGGCCAGCACGCCGCTGTACGACGACCTGCTCGCACTGCGCCAGGTGGTGGAAAGCTACGAGGCGGCCAGCTCGGAATCGCTGAAGACGCAGGCGGCCAGCCTGATGCGCGAACGGGTCGCCGCGCTGAACCTGAAGGCGGAACTGGAAGCATCGATGGCAGACGTGCTGGAAGTGCGCGGCATCGGCTACGACGCGGCCGACGACGACCTGCTGGCGCACGAGATCGGCCACTACCTGACCAAGCTGCAGGAAAAATTCATGCCGCACGGGCTGCACGTCTTCGGCCGGCAATGGAAACAGGAATCGATCGACCTGATGCTGGCGTCGATGAAGAAGGGCGGCGTCGAGGGACCGGAGGTGGCGGCGAAGCTGGCCGATTCGCCGCGCCTGGAGATGCGGGCGCTGCTGGCCGGGCTGGATGGCCGCTACATCGAACCGGGCAAGGGCAACGATCCGCTGCGTTCGCCCGAGGCACTGCCGACCGGGCGCAACTTCCACGCGGTCGATGGCGACATCCTGCCGACGAAGCTGGGCTACCGGCTGGGAGCGGACCTGGCGGACAAGGCCATCGCCCGCGCCAGGGGCGACGAAAAACCGGCGGCCGGCAGCGAGGGCATCATCCTGTGGGCCTCCGACGCGGTGCGCGACGAGGGCGTGATGGTGGCGTTCGCGCTGGCGATGATGGGCGCCGAGCCGGTATGGAATGCGCGCGGCATCGTTACCGGCGTGCGGCTCAAGCCGGAGGCGCCGCGCCGCGATGCGCTGGTGACGACGTCCGGCCTGTTCCGCGACCTGTATCCGAACCTGATCCGGCTGATCGACCGCGCCGGCCGGCTGGCGCTGGCGGCATCGGCCAATACGCTGGCGGCCACGGACCCCGCGCTGCGCGAGGCGCTGGAAGCGGCGCTGGCGCCGCTGGACGGTGCCGCCTGGGGCGACGAACCGGTGGCCGGCAACCGCGTCGCCGGCGAATGGCTGACCCGCCAGCGCGCCCTGGTGCGGGCCGGCCAGCCGGTGGCCGATGCCGGGCGGGGCGCCGCCCAGCGCGTGTTCGGCGACGCGCCGGGCGCCTACGGCACGGGCGTCAACCGCCTGACCGAGCGCTCCGGGTCGTGGCGCGAGCGCGACGAGATCGGCGCCGCCTACCGCAACCGGATGGGTCATGCGTATGGCCTCGATGGCAGCGGCGAGGCGCAGCACGCGGCATTCAACGCGGCGCTCGATGGCATCGCCCGCACCTACCATGGCCGCGCCAGCAACCTGTATGGCGTGCTCGATAACAACGACGCGTTCGACTACCTGGGCGGGCTTTCGCTGGCGGTCGAGGGGCGCACCGGCCGCGTGCCGGAGGCGATGATCCTGCAGCATGCGCAGCCGGGCCGCGCCGACGTCGAGCCGCTGGCCGCCGCGCTGCTGGGCGAGCTGCGCGGCCGCTTCCTGAATCCGGCGTGGCTGAAGCCGCTGATGGACCATGGCTATGCCGGCGCGCGCACGATGGGCCAGGAATTCCTGGAAAACCTGTGGGGCTGGCAGGTCACCCGGCCCGACCTGGTGAAGAACTGGGCGTGGGACGAAGTGAAATCGGTCTACTTCGACGACAAGCACGGGCTGGGCCTGCCGCAATTCCTCGGCCAGCGCCACAACGCGCACGTCAAGGCGCACATGCTGGCGATCTTCATGGTGGCCGCCGAGAAGGGTTTCTGGAAGACCGATCCCGCCACGGTCCGCCAGATGGGCGGCGAGCTGGCACGGCTGGTGGCCGCCAACGGCCTGCCCGGCAGCGGCCACGCTGCGCCCGACCACCCGATGTGGAACTGGCTGGCGCCGCAGCTCGATGGCGCGGACGCACGCGCGCTCGGCGTGACGCTGGCGAAAGCACGCGGCGACCTGCTGCCCGCCGCCGGCGATGCAGACGGCCGAGCCGGTGCCCCCATGGCTGGCAGTGCGCGCACAACACGAACTCAGCAGCAAGCTCGGCAGCAAGCACAAGCACAAGCGCAGGCGCAGGTGAAGGCCGGCGACGGCATCGTGGCCGCTGACGAACCCGCGCCGCGCGCCTATGAACTGCACCGGGAAGCCGCCGCGGCGCAGCCGCCCGGCATCACCGTCATCCGCCTGCTGGCCATGCTGGCCGCCGGTGTCGCGCTGTTCGCGGCGGGCCTCTGGCGCGGCCGCGCCGTCCCTGTCAATTCGCGCGGCCGCGCCGTACCTCAACCTTCAAGGAGTCATCAATGATCGATCCCCATTCCTTCGGCTGGCTGCACGACGCGGTCAGCTGGCTGCTGATGCCGTCGCTGGCGGCGCTGCTGGCCGCCTGCGCCATCGCGCTGGTGGAAGCCGGCATCGCCGCCGGCGAACGCTTCATGGCCTGCGCCGCCTGCGCGACGGCGGCAATGTCGCGCAGGTGCAGGCGATCGCCCGCCACCGGCTGGAACGTGCCGACCTGCTGGCGCGGATACCGCCGATGCTGGGCCTGATGGCCACCATCATTCCGCTGGGCCCGGGCCTGGCCGCGCTGGGCGCCGGCGATCCCGCGCAACTGGCCAGCGCCGTCACCGTGGCGTTCGATGCCACGGTGCTCGGGCTGGTGGCCGGCATCGGCGGCCTGGTGATCGGCAAGCTGCGCCGCCGCTGGTATGAGGAGACGCTGGAAGCGATGGAAGACGCGGCGGAGCAGGCCGCATGAGCGCGCAACCCGCACGCAAGCGCCTGCGCCTGTATGCGCACCTCGATGCGCGCTTCGACGGCGGCGACGAGGATCCGCGCGCCAGCCTGGTGAACCTGGTCGACGTGATGCTGGTCTTTGCCTGTGGCCTGATCGCCGCGATTGCCGGCAGCCAGGGCGCGTTCAAGGCGCCCCAGCCGGTGGAGAAGGGCAGGCAGATCGAACGTCCCGCCGCCGGCGTCACGCAGGCCGGCAGCGGCTACGACCGCGTCGGCGAAGTCTATCGCGATCCGAAGACGGGCAAGCTGGTACTGGTCGAGCCGGGGCGGCAACCCGGCAAGTGAGCGGGGCAGCCATGCTGGCCCGGCCGCGATGGCCCGGCAGGCGATTCTCGAGGACCGTTCGCTGCACTGCATCACGCCCCTGGCGGCGCCGCCCCCCGTCGCGTATTACCTGCAACCCTCCCACTTCGCTTGGTGAAGCCGCGCACAGTTCTCGGCTTCCTTGCACGGCATACTTGGAACCGTAGGGACTATCGAAGACAGGTCCGCCGGCAATCCTGGGCGGCACATATCCATGACTGATAACGGGGAGGCACACATGATCGGCGCAGAACTGTCGAAGTTGAAAACCGTGGAGTACAAGGGTTACGAAATCTGCATGGGCTCGGTCTACAAGGATGGCGAGCCGTTATTCCATTATTACGTGCCGCTCGGGATGAACGACGGCGGCGTCGAGCAGGGCAAGCGCATCATCGACCAGATCGGCCATGGCGATGACTGAACCACGGCCTCGCTGAGCCACTGCGGCTCGGCAGGCCGCCGGGCGCCGCCACCGCGGCGCCACCCATCCATTCCGCCCGCCTGTTCGTCCACCCATCTATTTGAAGACACCCTGGCGCACCCACTTGGTGGCCACCCATTTTTCGCCGCGCGTTACCGGCGCGCCGCCGTGCAGGCTCGCGTCGTCGAGCTGGCCGTCTTCGTTGACGTATTCGAAATACACGGCTGAACCCTTGCGCGGCACGATGGACAGGCCGAGCTTCGGGAACACGGTGTCGCCGGCTTCTTCCACGTCGTTCAGGTATACGATCAGCGTGGCCACGCGCTGGCCGCCGCGCCTGAGCGTGGCGGCAAAGCCGGGATTGGCCGGATCGAAGAAATCGTGATGCGGCTTGTACTCGGCGCCCACGCCGTAGTGCAGCACGTGCAGCGCTTCGCCATGGGCCACCGGCTGGTTCATGATCTCGGCGATGCGCCGGTTCAGGCGCTGCAGCACGGGCTGGTCGGCATCGTCGAGGAAGGCGCCCAGGCTGGTGCGGTGGTCCTTCACCTGGTTTTCGCCGGTGGTGGGGCTCAGCGTGGCGGAAGGCTGCAGCCGCGCACGCGCCAGCGCCACGACGGCATCGCATTCCTCTGCCGAGAATACGTCGTCCAGCACGGCCACCACCGGCTGTTCGATGCGCATCGATACGCGCACCGTGCGGTCGCTCGTGGCGATCACGTTGTTGCGGTGGCGGATCGTCGGCGTGCCATAGCGGTAGGGGCCCGCCGCCGCCTGCGCCGGCATCGGCCGGGCGCGCTGCGCCTGGCGTTCCTGCACGGCGCGTTCCGCATAGGCCGCATCGTAGTTCGCGGCCACCATCGCGGCCACGATATCTTGCGTGCGGCAACCCTTGTCGAGGCTGGCATCCAGCCAGCGGTCCCATTCGTCGGACATGCGTGTGTACTTGTTCATGGCCACGAAGTATACCTAATCCGGCTTCCTTTCCACAGTTGCCTGCGGTGCGGGGGGAGCGGCATCGGACGGCGCGGCGGGGCGTTCGGCGACCAGCACTTGCGGCACGCGCTGTACCTGGCGCTGCTGGACAACCTGGGTGGGCACGGCGCGGCGGGGCGGTTCCGGGCGGGGCGGTTTTGGAAACATGTTGTCCTCGAGAGAATTTATGCACAAGTGCGCGGGGCAAATGCGGGTCGTTGCCCATATTGCAAGGCCGATGTGCTACTGTGCGCGAGGGGATGCGTCGGCGTGCTTATAATTCTTGAAAACAATTCAACCTGCCTGACGCGGCTTATGAGACCAAACAGACACGGTTCGATGACACGTGGTCCCACCATACAGCGTCCATCCAGATTTCGTGCGCCGGCCGCGGCCGCCTGCCTTGCCGTGGTGACCGGATTCGCGGGTGCCGCGCCGCAGCAGGACGACATCGCCGAACTGTCGCTCGAGCAGTTGAGCGACATCGTCATCACGTCCGTCTCCCGGCAGGAAGAACGGCTGGGCAATGCGGCGGCGTCTATTTATATCGTTTCCGGCAACGAGATCCGCCGCAGCGGCGTGCGCACGCTGCCCGAAGCGCTGCGCCTGGCGCCGAACCTGCAGGTGGCGCGGGTGGATGCGCGCAACTACGCGATCACGGCGCGCGGCTTCAATGGCCAGCAGTCGAACAAGCTGCTGGTGCTGGTCGATGGCCGCACCCTCTATACGCCGCTGTTTTCCGGCGTGTCGTGGGATGCCCAGGACGTGCTGCTCGAGGACGTGGAACGGATCGAGGTGATCAGCGGTCCCGGTGCCACGATCTGGGGTGCCAATGCCGTCAATGGCGTGATCAACGTGATCACGCGCTCGGCCAAGGATACCCAGGGCAGCCTGCTGGCCGCCGCGGCCGGCAAGGACGACCGCGATGCCAGCGTGCGCCATGGCGGCGACCTGCCGGGCGGCGGCCATTACCGCGTGTATGCGCGCTACGCCGAAGCGGACGACGCCGTGCGCGATACCGGGCAGGCGGCCACCGGCTACCTGCGGCGCCAGGCCGGCTTTCGCGCCGACTGGGACCGTGCGCGCGGCGGCCTGACGCTGTCCGGCGATGCCTACGAAGCCGACCTGGCGCAACGCACTGCCGGCTCGACGCTGCTCTCCGGCGCGAACCTGGTGGCACGGCTGACGCGCCGCCTGGCGGACGATTCCAGCGTGCGCCTGCACCTCGTGCTCGATCACACCGAACGGAACCAGCCGAACACCATGTACGAACGGCTCAACACGATCGAGCTGGAGGCGCAGCACAGCGTGCGCCTGGCGGCGGACTCGGCGGTGCCGCACAACGTGACGTGGGGCGCCGGCTACCGCTATTCGCGCGACCGCATCGCCAACGGCCGCAACCAGGCCTACCTGCCGAACGACCTCTCGATGCACTGGGGCAGCCTGTTCGTGCAGGACGAGCTGGGGCTGCGCGACGACCTGCGGCTGAGCGGCGGGGTGAAGGTCGAGCATAATCACTACACGGGCGCGGAAGTGCTGCCCAGCGTGCGCCTGGCATGGACGCCGGACAGCCGCCAGCTGCTGTGGGGCAGCCTGTCGCGCACGGTGCGCGCGCCGTCGCGCATCGACCGCGATTTCTACCGGCCGGTCAGGCCGGTGATGGTGGGCGGCGTGCCGCGCTATATCTTCGGCGGCGGCCCCGACTTCCAGTCCGAGACGGCGAAGACGGCGGAGCTGGGCTATCGCATCCAGCCATCGCCGCGCTGGTCGTATTCGGTTACCGCGTTCCTCGCCAAGTACGACCGGCTGGGCACGCAGGAGCCCAATCCGGACGGCCCGGCCTACAGCGGGCTGACGGAATTTCGCAACATGGCCCACGGCCACACGCGCGGCATCGAGATGTGGGCACGCTGGGAACCGCTCGACGGCTGGCGCCTGAGCGGCGGCCTGGTGGTGCAGCGCATACGCACGGCACTGCATCCCGGCAGCCGCGACACGGCCGCCAGGGACGGTGTGGCCACGGCTGACCCGAGCCAGTACTGGCAGCTGCGCTCGTCGCACGACCTGCCGGGCGACATGCAGCTGGACTGGACGCTGCGCCGGGTCGGCGCGCTGCCGCGCCCGGCCGTGCCGTCGTATCACGAACTGGACCTGCAATGGTTATGGCGTGCCACGCGCAACCTCGACGTGGCGCTGATCGGCCAGAACCTGCTGCACCGGTCCCACGCCGAGTTCGGCACGGCGCCGAACCGCAGCGTGTTCGAGCGTACCGCCGTGCTCAGGCTCACCTACCGTTTCTGACATGACGTCACTTGCCCTCGCACCCACCCGGCCGATTCCGGCATCGACCAGCTGGCCCGGCTGGCCGGCCTGGCCGGGCTGGTGCTCCGCGCTGCTGGCGCTGGCCCTGCTGTGCGTCGCGCTGAACTGCCCGGCCGTGGGACAGCCGGCGGCGCCGGCCGTGCCGAACCTGGAGCGCAGCGTGAAGGCCGCCTACCTGTTCAAGTTCCTCGGCTACGTGGAATTCCTGACGCCGAAGGAAGGCGCGGAAGGCGGCAGTCCGCTGGCCGTCGGCGTGCTGGGCGCGGACGACGTGGCGGCGGAACTGGCGCGCATCACGGCCGGGCGCACGGTCAACGGCCGCCCGATCGCCGTGCGCAGCCTGCGCGAGGGCGAGCCGCTGGCGGGCCTGCAGATGGTGTTCGCCGGCACGGCCGACGACTTGCCGAAGATCCTGCGCAGCGCGGCGCAGAACGGCGCGCTCGGCGTGGCCGACGACGAGAACGGGCTGCAGCATGGCGCCGTCATCAACTTCCGCATCGTCGAGGAGCGCGTGCGCTTCGAGGTGTCGCTGCCCGCCGCGGAACGCAGCAGCCTGAAACTCAGTTCGCGCCTGCTGTCGGTGGCCTGGCACGTGCAGAAGGGGAACTAGTGCTGTCACGCCTGCGTCCAGAAACCGTGCGCGCGAAGCTGGTGGCGATGGCGCTTGCCACCACGTTCGCCGCGCTGGTCACCACCTCCGTCAGCATGCTGGTCTACGACCTGACGACGTTCCAGCAGAACTGGCTCGACGACCTGACCACGCAGGCGGAGATCGTGGCCACCGTGTCGGCTCCGGCGGTGGGCTTCAACGACCCCGCCGCGGCGCGCCAGAACCTGGCGCTGCTGCGGGTGCGGCCACAGATCCAGCAGGGCGCCATCTATGGCGCGGGCGGCGCCGTCTTTGCCGCCTACGCGCAGGCCGGGGCCGACGTGCCGCCGCTGCCGGCGCGCCCCGGCCGGCCCGGCCATGCGATCGAGGGCGGCCGGATGGTGGTCTACCACCCGATCGTCGAGAACGGCGAGCGGGTCGGCACCGTGTACCTGAGCGCGCGCTACCGCCTGCTGGACCGGCTGGCCAGCTATGCCATGATCCTCGGCGTGGTGATGCTGGCCAGCCTGCTGCTGGCAGCCCTGGTGGCAAGCCGCCTGCAGCAGGCGATCACGCGCCCGCTGCGCGCGGTGACGGACGTGGCGCGCGCGGTGATGCAGCGCCGCGATTTCTCGCTGCGGGTGGCCTACGATGACGAACATCACGGCAGGCACGCCGGCGAGATCGGCACGCTGGTCGATGCCTTCAACGACATGCTGGCCGAGATCGGCCGCCGCGCCAACGCGCTGCAGGAAGCGAACCTGACGCTGGAACGCGAGATGGCGGTGCGGCAGGGCGCCGAGCGGGCGCTGTTGCTGGCGGACCGCCGCAAGGACGAGTTCCTGGCAACCCTGGCGCACGAGCTGCGCAACCCGCTGGCGCCGCTGCGCACCGGGCTCGACATCATGCGGCTGAACGGCGGCGACCCGGCCGCCAGCCTGCGCGCGCGCGGCGTGATGGAGCGCCAGCTGAAGCAGATGGTGCGCCTGGTCGACGACCTGCTGGACGTTTCGCGCATCAATACGGGCAAGCTGACGATCCGGCGCGAAAGCCTGGAACTGCATGCGGTGGTGACCAATGCGCTGGAGATCGCCCGGCCGTTCGTCGATGCGCAGGGCCATGAGCTGGCGGTCGAACTGCCGCCCGGCCCCGTGCATGTGCTGGGCGACACGACCCGGCTGGCGCAGGTGCTGTCGAACCTGTTGAACAATGCGGCGCGCTACACGCCGCGCGGCGGCCACATCGCGTTGTCGGCCGAGGTGGGCGGCGACGGCCGGCTGCGCATCCGCGTGGCCGACGACGGCATCGGCATCGCGCCGGAGATGCTGGGCGCGATCTTCGAGATGTTCGTGCAGGCCGACGCCTCGCTGGAGCGCATCAACCAGGGGCTCGGCGTGGGCCTGTCGCTGGCGCGCCGGCTGGTCGAGCTGCACGACGGCTCGCTGGAGGCGGCCAGCGCCGGGCCGGGGCAGGGCAGCACCTTTACGGTCACGCTGCCGGTGCTGGCCGAAGTGCCGGCCCCCGTGGCACGGCCGACGCTGGGCCATGGCGGCGACCGCCAGTTCCGCATCCTGCTGGTGGACGACAACGAGGATTTCGTCAACGCCATCGGCGGCCTGCTGCGCACGATGGGGCATACGGTGCACGTGTGCCACGACGGCCCGCAGGCGCTGGCCGCTGCCGAAGGCTTCGCGCCCGATTTCGCCTTCCTCGACATCGGGCTGCCCGGCCTGAACGGCTATGACCTGGCGCGCGCGCTGCGCGCCCTGCCCGCGCTGGGCAACACGGTGATGGTCGCGGTGACCGGCTGGGGGCAGCAGAAGGACCGCGACCTGGCGTTCGAGGCCGGCTTCGAGCAGCACCTGGTGAAGCCGGTCAGTGTCGAACAGATTCTTGCCATCCTGGCGGGCAAGACGGATACCGCCGACGCGGCGTCGCGCGAGTAGACGGGTTTCCCGAAGACGCTAGCCTCCGTATCGCTCGGTACGCACCGTGCGCGAGGGGATGCCGGCCGCTACCAGAAGCTGGGCCGCCGTTTCCACGAACCCGTTGCTGCCGCACACGTAGCAGGTCGACGGCGCGCGTGCCAGGCGGGCCAGCGCTTCGTCGACCATCGCGCGGTCGATGCGGCGCGCATGGTCGGCGCCTTCCTGGCCGCCACGGGTGACGGTCGCCACATAGCCGAAGTTCGCATGCGCATCGGCGATCGCGCGCATGTCGTCGCGGTATGCCAGGCTGTCCCACGCGCGGGCCGAGTGCAGCAGCAGTGCCGGCACGGGCGCGCCGGCCTGCCGCCAAGCGCGCGCGATCGACACCAGCGGCACCACGCCGGAGCCGCCGGCCACCAGCAGGATGGGTCCCGGCTGTTCCGGGTGCCAGACAAAGTGGCCGCCGAGCGGGCCGCGCACATCGATCGTGTCGCCCGCCTGCGCCACGTCGTGAAACCAGGCGGAGACTTCGCCGTCATCGAGCAGTTCGATGGCCAGTTCGATGGCGTCGGTGCCGGGTGCGGAGGCGATCGAGTAGCTGCGGCGCGCCTGGTAGCCGTCCGGCGCGGTCAGGCGCACGTCGACATACTGGCCGGCCATGTGGCGCGCCAGCGGAGCCCGCAGGTAGAGGCTGCGCATCCGCGCGGTGCGCTGCTCGACGCGGGCGATGAATGCCTGTTGCCAGCCGGTGCGGTCGTCCTCGCTCACATCACCTCGCTCACATGCGCTCGCTCACATGCGCTCGCTCACATGCGCTTTCTCATTCGTCGTCGCCGTAGCGCTGCTCGCGCCATGGATCGCCGCGCATGTGGTAGCCGCGCAATTCCCAGAAGCCGGCTTCATCCCGTTCCGTAAACTTCAGGCCCCTGATCCACTTGGCGCTTTTCCAGAAATACAGGTGCGGTACCAGCAGCCGCGCCGGGCCGCCGTGCTCCGCCGTCAGCGGCGCGCCGTCGAAGTGCGTGGCGACCATCGCCCGGCCGCCCACCAGGTCGGCGACGGGGACATTGGTGTCATATTCGTCGTATGACTGCGCCAGCAGGAAGGCGGTGGGGGGCGCGATGCCGGCCGCGGCCAGCAGGTCGTCGATCGTCACGCCTTCCCATGCCGTATCGAACTTGCTCCAGGTGGTGACGCAGTGGATGTCGCCGCGCCAGGCGGTGCGGGGCAGGGCCAGGAACTGTTCCCAGTTCCAGCTGGCCAGCGGGCGCGCGCCGTGGCGCAGCGTGAAGCGCCAGTTCGCCAGGTCGATCGCCGGCGCGGGGCCGAGCGACAGCACGGGAAAATCGCCGGTTTCGTGCTGGCCGGGCGGCAGGCGGCGCGCCGCGTCGGCGCCGGGCCGGCGGCCGGTGAATCCTCGTGTGCTCATGGTTGTCTCCCCGGATAAGGTATCAGTGTAAACGTTGCACGCCTGTTGCCGGCTCTGCCATTGGGCACGGCTGGCCCGGCGCGGGCAGTAAAGCGGGGGAGGGTTCGGTTGGGGTGATCCGGGCGACGGGATTGCGCCAGTAGTGATAAGCTTTTTAGCAATATTTACTGAGGAGCATCATTATGAATGGAGACCTGGAGCGCCTGCCGACGCCGGCCCCGTTGTCGGCGCATATCACGCCCGATCCCGATACCCCGGCGCCGGAGCAGGACCCGCCGAGCCAGCCGCCCCCCACCGAAAAGCCCCCCACCGAGATTCCCCCGGTGGAAGAGCCGACGGCACCACCGCCGCCGATCCGGATGGATTGAACGGCGGGGCCCGCGCTACTTGCCTTCTTTCGGCGGCGCGGGCTGCTGTTGCGGGATCTGGCGGATCTGCTCGTCGGTTTCCCGCTCGCCCGGCGATTTCTCGCCGCTGCCGATATCCGGCTCGTTCATCATGTGGCCACCTTTTTCGGAGTCGTCCGCCGAATTGCCGTGTGAATGGTCCTGTTTCTCTGTTGCGCTCATCGCCTGCTCCTGTGAATGGGAAATGCGCCATCCTAGCGCGGGGACGTTTGCTGCGGCGCCATATTGACGAGAAGGACACAGCTGTTGTTGCTTTCATACAGGCTGTGGTTATTTGTGCCGGCTGTCACAGTCGTGTCACTGAAGTGTTTCTATAATTGAGTCAGGAATAAACGTTTCATCTGGAGACTGTCATGGGTAACTCTTTGCACAACAAAATCTATCTCGGCCGCCGCACCCGCACGGACCGCATCCGCCTGCTGCTGGCCGGCGTTGCCGCGGGTCTGGGCGTATTTCTGCTGGCATTCAGGAATTTCAAGTAAGCCTTGCTTGCGGGGGGCGTTCTGCCCGCGTACCATGACGGCCGCATCCGCCCTCATGGAACAGGTTCAATGAAAGACGAAAAACTCACCACCGACGAATACAACGCGCTGGACGAAGTGCGCCGCGGCGTCCAGGGCAGGCCCAGCGCCTGCGTGGCCCGCAATACCAAGCGCCTGTCCGGCCTGAAAATGTTGTCGTTCGCCCGCAATGGCCACCTGTCGCTGACCGACAAGGGCAAGGAAAAACTGTTCCTGCGCCGCTGCATTCTCGGCCTGCGCGCGCTGGCAGGCGACCCCGCCGCCAAGCTCGACGACGACGTGCTTGCCTTCCTCGGCAAGAAATCCCACATCGTGCCCGCCGACAACGGCTTCGCCGTCACCGACAAGGGACGCGAGACGCTGGCCGATATCGAGGCGCAGGGCATCTAGGAACGCCGGCGGAAGATCCGCGACCGTCGTGCCGGGCCGGGGCTTCCGCAAGTGTTGCCTCTTGCGGCACCTGGCCTGTCTGGAACAGGTTTGCATCGGGGGGGCGTCCGCACTCTGCCGAACAGCGCGCTCAAGGGTACGCTGTGCGCAATTTCACCCAGTCCTCCGCCAACGCCTTCAGTGCGAAATTGGCAAACTCGCGTACACGTGGCGTGAGATGCAAAGCATGCGGATACACCACATGCAGCGGTTCTGTCATCGCGCGATATGCGCGCATGATGTGCACCAGCCGCCCATCCATCAGATCGGCACCTACGTCCCAGATCGACTTGAAAAAAATCCCGGCGCCAGCCATCGCCAGCGCACTGGCGGCATCGCCGTCGTTGCAAATGAATGTGCCCTGGATTTCTGCCGCCACGTGCGCATCGTTGCCCTGGAATAGCCAGTGCCGCGAATTGCGCGCACCGTAGACGATGCATTGATGCCCGGCCAGTTGATCTGGATGTGTGGGTTCGCCATGTTGGCGCAAGTATTCCGGTGACGCGCAAAGCACGCGATAACTGGGCGCCACATGGCGCGCCGTCATCGTCGAATCCATCATGGCGCCAAAGCGCAACGCAACGTCAATCCCCGCTTCGACCATATCCACGATGTCGTCGGCCAGCACCAGTTCGATGCGCAAGCCGGGGTGGCGCGCCTGGAACGCCGCCACGAGCGGGGCCACGTAGCGCCGGCCGAAAGTACGTGGCGCGGTAATCCGGAGCAGCCCCGATACGGTCTCGCGGCTGCGGACCATTTCCTCTTCCGCAGTCTGCACCTCGGACAGGATCCGCACGCAATGGGCGTGGAAGCGCTCCCCTTCCTGCGTCAGGGACTGGCGCCGCGTGGTGCGATTCAGCAGGCGTATGCCAAGGCGCTCTTCCAGTGCCGCCAGGCGCTTGCTGACCACTGCCAGCGACAGGTCCAGCTCACTTGCCGCGCCGGTGAGGCTGCCGGCCGTGACGATGCGTGCGAACACCGTCAGATCTCCGATATTATCAATCATATTATTCTCAACGGTTCGGCAAGAATGAATCTGGTTTTGACCTGTATATCAACCTTCTGGCGATAAATATAATCGATGCACTTCACGCCACCAAGGAATTTCGATGTTTGCACGTACACTGATCGCCACCCTCATCTGCGCCGCCAGCCTTCCGGCTGCCAGCGCACAGACTGACCCCGTGCCGCGTATCGACAAGTTCCAGGCCGGTTATTACCACTTCAAGCTCGGCGATTTCGACGTCACCGCCTTGTCCGATGGCACGCTGCCCATTCCAGCCGACGTATTACTGACCGGCGCCAGGCCGGGCGAGGTTGCCGCGCGGCTGGCGGAAACCTACCAGACCACCGCGGTCGATGCCTCCATCAACTCCTATCTGATCAAGGCCGGCCACCGGCTGGTGCTGGTGGATGCCGGCACGGGCGAACTGTACGGCCCGACCCTGAACAAGCTCGCTGCCAGCCTCGGTGCCATCGGTTATCAACCGGAGCAGATCACCGACATCCTGATCACCCATATCCACACCGATCACACCGGTGGCCTGATGGACGGCCAGCGCATCGTCTTCCCCAACGCCACCGTGCATGTCGAAAAACGCGAACTCGATTACTGGATGAGTGCGGCCAACCGCGCCAAGGCACCGGACAGTGCCAAACAGTACTTCGATCAGGCGGCGGCCAAGATGAAGCCGTATGTCGACAGCGGACGGGTCAAGACCTTCAGCGGCGCCACTCAGCTCTTCCCTGGCATTCGCTCGATCCCGAGCCCTGGCCACACGCCCGGCCACAGCTTCTATGCGCTGGAAAGCAAGGGCGAAAAGCTGGTGTTCTGGGGCGACCTGCTGCATGTGGCGGAAGTCCAGTTACCGAATCCCGCCGTGACCATCGTGTTCGACGTCGACCCGGCCGCCGCGGCGGCACAGCGCAAGCAGGCATTTGCCGACGCCCTGCAAGGCCGTTACTGGGTGGCGGGCGACCACGTGGCATTTCCCGGCGTCGGCCACCTGCGTGCCGATGGCGATGCCTATCGCTGGGTACCGATGCCCTACGTGAACGACCACTACGTTCCAGCGTCGAAACAAGCGCCGGGAGGAAGACCATGAAGATCATTCAGTTCCTGGCCACGGCAGTGGCGTTAGCCTCGCTTGGCTGGCCGGCTGCAGCCGCCACGCCGGAAGAGTATGCCGCCGTCCTGCGCGAGCGCGCTCTTGCCGGCAGCGGCGCATACGAGATCGTGGAATCCCTGACGACGGAGGTCGGGGCACGCCCCGCTGGCTCAGCCGAAGACGCGAAAGCGGTGGCATGGGCCGTCGAGAAATTCAAGGCGCTCGGCTACGACAAGGTGTACACCGAAGCGGTGACGTTCCCGACGTGGCGCCGCATCGGCGAAAGCGCCGAAGTCACCAGCCCGGCCACGCATCGCCTGGCGATTTCCACGCTGGGTGGCAGTGTGGGAACCGATCCGGACGGCATCAAGGCCGCAGTGGTGGAATTTCCATCGTTGAACGCACTGGAGGCGGCGCAGGCCGATGCCGTGCGGGGCAGGATCGTGTTCATATCGCAGCGCATGGAGCGCAGGCAGGACGGCAGCGGCTACTTCGATGTGCTGCCGATTCGCAGCCGTGCCGCCAGCATCGCGGGCCAGAAAGGCGCAGCGGCGCTGCTGCTGCGGTCACTGGGCACGGCCAGCAACCGGCTGCCGCATACCGGCAGCGTCAACTACACCCCGGACATGCCGCGGATTCCGGCTGCCGCACTCTCGGCGCCGGATGCGGAGTTGCTGAGCCGCCTGCTGCGCCGGGGAGAACCCGTACGAATCGCGCTGCGCATCGCGGTGGACTCGCGCCCCGGCTTTGTCTCGCACAACGTGATCGGTGAAATTACCGGACGTGAACGGCCAGACGACTATGTGCTGATCGGCGCGCACCTCGATTCCTGGGACCTGGGTACCGGCGCCATCGATGACGGCTTCGGCATCGGCGTGACCATGGCTGCGGGCAAGCTGATTGGCGCATTGCCACAGCGCCCGCGCCGCACCCTGCGCGTCGTGCTGTTTGCCAACGAGGAGCAGGGATTCTACGGCGCCCGCCGGTACGCCGCCCGGGACGCCGCCGAGTTGTCGCGCCATCGCATGGCAGCGGAAAGTGACTGGGGCGGCGGCCGCATCATCGCAATCCGCTCGCCCCATCTGTCCCCCAGCCTGGCCGCCGCGCTGGATCGCACCTTGGCACCGCTCGGCGTGCGGACCGCCGCCGGCGGCACCCCCGGCCCCGACCTTGGCTTCCTGGCCAAGCAAGGCATGCCATGGGCGCAGCTCGAACAGGACGCCAGCGAACTGTTCGACCATCATCACAGCGCCAACGATACCTTCGACAAGGTCGATCGTGCCGCCATCGACCAGAACACCGCCGTGTATGCGGCGTTTGCCTATCTCGCCGCCGAGGCCGATTGAGACCGCCCAACAAAAAACCGCCCCAGCGCCAGCACCCGCCGGGTGGTGTCGAGGATGCCGCCCCCTCGCGATCCGCTACCCGCCGGGGTTCACTTCCCCGCCGGCTTGAACCCGTCGGCACTGATATCGAGTTCCGTCACCTCGCCGTACTTGGCGGCCACCTTGCGGATATCCTCGGCCTTGCCGACCAATACGATCTGCAGGTTGTTGCGCGGGAAGTGCCGGTCCACCAGCTGCTTGGCCCTGGCAGGCGTCAGCCCGTCGACATCGCGCATGAAGTTGTCGATCTGCGCCCGGTCGACGCCGAGCGCGTACATGTCGCCCAGCAGGCTGGCCAGCTGCTCGCCCGTTTCAAAGCGGGGCGGGAACTGGCCCTTCACGTAGGCCTTGGCCGAGTCGAGCGTGGGCTTGTCGATTCCCTTGTCCCATAAGCGGTTGTAGGTCTTCAATGCCAGGTCCAGTGCCGCTTCGGTCTTGGCCGACGCCGTGAAGCTCGACATCGTGAAGATGCCCGACTGCGCCAGCGGCGCGAAGGCGCTGTTGGCCCCGTAGGTGAGGCCGGAGTTGACGCGCAGTTCGTCGTTCAGCCAGGACGTGAAGCGCCCGCCCAGCACCGTGTTCAGTACCTGCAGCGGGACGTAGTCGGCATCGTTGCGGGCGATGCCGGGGCCGCCGATGATGAACGTCGTCTCGATCGCATCGGGCTTGTCGACGAGCCAGACGCGCGGCTTGTCCGCCACCGGCTTGCCGTAGTCGGCGCGCTGCGGCGGCGGGCCTTCGGCCTTCCATTGCCCGAACAGCGCCTCGATCTGCCGGCGCATCGCGGCCGGGTCGAAATCGCCGACCACGATCACGGCCGCGTTGTCCGGCCGGAAGTAGCGGCCGTGGAAGCCCCGCACGTCGGCGCGCTGCAGCGCGGACAGGCTGCCCACCGTGCCGGCGGCCGGGCTGGCATACGGCGCATCGCCGTACAGCATGCTGCGGTAGTACGTGCCGGCGACCTGGCGCGGGCTTTCCTTGGCCTGTTTCAGGCCGCTGACCTTGCGGTTCTTCAGCTTGTCCAGTTCGGCGGCCTCGAAGGACGGCTGCTGGACGATCTCGGCGAACAGCGGCAGCAGCGCGGCCGCGTCGGCCTTGGCGAAGTTGGCCTGCACGGTGGTCTGTTCGGTGGCGCTGCCGCCGGCCAGCTGCGCGCCGCGGAAATCGAAGGCTTCGTCGATCGCGGCCTTGGCGTGTTTTTCGCTGCCCAGCAGGATCGCATCGCCGGTCAGGTTGGCCAGGCCGGGCTGCGCGCCATCGTTGACGGCGCCGGCCTTGACGACGGCGCGCACCGCGATCAGCGGCACTTCGTGGCGTTCCATCAGCATCACGGTCAGGCCGTTGGGCAGGGTCGTGGTTTCGAACTGCGGCAGCCGGAATTCTGCAGACTGCGCGGCAGACTGCGCGGCCATGGCCGCGCCCAGCAGGGCGGTGGTGAATACCAGTTTCTTCATCATTCCTCCTTCGCGGCCAGCATGCCGATGGTGCGCTGCGATTTTTTCAGGTAGCGGGCGGCCACGGCCTGGATGTCGGCCGGTGTCAGCTTCTCGTACTCGGCGGGCGCGTCGAACAGTTCGCGCCAGTCGCCGAAGAACGTCTCGTAGTTGCCCAGCTGCTGGGCCTTGCCGTTGATGGTTTCCTGGGCGCGGTACAGGTTGACGAGCTTCTTGTTCTTCACGGCCTGCAGTTCCTGCGCACTGATGCCGTTCTTCACCACGTTGTCGATCTCGTCGAGCAGGGCCTTCTCCACCTTCGCGCCGTCGACGCCGCTGGCGGCCACCGCGAACACATACAGCAGGCCCGGATCGAAGCCGTCGGTGGCATCGGCGCCGACCGAGGTGGCCAGCTGCTTTTCCACCAGCGCCTTGTACAGGCGCGAGGTCTTGCCTTCGGTGAGCACGCTTTGCAGCACGTTCAGCGCGTAGTAATCGGGGCTGTCCGCGCGCGGCACCTTGTAGGCCACCATCAGGTTGGCCGACGTGGCCGAAGGCTTGGCCACGAACAGCCGCCGCTCGCCTTTCTGTTCCGGTTCCACGGTCTTCACGGCCGGCGGCATCGCGCGTTTGGGAATCGCGCCGAAGTACTTCGTCGCCAGCGTCTTCACCTGGTCGGCCTTCACGTCGCCGACGATCACCGACACCGCATTGTTCGGCGCGTAGTACGTGCGGAAGTAGTTGACGAGGTCCTGCTGCGTCCAGGCCTTGATGTCCGATTCGAAGCCGATCACCGGCCACGAATACGGGTGGGCGGAAAACGCCACGCTGTTCAGGTCTTCCATCAGCATGCGCACGTTGGAATTTTCCAGGCCCGTGCTCCGTTCCGACAGCACCACGCCGCGCTCGCTCTCGACCATCTTCGGGTCGATCGTCAGGTGCGCGATGCGGTCGCTTTCAAGCTTGAAGATCGTTTCCAGGGAACTGGCCGGGAACCAGTCCTGGTACACCGTCACGTCGCTGCTGGTGTAGGCATTGTTGCTGCCGCCGTTCGCTTCCATGGTGCGGTCGAACATCTTCGGCCCGTAGTTCTTCGAACCGTTGAACATCATGTGTTCGAAGAAGTGCGACAGGCCGGTGGTGCCGGGCGCCTCGTTGCGCGAGCCCACCTTCCAGAAGGTGTACATGTTCGCGTTCGGGATCGTGCTGCTTTCCAGGACGATGAACTTCATGCCGTTGGCGAGCGTGAACGACTTGACCTGGTCGGCCGTGAACGCGGCGTGGGCGGAGCTGGCAAGCACATGGCTGGCAAGAGCTGCCGCGATGGCGGCGGCGAATTTCCACTTCATGGGTGGGCCCCTTCGATGTCGAAAATTGATGATGCGCAAGCATACGACATTGCCGTTAGAATGTGTAGGACCCCTCATTTACCTGGAAAGCACGATGGAAAGCGCAATGCACTGGTCGGCCCACGAGCTGACGATGACCGTCCTGATGACACCCGACATGGCCAATTTCTCGGGCAACGTGCATGGCGGAACGATCCTCAAATTCCTCGACAGCGTGGCCTACGCCTGCGCCAGCCGCTACTCGGGCAGCTACGTCGTCACGCTGTCGGTGGACCAGGTGATGTTCCTGCAGCCGATCCACGTGGGCGAGCTGGTGACCTTCCTGGCATCGGTGAACTACACGGGCCGCACGTCGATGGAAGTGGGCATTCGCGTGGTGACGGAAAACATCCAGCAGCGGCTGGTGCGGCACGCGAACAGCTGCTACTTCACGATGGTGGCGGTGGACAAGGACAGGAAGCCGGTGGCCGTGCCGCCGCTGGTGCCGGAAACGCCGGAGCAGGTCGCCCGCTTCGAACAGGCCGAAGCGCGCAAGGCCGCGCGGCTGGCGCTGCACGGGGCCAAGCACAGGAAGAAAGGGCAGTAGCTCAGCGCCGCCGGCCGTACGATGGCGGCGTGACGGCGCGCCGCCGCTTCGGGTAGACCAGTGCGCGCACCGCCACCTCGACCGGCACGTGCATCGAGGCGAGGAATTCGGCCGACTTGCGGATGCCCACTTCGGGCAGGGCGGTCACGGCCTGGTCGACCACGTCGCGCATCCTGCGGTTGGTGCGCGCGTGCTGCGGCTTCAGCAGGAACTGTTTCTTGACTCGTGCATTCATTGTTGTGATCCCCGTCTTGATGCGTAGTTTTGTTTTTTGCGGCCGGTTCTATGCGGGCTGCGGCTCCTGTTCCACGATGGCCGGCTCCGCGAGCCCGTGGCCGCTCCCGATCATGCGCCCGAATTCCCCGGCCGGCACCGGCCGGCTGACGAGATAGCCCTGCATCTCGTCGCAGCCCTGGGCACGCAGGAATTCCAGCTGAGCAGGTGATTCTACCCCTTCGGCGATCACCCGCAACTTGAGGTTGTGGGCCAGCGCGATGATCGACACGACGATCGCCGCCTCGTCGGCATCGCTGGCGATGTCGGCCACGAAGGAGCGGTCGATCTTCAGCACGTCGATCGGGAACGTGCGCAGGTACGAGAAGCTCGAGTAGCCGGTGCCGAAATCGTCGATCGACAGCGCCACGCCCAGCGCCTTCAGCTGGTGCAGCAGGTCGACCGCCTGGGCCACGTCGTCCACGAACAGGCTTTCCGTCAGTTCCAGGTCCAGGCAGGCCGGCGGCAGGCCGGTATCGGCCAGCACCGCGGCGATCGACTCCACCAGGTCCGGCTGCGCGAACTGGCGCGCCGACAGGTTGACGGCCACGCGCAGCGGCGCCATCCCGCACGGTTCGCGCATGTCGTTCCATGCCTTCGCCTGCGCGCAGGCGGTGCGCAGCACCCACGCGCCGATCGGCACGATCAGGCCGGTCTCCTCGGCCAGCCCGATGAAGCGCTGCGGCGGCACCATGCCGAGCTCCGGATGCTGCCAGCGCAGCAGCGCCTCCATCCCGACGATGCATCCGCTCGCCAAATCCACCTGCGGCTGGTAATGCAGCACGAACTCGTTGCGCTCCAGCGCGCTGCGCAGCGCGCCCTCGATGCGCAGCCGTTCCTGCGTTTCCTCGGTCATTGCGCCATGGTAGAACTGCCAGCGGTTGCGGCCCTGCTTCTTGGCCGCGTACATCGCGATATCGGCATGCTCGATCAGGTGGGCTGCCGGCGTACCGTCCGCCGCGTAGGGGGCCACGCCGATGCTGCAGGTGACGCAGAATTCCTTGCCCTCCAGGGTTATCGGCTGCGCCAGCGCGGCCATGATGCGGTCGATCACGTCGTCGGCCAGCGGCGCATCGGCCTGCTCGGAAAGGATCGCCACGAATTCGTCGCCGGACAGCCGCGCCACCGTGTCCGCTTCCCGCACCGACGCGCGCAGGCGGCCGGCGATCGTGCGCAGCAGCTGATCGCCGGCCTTGTGGCCCAGCGTGTCGTTGACGAACTTGAAGCGGTCCAGGTCGATCAGCAGCACCCACATCCGGCGTCCGCCCCGGTTCGCGTGGGCGACCGCCTGCGCCAGCCGGTCCTGCAGCAGTACCCGGTTCGGCAGGCCGGTCAGCGCATCGTGGTGGGCGATGTGGCGGATGCGCTGTTCGGTCAGTTTGCGTTCGGTGATCTCGCCGCCGGTGCCGCGGTAGCCGCGGAACTCGCCCTGGGCGTCGTAGACCGGCTCGCCGTTGGCCTGGAACCAGCGCGTGATGCCGTCGTCGCCGGTGATCTCGTTCTCCAGGTTGGTGAATGGCTGGCGCGCCTGCAGTTGCGCCAGATGCTCGCGGCCCGCTTTCGTGTCGAGGAGATCGGGCCGGATCTGCCATCGCGTGCGGCCGATGTAATCCTTGCGCTGCGCATGCATCTTGTCGAAAAAGCCGTCGGCGATGTAAGTGAAGCAGAAATTCGCGTCCTGCTCCCAGTACCAGTCGGAGGACAGCGCGAGCAGCCGGCGGAAGCGGTGCTCGCTTTCCTGCAGCGCCCGCTCGGTACGCTTGCGCGCCGCCACGTCGTCGTTCAGCTGCGCGTTGCTGCGCCGCAGGTCGGCGGTACGTTCGTCGACCAGCCACTGCACGCGCCGCGAGCGCTGTTCCAGCGTGTGCACGAGGGCCGCGGCCAGCAGCGAGAACAGCAGGCCGCCCACCAGTGCGATCAGCGAGCCGGCGTGATCGGCCAGGAACGGGCGCGGCAAGGCATCCACGCGTACCTGCCAGCTCTGGCCGAGCAGGTCGAAACGCTGGGCCACGTGTTGCGGGTGATGGATGTCCAGCCAGGGCGGCGGCGTGAACCAGCGGCGGTCGTCCGCTTCGGCCTCGGCGCCGGTGGTGTACACGAGTTCGGCATCGTCGCCGGCGTACACCCGCAGCAGCAGCTGCGGGTCGTCCAGCAGGCCGCCGTATTGCAGGATCGCGTGCACCAGGTGCGGGGCGCGGACCAGCGCGGCGGTCTCCCCGATCCAAGCGGCGCGGCGCTGCCGCGGTGTTTCCACCGGCATGCCGGAGCGGTACAGCGGCATCAGCAGCACGAAGCTGTCGCGTTGCGCCGGCTGCATCACGCTGACCAGCGGGGTGGCGGCCGGCTTGCCGGTATGTAGCATCCGCCCCACCGTCGGCGGCGTGGCGGCCAGCGGCCAGACATCCAGGCCAAGGCTGCCGTTCTGCGTATTGAGGGGCGCGGACAGCGCCGCGACGAGGTAGCGCTCGCGCCGCGCGGCGGGAACGGCGCGGCCGGCGCGCAGCTCGGTGACGGTGAAGTCGGGGTGTTCGGGCGCCATGCGCGCCTCGAAGGCCAGCCGTTCGTCGTGCGTCATCCACGCCTGGTGGGTCAGCGACACCATGAAGGGATGGCGCTGCATCAGCGGCCGGGCGAAGTCGCTGAACTGCTCCTGCGTCACGCCGGGCATCGTGCGGAACAGCTGGTTGGTCACTGTCAGTACCTCGACGGCATCGTCGAGGCCGCGCTGGATCGCCGCCACGCGCAGGTTGGCGCGTTGCTGGAAGCCCTCGGACAACTTGCCGTACTCGAGCGCGCTGACGGCGAGGAACAGGGCGCCTGTCACGCACAGGCCGGCCGCGAGCGTGACTGCCGCCGCCAGCGATACCGGGGTAAACCTGCGTGCCATGGAACTCCTGTGTTTTCAACAATAACCGTCGGGCAAGGAACCCGGCCGCCAGTGTGGCACAAATCGCGACAGTTGCCGATGAGAATGTATTTTGATGTAACTAAGTGTTGTCCTGATGCACCATCTATGGGCTGCCCGCCGGCCTTTCCCGGGCCATTTCCCCCTCCTGGGCGGCGCGCTGCCGCAGCCGCAGGACGACCCAGTGCGCCAGCAGGCGGTTGAACGGTGCGAGGCCCGGCCACAGGGCGCCGCACAAGGCCACGCGCTGCACCAGGCGGTGTGCCCGCGTGGCGGCGCAGGCGTCCGCCGCACCGCCCGCCCGCAGCGCGAACAGGATGCGGTTGTTGCCGGCAATGCCGCGGAACTGGCACACGTTATCGCTGAACGCCTGGTGCAGGCGGTGCTGCATGGCGCCGTAGTGCGGGTCGTAGCTGAACATGTTCGCCACCAGCAGCCCGTCGGCCTTCAGCGCGCGGCGGCAGTCGGCATAGAAGCGGGCGCTGCCCAGCGCGGGCGGCAGGCCTGCGGCGTCGAAGCCATCGACCAGCAGCACGTCCACGCTGCCGGCCAGGCGCGGCATGTGGCGCGCGGCGTCGGCATGGATCACGCGGAAGCGTTCGCTGTCCGGCGGCACCGCGAAATGCTCACGCAGCGCGATCACCTCGGCCGACAGCTCCAGCACCGTGATGCGCGCCTCGGGCAGGTAGCGGTGGCAGAACTTGGCCAGCGAACCGCCGCCCAGGCCCACCATCACGATGTGCGCGGGACGCGGCTTGAACAGCACGAAGCACATCATGGCCCGCGCATAGGCCAGTACGAGGCGGTGCGGATCGGCCAGGTCCATCTGGCTCTGCACCTCGCCGGGCACGAATTCCAGCGTCAGGCGGCCCTTGCGGCGGCTGACGACGGGAGGGGTGGCCGGGTGGGCGGACGCGGGATCGACGGACTGGGACATGAGGCTGCTTGCATCGGTTGGTATGGCGAGCGCTTTCTGCTAAGCTCTCGGGCTCGCCAAAAGTGTACCCCGGCGGCCGGGTTTGCACGAAAATACCTGGATAACGGTTTATCGGCATGCCGGCACGGCCGGCTCTCGACGGAGAAAATATGTTCCTGGATCACCCGACCATTACCGCGACCAACAGCTTCACGGAGCCGGACCGCATCGAGCGCCTGAACCGCGTGTATGGTTACGCGGCTGCCCTGGCCGATGTGGCGGGGCGGCAGAACTTCATCGAGAAATGCAGCCAGCTGCATGACCACAAGGGCACCCTGATCGTCTTCTGGCACGACGCGCCCACCGAGGAGGAGAAGGAGTTCTTCACCCGGGCCTGGGCATCGAAGGTAGGCGACGGCACGACCAACGTCGAGCACGAGATCTGACGTGGACGTCAGGACGCTGGTCCTCACCCTGGCGCTCGGTAACCTGGCGCTGTGCGCGGCGCTTTTCTTCCATGATACGGATAACCGCCAGCGCGGCGCCCTGGCCAGCTTCGCGCTGGCCCGGCAATTCCAGGCGGTGGCCTGGCTGCTGCTATATTTCCGCGGCGTGATTCCCGAGCCGCTGGCCGGCCCGATCGCCAACGTGATGCTGTTTGCCGGCGTGGCATTCGATGCCGGCGCATTGTGGGAGCGCGCAGGGCGCCCGGGCTGGCGGCGCGTGGTGCTGCCGGCGCTGGCGGCCTGCGCCGCGGCCTGGCTGGCCTGCTACGTGGCGGGCGTGGATGCCGGCGTGCGGGTGGCGGCCGGGTCGGCCATCGTCGGCGCGTTCTATCTTGCCGGCGCGGCCGCCCTGCTGTCCGGCTGGGGCCAGGCCACGATGCTGCGGCGCTTCCTGGCGGTGGCGCTGTCCGTGCTGGGGCTGGCGATCGCCGGGCGCGGCATGCTGGCCATGGCGCTGTCGCTGTCGCTGTGGCAGGGCTGGCCCGGCGTCGAGCCGGTGCACCTGCAGGGCGTGGGTTACGTGGCCTTCTACCTGGCCATGCTGATCGGCAGCGCCGGCTACCTGCTGCTGGCGCGCGAGACGCTGCAGGGCGAACTGGCGCGGCTGGAAGTGGTCGACGCGCTGACGGACGTGCCGAACCGCCGCGGCTTCTATGGGGCGCTGGCGCCATGGCTGGCGCTGGCGCGCCGGCCCGGTACGCCGACCGCGCTGCTGATCCTGAACCTGGACGGCTTCAAGCGCGTCAACGACCATTACGGCCATGCCGTGGGCGACAAGGTGCTGAAGGCCATGGTGGACGCGTGCCGCCGCCAGCTGCGCGACAGCGACATGATGGGCCGCCTCGGCGGCGCCGAGTTCGCGATCCAGCTGCCGCGCACCACGCTGGCCGATGCCGTCCACGTGGCCGAGCGGATCCGCGCGTCGATCGAGGCGCAGCCGGTGAAGGCCGAGCGCGCCGTGATCTCGCTGACGGCCAGCCTGGGCGTGACGACGATGCGCGCCGACGACTCCGCCGTCAGCCTGTTCAAGCGCGCCGACGAGGCGCTGCAGGCCGCCAAGCTGCGCGGCCGCAACCAGGTCGTCGCCGCCGCGCCGCCGCAGGAAGGCGAAGGCACCGGCACCTGAACCGTTGGGGATTCATCCGCGGCATGCCCGCACGCGAGCCTGTCATCAAGACGTCATCTGGACGGTCTAATGTGATAGGATTTTCGGTATAAACAATATAAATGGATTCTCCGATGTATGCAGCGGTCGATCTCGGATCGAACAGTTTTCGCCTGTCGATAGGCAAACATGATGGCGACACGATTCGCGTGCTGAAGAGCATGCGCGAACCGATCCGGCTGGCCGCCGGGCTCGATGCCGCCGGCAACCTCACCGAAGCGGCCCAGCAGCGCGCCATCGCCTGCCTGCAGAACTTCGCCATCACGCTGTCGGCCTACCAGCTCGACGCGGTGCGGGTGGTGGCCACCTCCACCATGCGCCAGGCGCAGAATATCGCCACCTTCCTGCCGCAGTGCGAGGCGGCCATCGGATTTCCGATCGAGATCATTTCCGGCGAAGAAGAAGGCCGGCTGATCTACATGGGCGTGGCCAGCGCGCTGGCCCAGCCGAACGAGCGGCGCCTCGTCGTCGATATCGGTGGCGGCTCGACGGAACTGATCCTGGGCCGCGGCTACGACATCGAGCGGGTCGAATCGTTCAGCGTGGGCAGCGTGAAGCAGAGCCTGGCGTTCTTCGTCAACGGCTATGTCGACTCGCCGTCGTACGAGGCGGCGATCCTGTCGGCACGCAGCCATTTCGAGGACGGCGCGCCGCCCTACATGCCGCAGTTCTGGAAACGGGCCTACGGCTCGTCCGGCACGATCCGCTCGATCGCCGAGGTCATCGAAAAGAACGGCCTGGGCAAGGGCATCACGCCGGACAGCCTGGAGGCGCTGAAGCAGCGCTTCATCGCGCTGGGCCACGTCAACCGCATCGACCTGCCGGGCCTGCGCCCGGACCGGGCCTCGACGGTGGTGGGCGGCCTGGCGATCCTGATCGGCGTGATGCACGAACTCGATATCGACGAACTGGCGCCCATCGAGGCCGGCCTGCGCATGGGCGTGATGTGGGACCTGACGATGCGCGAGATGCGGCTCGACCGCCGCGAGCAGTCGGCGCGCGACTTCGCCCGCAAGTTCCACGTCGACGAAGCCCGCGCCGCGCGCGTGGCCGACGATGCCCTCGCGCTGCTGGAGCAGCTGAAGCCGTCCAGCGAGGCCACCGGCCGGATGCTCTACTGGGCCGCGCTGCTGCATGAAGTGGGGCAGGCCGTGTCGCAGACCGGCCACCACAAGCATGCCGCCTACCTGATCGAACATGCCGACCTGCCGGGCTTCACGGACCGCGAGCAGCGCACCATGAGCCGGCTGCTGATGGCGCAGAAAGGCAACCTGCGCAAGGTCGAGGAGTTCCTCGCCGACGCCGATTTCGCCCGCGCCGTGGTCGCGCTGCGGCTGGCGATCGTCTTCATGCATGCGCGCATCACCGTGGCCGAAGCACAGCCGAAATTGCGCATGAAGAACCGCATCGAACTGGAACTGCCGCGCGCACTGGTCAGCGGGCATCCGACCCTGTCGTACTGGATCGAGAAGGAGCAGGAGCACTGGGACGAGGTGGGCGTCGACCTGGGCCTGCGCACCGGGACCTGAAAAGCGTGGCGGCGGCCCCCCGGCCGTGCCGCGGCTCCCGTGAAGCTGTTTTCGGGAAATTGTGGCATTCTCGACGGGAACCGCTGTTCCTCCGCACACGGGGATACGGCAGCTCCGCGCATATGCGTCTCCGGCCCAAGGAATCGAAACTTGCAAACAGTCCCCGTTGCCGCGCCGGATTACCAGGCCCTGTTCGATGCCGCGCCAGCGCCTTACCTGGTCCTCACGGCAACGCTGCATATCGCGGCCGTCAACCAGGCCTATCTGCAGGCAACGAAAACGGTGCGCGACGAGATCATCGGCCGGTATCTGTTCGATGTGTTCCCGGACAATCCCGACGATCCGGCCGCCAGCGGCGTGACCAACCTGCGGGCCTCGCTGCAGCGTGTCCTGCAGAACAGGTGCGCCGACACGATGGCCGTGCAGAAATATGACATCCCCGTCGCGCTGCCGGATGGCACCGGCTTCGAGGAGCGCTACTGGAGTCCCGTCAATACGCCGGTGTTCGATGCCGCCGGCGGCATCAGCCATATCATCCATCGCGTGGAAGATGTGACCGGGTATGTGCAGGCCAAGGCACGCAGCGCCAGCATGGCATCGACGATCGACGCGCAGGCGCTTGAGATCGACATGGCCAACCGCCGGCTGAGCGAGGCCAACGATGAACTCGAACGCCGGGTTGCGGCGCGTACCGAGGCGCAGCGGCAGACCGAGGAAAAACTGCGCGACAGCGAATTGCGCTTCCGCCTGATGGCCGATTCGATCCCGCAGATCGTCTGGATGGTCGACGGCGCCGGGCAGGGCATCTATTTCAACCGGCAGTGGCTGGCCTATACCGGCGCGCAGCCGGATAGCGCCGCGCCGGAACAGATTTCCGCCAGGTTCGTGCATCCCGACGACCATCCGGGCACCATGCAGGCCTGGCAGCGTGCATTGCAGTCCAGGCAGAGCTTTCATGTCGAGCACAGGCTCCGCTCGGCCGCGGGCGACTACCGCTGGTTCCTGGTCCGCGCCGAGCCGTACCGCGATCCCCAGTCGGGAGAGGTGAGCCTGTGGTTCGGCACGTCGACCGACGTGCACGACCGGAAAACGGCGGAGGCGGCCCTGCGCAAAAGCGAAGAACGGTATCGCTCGCTGTTCGAGTCGATCGACGAAGGCTTTTGCATCATCCGCATGCTGTTCGACGAGCGCGGCCATCCGATCGACTACGTATTCTGCGACACCAATCCCAGCTTCCAGCACCAGACCGGCCTGGTCGGCGCCGTGGGCCAATCGATGCGCGAGCTGGCGCCAGGACATGAGGCGCATTGGTTCGACACCTATGGCCGGGTTGCCCGGACCGGTGACCCGGTGCGCTTCGTCAACCAGGCCAGGGCGCTCGACCGCTGGTTCGACGTGTTTGCCTTCAGGATCGAGGAAGACGACGGCCCGAAGGTGGCGGTGCTGTTCAAGGACATCAGCGAACGCATCAGGAGCGAGGATGCATTGCGCGACGCCGACCGGCGCAAGGATGAATTTCTCGCCATGCTGGCCCACGAATTGCGCAATCCGCTGGCGCCGATCGCCGCGGCGGCCGATCTGCTGGCCTTGGGCAAGGCGGACGAGGCCCGCAACCGGCAGACCAGCGGCATCATCTCGCGCCAGGTCAGGCATATGACGGGACTGGTCGACGACCTGCTGGACGTATCGCGCGTCACGCGCGGGCTGGTAACGCTGGACAAGACGCGGCTCGACGCAAATAGAGTCCTGGCCGACGCTGTCGAACAGGTGCGACCGCTGATCGAGGCGCGCCGCCACGCGCTGACCCTGCTGATGCCGCCGGACCCTGCCTTCGTGATGGGCGATGCCAAGCGGCTCGTCCAGGTCGTCTCCAACCTGCTCAACAATGCAGCAAAATATACGCCGGAGGGCGGCAATATCGCCCTTTCCATGGCGGTGGACGGCAGCCGGATCGAGATCGCCGTTGCCGACAGCGGCATCGGCCTGACGCCGGACTTCCAGGCGCGGGCATTCGAACTGTTCAGCCAGGCGGCACGCACCCCGGACCGTACGCAGGGCGGCCTGGGCATCGGTCTGGCGCTGGTGCGCAGCCTGGTGGAACTGCATGGCGGCCGCATCGCGGTGCACAGCGACGGTATCGGCACGGGCAGCCGCTTTGCCGTATGGCTGCCGCGCCTGGATGATGTCGCGGCCGGCGCCCGCGCGGAGCCGGATCCGGCGGCACTGCCCGGCGCAGGCAGGCAGCTGAAGGTCATGGTGGTGGACGACAATGCCGATGCAGCGCAGATGCTCGGCGTCGTGGTCGAAGCGCTGGGACACCAGGCCATCGTCCTGAATCACCCGCGCCTGGCGATCGAGCGCTCGCGCATCGACCTGCCGGACATCTACCTGCTCGATATCGGCTTGCCCGACATGGATGGGTATGCACTGGCGCGATGGCTCCGGGCGCAGCCCGAGACGGCGCGGGCGACCCTGATTGCGGTCACCGGCTATGGGCAGGAACAGGACCGGCTGGCGGCGCTGCATGCCGGCTTCGACCAGCACTTCGCCAAGCCGATCGACAGCGCCAGGCTGGCTGCGGTATTGATGGATTCGGCAACTTCCGCGTGAGCGGCGCGATTGCTTTTATCTCTTTGATAATATCGCTATACTATGGCCCCGCACGCCTTGGCAAACGCCAGGCAAGTCCGCATATTGGCGGTCATCGGCACACAACCACGAAAGAATCCCATGCACGGTGAAACGATTTCACAACGAATCCGCACGCTGGTCCGCTCGCTGCCGCGTACCGGCATCACGCTGAGTGAACTGATCCACCGTGTCGGCAACGATGGCCTGCTGCTGCTGACCGCGCTGCTGACGCTGGTGTTCCTGATCCCCGTGTCGATTCCCGGCGTCAGTACCGTGTTCGGCGGCGCGATCCTGCTGATCGGCCTGTCGCGCCTGTTCGGCCGCGAGCTGTGGATCCCGGCAAGAATGCGCGAGAAGGTGATCGGCACCAGGAAGCTGCGCCCGGTGCTGCGCAAGGCGCTGCCGTGGCTGCAGAAGATCGAGCGCGTCAGCCGGCCTAACCGGATCGGCTGGCTGGTCGCCGATGGCCCCGCAAACCGCATGAACGACTTGTCGATGATCCTTGGCGCGGTGCTGTTGATGATGCCGTTCGGGATGATCCCGTTCAGTAATACTTTCCCGGCCGTGGCGCTGCTGTTCTTCGCCATCGGCCTGTTGCAGCGCGATGGAGTGTGTGTGCTGCTGGGCTACATCGCCAACCTGGTCACGATCGCGTACTTCGGCGTGCTCGTCACCGGCGGCGGCCTGGCCGTCCGCGAGGCGTTCAACCGCCTCAGCGCCTGAGCAACGGCCGGCGCCGGCTGCCGGCTGCCTGGTCGTTCCGCTGTATTCGTTCCCTCCACTTCAGTCCGGCGCGGCCTTTCCCCCTGGGAGAGGTGCGCCGCGATCCCGTCGCCGATACTGCCGCCAGCGGTTGCAGCGCAAGGCGGGCATGGCGTCTTAAGTTTCCTCTCATCTTGCCTTAACCAAATATTAGCGGTGATTCCGCTAACGTTGCCGCTGCCGAACCGCGCGGTCATGGGGACCGCGCGTGCGCCGCTGTCATCTTCCTTCAACGAACGGATCATCCATGAAAAAGACTTTGCTTATGCTGGCAGCCGCACTGGCCGCCATCGGAAATGTCCACGCCGCGGACAAGGGCGCCGCGCACTGGGATTACAAGGGCAAGGCCGGCACGGCCCACTGGGGCGAACTGGAGCAGGATTTCTCCGCATGCAAGCTGGGCAAGGCGCAATCGCCGATCGACATCCGCCACGAGAAGGCCGGTGCGCCGGCGCCGATCGGGTTCGGCTATACGGCCAGCACCGGCGACATCGTCAACACCGGCCACACCGTACAGGTCAACCTGGCACAAGGCGGCGCGGCGCACCTGGCCAGTGGCGATTACAAGCTCGTGCAGGTGCACTTCCACACCCCGAGCGAAGAGAAGATCCACGGCAAGCGCTACCCGCTGGTGGCCCACCTGGTGCACAGGAACGATGCCGGCGAGCTCGCCGTGGTTGCCGTGCTGTTCAGGCAGGGCAAGGAGAACGCCACGCTGAAGCCGGTCTTCACCGGACTGCCGGCGCATGCGGGGGACCAGCATCCCGTTGCCGGCACGTTCGACGCGGGCGCGTTGCTGCCGGCGCAGCATGCCTACTATGCCTACATGGGTTCGCTGACGACGCCGCCGTGCAGCGAAGGCGTCCATTGGCAGGTCATGAAGCAGCCGGTGGAGATCTCGAAAGCGCAGCTGTCCGCCTTCCGCAAGCTGTACCCGATGAATGCGCGCCCGGTGCAGCCGCTGAACGGCCGCGTGGTCGAAGTGACCGGCTGAGCGAAGGGTACTTTGCTGGATGGCAAGCGAGGCGCTCCCTGCTGGCCCGGCACACGCGGCACCGCGTGTGAAATGCCTGGCCGGCGCCGCGGGTCCAGCACGCAGCCGTGTCAGCGGCAGCCTTGAACTGGAAATATTGTCAAAGAGAATGTACCCCTGCCTTGTAGTTTTGCTTACACTATAGGCTTGTGAGCATGGAGGCAGGAATGGTGAGCGCCTGGCGCAGGAAGCTGGTAGTGAACGTGCTGGGCATCGGCGCCGGGCTGCTTGCCGCGTCCGCGCATGCCACGCAGGTACCCGCGGCGCCCACCATCACGCTGTGCTACGAACGCGCCAACGTGCAGCCATGGCGCACCGAGGACGGCCGCGGCCTGAACTTCGAACTGCTGAAACTGGTCGGGCAACGCGAGAATATCCGCTTCGACTTCCAGAGCATGCCGTGGAAGCGCTGCCTGGCGCAGTTGCAGGCCAACGCTGTCGACGGCGCCTTCGCCGTCAGCTTCAAGACCGACCGCCGCGAGATCGGCGAATACCCGGGCGGTGCCTCGCCCGATTCGGCCAAGCGCATGCATGTCGACCGCTACATCCTGATTCGCCGCAAGGGCAGCAGCGTGGACTGGGATGGCAAGGCGCTGCACAACGTGGACGGCGCCATCGGCGCCCAGCTCGGCTATTCAGTCACCGACCTGCTGCGCAGCCTGAACGTGACGGTCGACGAAGGCAGCCAGCGCTCCGATGAACTGGTGCGCAAGCTGCTGGCCGGGCGGCTCGCCGCGGCTGCCGTCGGCGGCAGCGATGCCCGTACGCTGCTGGCCGGCCCGTTCGGCGCGCAGATCGAGGCGTTGCCGCGGCCGCTGGTCGAGAAGCCGTACTTCCTGCTGCTGTCGCACCGGCTGGTCGAGCGCCAGCCGCAGCTGGCACGGCGCATCTGGGATGCCGTGGAAGCGGTGCGCAACGGCGAGCAATACCGCAAGCTCGAGAAATCCGCAGTGCCGGCGGCCGGCAAGGGCCAGCAGCCTTGATACGACGGGCCTCGAGCGCACTGCGCAAACTGCGCGACACCTGGCGGCGCGACATCGTGCTGCGTCTCGCCGTGTCGATCTTCCTGGCCGTCGCGCTGTCCACTGCCGCCTATACCACCTATGCCGTGCGCACGCTGCACGCGGAGGCCGAACTGCAATTGCAGGAGCGCTCCGAGCGGCTCGTGACGGTGCTGTCGCAGGCATTGGCGCGCCCGCTGTTCGACATCAACGGCGCGGCCATCACCAGCGTGGTCGACGCGATGCGCGCCACGCCGGAAGTGCTGATGCTGCGCGTGCTGGCGCCGAATGGCACCGAGCTGGCCGGCTTCGGCAGCGGCAGGTACGATGCCGCCAGCGCGATCACCGTGCACCGCGACATCAGTTTCCAGGATGGCGCCCGCAACTACAAGGTCGGCGCGATCGATCTGACGTATTCGCGGCGCGAGACCGACCAGGCACTGCAACGGCAGCTGCTCAACGCGCTGATGGTCAACCTGCTGCTGGGGCTGACAATCGTCGGTTCGGTGTTCGTCGTCGCGCGCAAGACCGTGCGGCCGTTCGGCGACATCCAGAAATCGCTGGAAATGCTGGCCCAGGGCAAGACCGACATCCGCCTTTCCGGCATCGGCCGTGCCGACCAGGTGGGCCGCCTTTCCATCGCGGTGCGCAGCTTCCGCGACACGCTGACCCGGCTGCGCTATGCCGAAAGCGAGTTGCGCGAGCTGAACGGCGATCTGGAGCAGAAGATCGATACGCGTACCGAGGAACTGAAGCGCACCATCGCCGCCGCGCGCGACAGCGAACGGAAGCTGCGCGCGATCGTCGATACCGCGCTCGATGCCGTCGTCAACATGGACCGCCATGGCCGCGTGGTGGGCTGGAACCGGCAGGCCGAAACGATCTTCGGCCATGCTCGCGACGAAGCGCTGGGCCAGCAGCTCGACACGCTGATCATTCCGCCGCGCTATCGCGGCGACCACCGCAAGGGCATGGCGCGCTATCTGGCCGGCGACGGGCCGGGGGAAGTGCTGGACCGGCGCATCGAGGTCGAGGCGCTGCACGCGGACGGCACCGAGTTCCCCATCGAACTGTCGATCACGCGCATCGGCCTCGATGCCGGCGAGTTCGAGTTCTGCGGCTTCATCCGCGATATTTCCGAACGGCGCGAGCGGGAGCAGAAGCTGGTGGCGGCCAACGTGCGGGCCGAGGCGGCCAATATCGCCAAGTCCGAATTCCTTGCCAACATGAGCCACGAGATCCGCACGCCGATGAGCGCGATCATCGGCATGGCCTACCTGGCGCTGCGCACCGACCTGAACACCAAGCAGCACGATTACGTCAGCAAGATTCACCGCGCCGCGCTGGCGCTGCTGGGCATCATCAACGATATCCTGGATTTTTCAAAGATCGAGGCGGGCCGCCTGGAAGTCGAGCAGGTGCCTTTCTTCCTCGACGAAGTGCTGGCCAACGTGGCCAGCGTGACCAGCCAGCGGGCGGCGGAAAAGCAGCTCGAATACCTGTTCAACGTGCCGCCGTCGATCCCGCGCCACCTGGTGGGCGACCCGCTGCGGCTCGGGCAGGTGCTGATCAACCTGGTCAACAACGCCGTCAAGTTCACGCCGCAGGGCGAGCTGGAACTGTGCTGCACGCAGCTGCCGGCACCCGCGGCGGGGCGTGTCGCCTTGCGGTTCTCCGTGCGCGATACCGGCATCGGCATGCCGGAAGAGCAGATGGGCAAGCTGTTCCGCGCCTTCAACCAGGCCGACGGTTCCACTTCCCGCCAGTTCGGCGGCACGGGCCTGGGGCTGTCGATCTCGCAGCAGCTGGTACGGCTGATGGGCGGCACGATCCGGGTGGCGAGCGAACCGGGCCGGGGTTCGGTCTTTTCGTTCGACCTGGAATTCGGCCTGTCCGGCCAGCCGGAGCGCTCGCCCGTGGTGCCGGCCGCGCTGAACAACGCCCGCGTGCTGCTGGTGGACGACAGTCCGGTGGCGCTCGACGTGCTGGGCGAGGCGGCGCGCGCATTGCCGCTGCGCGTGCAGACCGCGTCGTCCGGCGCCGAGGCGCTGGCCGGCGTGGTGGCCGCCGACGCGGCCGCCGATCCGTATGCGCTGGTGCTGACCGACTGGCAGATGCCGGGCATGGACGGCATCGAACTGGCGCGCCGGGTAGCCGCCGCGCCGCTGGCGCGCAAGCCGGGCATGGTGCTGCTGACGGCATTCGGCCGCGAGGAAGTGCAGCGCGAGGCGGAAGATGCCGGCTTCATCGGCTACCTGTTCAAGCCGATCGGGCAATCCGTGCTGGTCGATACGCTGGTGGCGCTGTTTTCTCCGCCGCGCCGGCACGGCCTGCCGATGGACGCCGGCAAGCTCGATGTGACGGGCCGTGTGCTGCTGGTGGAGGACAATCCGGTCAACCAGCAGATTGCCGCCGAACTGATGGGCATACAGGGTATCGCGGTGGAGTTTTCCGGCAACGGCCGCGAGGCGCTGGACCGGCTGGCGCAGACGGGCGCCGGCTACTTCGACCTGCTGCTGATGGACCTGGAAATGCCGCTGCTGGACGGCCATGAAACCACGCTGGCACTGCGCCGCGACCGCCGCTTCGACGGCTTGCCGATCATTGCGATGACGGCCCACGCGCTGGCCGACGTGCGCGAACGCTGCCTGGCCGAGGGCATGCAGGATTACCTGACCAAGCCGATCGACCCGGACATGCTGTACGCCACGCTGGCGCGCTGGCTGGGCCGGGCGATGCCGCCGGTGGCGCCGCGGCCGCCGCGGCTGCCGGGGATATTGGGCGAGGATGGCTTGCCGCTGCTGCCGGGCATCGACACCGCGCGCGGCCTGCGCCACGTGGCCGGCAACGAGACGCTGTACCTGCAGTTGCTGGACCGCTTCCGCAACTCGCAGCGCGATGCGGCCGCCGAGGTGGCGACCGAACTGCTGCGCTGCGAACGCGACGCCGCCCGCAAGCGCGCGCACACGCTGCGCGGCGTGGCCGGCAACGTGGGCGCCAACGCCGTCGAGGCGGCGGCGCGCGCCATCGAGGAGCTGCTCGACCGGGATGAAGTGCCGGCCGCGGCGCTGATCGACGAACTGGGCGCCGCGCTGCGCACGGCCGTTGCCGGCCTCGATGCCCATTTCGCCACCGTGCGCGATGTCGCCGATGCCGCCGATGCCGGCAATACGGGCGAGACGGCTGAAGGAAACGGCGATGGCGCCGATGCCGCGCCGGCGGCCAGCGCCGCGGATGGGGCGGCGGCGCTGGTCCGCCTGCGCGAACTGCTGGGCTCCTACAGCGGCGACAGCAACGAGTACTATGCCGGCGTGCGCGCGACACTGGCCGCCGTGCTGCCGCCGGCGGTGCTGGAGCGGCTGGCCGCGCACATCGCCAGCTATGAATTCGACGCGGCGCGCGAAGTGCTCGACGGCGCCGCCCGGGAGACGCCATGAATGCCGACCGGCCCACCATCCTGATCGTCGACGACACGCCCGACAACATCATGCTGCTGGCAACGCTGCTGAAGGAAAAGTACCGGACGAAAGTCGCCACCAATGGCGCCACCGCCCTGCGGATCCTCGCTGCCGGCGGCGTCGACCTGGTACTGCTGGACGTGGTGATGCCGGACATGGACGGCCACGAGGCGTGCCGCTGCATCGTGCAGGATCCGTGCACGGCCGGCGTGCCGGTGATCCTGCTGACGGCGCAGAGCCAGCCGGAAGACGAGGCGCGCGGCCTGGCGGCGGGCGCGGTCGACTACATCACCCGGCCGATCAGCCCGCCCATCCTGTTCGCGCGCGTGGCCACCCACCTGGCCCTGCGGGCGGCGCGCCGCGACCTGGCAAGCCGTAACGCGGAACTCGAGGCATTGCTGGCACGCCGCGATAGCAGTACGCCAGGGGAACTTTGAAGTTACCTGGGGAATGCAGGGGCAGGTGCTCTTTTCGCGAATATGGTATATATTGTTTATATAGTTCAATTTTCCAGGAGCATTCATGAACGCAAAGACCGATGTGATCAAGACTTCCGCCGATACCGCCACTAAGACCGCTGCAGCCCCCGCCGCCACCGAAAAGCCGGCACCGAAGCGTGCAGCGCGCAAGCCCGCCGCCGCGAAGGATACCGCGGTGAACGAGGCTGCGACGAATGGGGCCGCGGTGAAGGAGACCGCTGTCGAAGCGCCGGCGGCCGTGGCTGTGAAGGCGAGGGCGCCGAAGGCGGCACCGAAGGCGGAAACGGCCGCCGCTACAAAGCCGGCGGCCGCGCCGAAAGCCGAGCCGAAAGCCGCGAAGGCCGCCAGGCCGGCCGCCAGCGCGGAAACGAGCCAGGCCGTTGCGCCTGCCGCCGCGAAGCCGGTGAAGGCCAAGGCGGCCAAGGCGGCACCGGCAGCCGCGCCGGCAGCCGCCAAGGCAGCGAAGCCCGCCAAGGCTGCCGCCAAGCCGGCCAAGGCTGCCAAGGCAGTTGCCAAGCCGGCCAAGCCGGTGGAGAAAGCGGCGGCACCGCGCAAGGAACGCCTGGTGCGCGACAGCTTCACGATGCCGGAAGCGGAATACGCGGTGCTCGGCGAGGTGAAGAAAGCCTGCCTGAAAGCCGGCTTCGAGATCAAGAAGAGCGAACTGCTGCGCGTTGGCGTGGCACTGATCAGCCAGATCGACATGGCCACGCTGCAGAACGTGCTTGCTTCGCTGCCGCAACTGAAGACGGGCCGTCCGAAGAAGGACTGAGCGCCCACGGCACCGGCGCGCCGGCTTCCGCCATGGAAGCTGATGCGCCGGCGCCACGGTCACCGAACCGACACGCCGCTGTCATGTTCCTGAAGTAATCCCTCGCTACGCTGTGCTTCGTCTCCACTTCACCGAGAGGACGAAGCATGCAGCAGACGACCATCGCCAGCAGCGCCCGCGCGCCGCGCCCCCGTCTCGTAACGAGCATTGCCACCAACGCCGAGGAGTTGCGCGAAGCGCAGCGCCTGCGCTACCGCGTCTTCATCGAAGGCATGGGCCTGACGGCGCTGGCGCGGCCGGACGCCCTCGATTGCGACGAGTTCGACGAACACTGCGACCACCTGCTGGTGCGCGACGCCGTTACGCTGGAGGTAGTGGGGACCTACCGCGTCCTGGCGCCTGCCGGCGCGCGCCGGCTCGGCCGTTTTTATTCCGAAGGCGAGTTCGACATGGGCCGCCTGAACCCCCTGCGCGGCCGCATCATCGAAGCCGGACGCGCCTGCATCCACCCGGACTATCGCGGCGGCAGCGTCATCATGCTGCTGTGGGCCGCGCTGGCGGAGTACATGGACCGGCAGGGCTGTGATTACCTGGCCGGCTGCGCCAGCATCAGCGTGGCGGACGGCGGCCATAATGCCGTCGCGGTGTTCCAGCAGTTGCGCGAAACGCGCATGGGCCCGGCCGAGTACCGCGTCACGCCGCACCTGCCGTTCCCGCACGCGAAGATCGCACCGGCCGCCACGGCCAGCGTGCCGCCGCTGCTGAAGGGCTACATGCGCTCGGGCGCATGGATCTGCGGCGAGCCGGCCTGGGACCCCGATTTCGACAGCGCCGACCTGTTCCTGCTGATGCCGCTGGCAAACCTCGACTCGCGGTATGCCAGGCACTATGGCGTTGACGGAACGGTGGAGATGGCGATCGCCGCGTGATTCACTCCCCGGCGGCGCCCAGCCCTGTATCCGCATGGTGCCGCTTGTGCGGCACGCCTGAGATGCGCAGCGCCAGCCCGCGCAGCAGCACGTAGAACAGCGGCGTGAGGAACAGTCCGAAGAAGGTCACGCCCAGCATGCCGGCGAACACGGCCACGCCCATCGCATGCCGCATCTCGGCGCCGGCGCCGCTGGAAAACACCAGCGGCAGCACGCCCATGATGAAGGCGATCGACGTCATCAGGATCGGCCGCAGCCGCAGCCGGCAGGCTTCCAGCGCGGCCTGCACCACGCTGCGGCCATGGTCTTCCAGCTCGCGGGCGAACTCCACGATCAGGATCGCATTCTTCGACGCCAGCCCCACCAGCACGAACAGGGCGATCTGCGTGAACACGTTGTTGTCGCCGCCGGTCAGCTTCACGCCGGCCAGCGCGCACAGGATCGACATGGGCACGATCAGGATCACGGCCAGCGGCAGGGTCCAGCTTTCATACTGCGCGGCCAGCACGAGAAACACCAGCAGCACGCACAGGGGGAACACGTACACCATCGTGTTGCCGGACAGGATTTCCTGGTACGTCAGTTCGGTCCATTCATAGGTGATGCCCTTGGGCAGCGTGTCGCGGGCCAGCGCCGTCATGGCTTCCTGGGCCTGGCCGGACGATACGCCGGGCGCGGGACCGCCGCTGATGTCGGCGGCCAGGTAGGCGTTGTAGCGGTTGACCATGTCCGGCCCGTAGGTGTCGCTGATGCGCATCAGCGACGACAGCGGAATCATCTCTCCCTTGTCGTTGCGCACCTTCAGCTGGGCGATCTGCTCGCGCTGCGAACGGAACGGCGCATCGGCCTGCACCACCACCTGGTAGGTCCTGCCGAACTGGTTGAAGTCGTTCACGTACAGCGAGCCGAGATTGATCTGCAAGGCCTGGTACACGGACTGCAGCGGCACGCCGAGCTGCTTGGCGCGGGTGCGGTCGACGTCGGCGAACAGTTGCGGCACGTTGATCTGGTAGCTGGAGAACACCCCGGCCAGCTGCGGCGTCTGCCAGGCCTTGGCCTGCAGCGCCTGCACCGCGCCGTACAGCGCGTCGTAGCCGAGATTGCCCCGGTCCTCGACCATCATCTTGAAGCCGCCGATCGAGCCCAGGCCGTTCACGGGCGGCGGCGGGAATACCATGATGAACGCATCCTCGATCGCGCCCAGCCGCTTGTTGACCTCCGCCGCGATGGCGTCCCCGGAGAGATTGCCCGACGTCCTTTCGCCGAACGGTTTCAGGCCGATGAACACGATACCCGTGTTCGGCGCGTTGATGAAACCGTTGATCGACAGGCCGGGGAAGGCCACCGCGTCCATCACCCCAGGCACATCCTTGGCGATGGTCGACATGCGGCGGATCACGGCATCGGTGCGGTCCAGCGCGGCCGCGTCGGGCAGTTGCGCGAAGCCGACCAGGTACTGTTTATCCTGCTGCGGCACGAAGCCGGACGGCACCGCGCGGAACACGAACACCGCCGCCACCGTCAGTACCAGGTAGACGCCGATGCCGAGGCTCTTGCGCGCCATCACGCCCTGCACGCCGCGGCCGTACGATTCGGAGGCGCGGCCGAAGAAGCGGTTGAACCAGCCGAAGAACGGGCCCAGCACCCGGTCCATGGCGCGCGTCAGGCGGTCCTTCGGCGCATCGTGCGCGCGCAGCAGGGCGGCCGACAGCGCCGGCGCCAGCGTCAGCGAGCACAGTGCCGAGATCACGGTGGAGATCGCGATGGTCAGCGCGAACTGGCGGTAGAACTGGCCCGTCAGCCCTGCCACGAACGCGATCGGCACGAACACGGCGCACAGCACCAGCGCGATCGCCACGATCGGGCCCGAGACTTCCTTCATCGCCTGGATCGTTGCGTCATGCGGCGTCAGCCCGGCGGCGATGTTGCGCTCGACGTTTTCCACCACGACGATGGCATCGTCGACCACGATGCCGATCGCCAGCACCAGGCCGAACAGCGACAGCGTATTGATCGAAAAGCCGAACATCAGCATCACGGCGAAAGTGCCGACGATCGATACGGGCACCGCCAGCAGCGGAATGATCGATGCGCGCCAGGTCTGCAGGAACACGATCACCACCAGCACCACCAGCGCCACCGCCTCGAGCAGCGTGTGGATGACGGCGCGGATCGACTCGCGCACGAACTGCGTGGGATCGTAGACGACCTGCCATTCCACGTCTTCGGGGAAGTCCGCTTCCAGCCGTTTCAGCGTGGCGCGCACGTCGTCGGACAATTGCAGCGCATTGGCGCCTGGCGCCTCGAAGATGCCGATCGCGGCCGCCGACTTGTTGTTCAGCAGCGAGCGCAGCGAATACGAGTTCGAGCCCAGCTCGACGCGGGCCACGTCGCGCAGCAGCGTGACGGCGCCATCGGCATTGGTGCGCACGATGATGGCGCCGAAATCCTCGACCGTCTTCAGGCGTCCGGTGGTGTTGACGGTGAGCTGGAACTGCGAGCCCTTGGTGGGCGAGGCGCCGATGACGCCGGCCGCCACCTGCACGTTCTGCTCGCGGATCGCATCGGTCACGTCGGATGCCGTCATGCCCCGCGCGGCCAGCTTCTGCGGGTCGATCCAGACGCGCATCGCGTAGTCGCCGGCGCCGAACAGGATCACTTCGCCCATGCCGGGAATGCGCGCCAGCTGGTCCTTCACGTTCAGCACCGCGTAGTTGCGCAGGTAGACGTCGTCGTAGCGGCCCTTCGGCGATACCAGGTGCGCCACCATCGTCAGGTTCGGCGACGACTTGGCCGTCGTCACGCCGATCTGCCGTACCTCCTCGGGCAGCCGGGGCAGCGCGCGCTGCACACGGTTCTGCACCTGCGTTTCGGCCTGCTCGACGTTGGTGCCCACCTTGAACGTGACGGTCAGCGCCAGCGCGCCGTCGGAGGTGGCCTTGGAATCCATGTACAGCATGTGCTCGACGCCGTTGATCTGTTCTTCCAGCGGCGCGGCCACCGTTTCGGCGATCACCTTCGGGTTGGCGCCGGGGTACTGGGCACGCACCACCACCGAGGGCGGCACCACTTCCGGGTATTCGGACACCGGCAGCGCGGCGATCGACATCAGGCCGGCCACGAAGATCAGGATCGACAGCACGGCCGCGAAGATCGGCTTGTCGACGAAGAAGCGGGGGAAGTTCATCGTCAACCCGCCTTCGGCTGCGTTGCCGCTTCGCTGCCGGCCCGGGCCGGCGCATCCGGATCGGCATTCATCGGCACCAGCCTGGGCTGCAGCGGCGCACCGGGGCGCACCCGCTGCAGCCCGCCGACGACGATCTGCTCGCCCGGCGCAAGGCCCTTGCGGACCACCCGCAAGCCATCCGCAACCGGGCCCAGCACCACCGGCCGGTACTCGGCCTTGCCATTCTTGACGACATAGACGAACTTGCGGTCCTGGTCGGTACTCACGGCGCGGTCGTGGATCAGCAGGGCGCGTGCGGCGCCCCCGTTGCCTTCGCCGTGCTTGCCCGCCGCGATCTGCACGCGGGCAAACAGGCCCGGCACCAGCGTGCCGTCCTCGTTGGCGAACGTCGCGCGCATGCGCACGCTGCCGGTGGCAGGGTCGAGGCGGTTGTCGACGAACTCGAGCCTGCCCGCGTGCGGGAAGCCCGCTTCGTTGGCCAGGCCGATGCGCACCACGACCGGGGCCTGCGGCGCGGTGCCGCGCCGGGATCGCACGCGCAGGTAGGTATCCTCGTCGCCGTCGAAGCTGGCGTAGATGCGCTGCGTCGACACCACGGACGTGAGGACGGCATTCTGGTCGACCAGGTTGCCGACCGTGATTTCAGCCTTGCTGGCGCGGCCGTCGATCGGCGACGTCACGCGCGTATAGCCGAGGTTCAGGCGCGCCGTTGCCGCTTCGGCCTGGGCCGATCGGGCGGCCGCATCGAGTTCCTTCTGCGCGGCGGCCCGTTCGTCGAACTCGCGGCTGGCGATGGCGCGGTCGGCCAGCAGCAGTCCGGCCCGTTCCAGTTCCACCTTGGCCAGGCCGGCACGTGCCCTGGCCGAATGGACATTGGCCTCGGCCCGTTCGAGTTCGGCCTGGTAGGGGCGCGGATCGATCGTAAACAGCGCCTGCCCCTTCTTCACCAGCGCGCCCGGCGTGAATTGCACGGCGGTGATGTAGCCCGGCACACGTGGGCGGATCTCCACGCGCTCCACCGCTTCCAGCCGGCCGGAGAATTCCTGCGTCTCGACGATGTCCTGTTCGATGACCGTGGCGGCGGAAACGGGGGTGGGTGGCGGTGCGGCGGCGGCAGCCTGGCCGCCGGCGCGGTCACAACCGATGAGCAGGAACAGGGGAGCGACCAGTGCAGCGGCCGCGGACAGCGAACGGCGCAAAGGCCGGCGGAACGGTTCGGACATCGCTTTACCCTCCGGAAACGGCAGGCATGCCGTGCACCAGTGTAGGGCGGGCAGGGGAGGGCGGCTTCTTCCTAAAGGAAGAAAATCAGGCTGGATAAAAACGGGAGCCGTGTACCGCGGCAGGTTTTATTGCGGGGAGAGTGCTGGCGGCTTGACGATGACTGCTTTGCCGCGGAAGAGAAAGAAGGGCGCCGGGGATGCGATGCCGGCGCCAGGCATTGCACCGTCAGTGCACGGACGCATTGGTCAGTTCTTTGAGTTCGCGGATGCTCAGTTCGGATTTTTCATGCATGCGCAGCAGGATCGTTGCACCAACGGCCAGCTTGCGGTGGCGGATCTTGCTGATGATCGGCGGCTGTACCTCGAGGACCCGGCATAGTTCCGCATCGTTCTTCAGGTTCATCCGTTCGATCAGCGTATCGAGTAGCTTGTTCGGCACGAAACTGGAAGGCTCCAGTGCCCGTGCCCGGTTCATTGCTTCGATGAGCTCCATTTTCTTTTGCCTTACGCTCATTTGCTCCTCCCTTGGTAAGAAATTGCGTGAAAAGGCGTCGCGGCTTGTTGGACTTATAAATATATTGATAACCAAGCAAGTTATCTAAATAATACTACGGCTGTAAAAAAAAGCGCGCTCTTATACAAAAAATATGACGTGTTAATGACCAAACGGCTTGACACCAGTAGCATCATGCAATCCGGCGCGTGTAAGGATGAGCGTACGATCGGCCATGGCCGCGGCTGCCTCGGAATGGGTGACCATGATCGTGCAGGCGCCGCTGGCGCGGATTTCGGTGCGCAGCACGGCCAGCACGGCATGAGCGGTTTCCGGGTCGAGATTGCCGGTAGGCTCGTCCGCCAGCACCAGCGCGGGGCGGTGCACCAGTGCGCGGGCAATCGCGACCCGCTGCATCTCGCCGCCGGACAGTTCATGCGGATAGCCGTGCTCGCGGCCCGCCAGCCCGACGGCGGCCAGCATCTCGGCGGCACGTGCTTGCGGCATGCCGTTGAGTAACAGCGGCAGCGCCACGTTCTGCAGCAGGGTCAGGTGGGGCAGCACATGGAATGCCTGGAAGATGAAGCCCATGCGCTGGCGGCGCAGGCGGGTGGCGGCATCGTCGTCGAGCGAGGCCATGGCAATGCCGTCGACGAGGATCGGCGCCTCGGCGCCGGGGTCGGGATGGTCCAGGCCGGCGATCAGGTTCAGCAGCGTTGATTTGCCGACGCCGGAATCGCCCATGATCGCCACGAATTCGCCGGCCTGGAAACGGTACGACAGTTTGGACAGCACCGGGCGGTTGCCGGCATACGATTTGCTCAGGTCGCGCAGTTCCAGCATCGTTTTCCCTGGAGTCGATGGTTTATGAATAAGTGCCGGCCAGGTAAATGCTTACCTGGTCAGCATGCGGCGCAGCCAGAAGCTGGCGCCATCGACCAGCGCCACCAGCAGCAGCATCGCCAGGATGACCGTGGCGGCCTTCTGCATCTGGAACAGCGACAGGTGATACTTCAGCATCTGGCCCAGGCCGCCGGCGCCGACCACGCCGAGGATGGCGGCGGCGCGGATATTGTTTTCCCAGCGGTACAGCGTATACGACAGCATCTGCGGCAGCGTCTGCGGCAGCGTGGCATAGAAAAACGCCGCCATCGGCGTGGCGCCGTTGGTGCGCAGGCTTTGCTCGGGCAGCGGCGTGGCGTTTTCCAGCGCGTCGGCAAACAGCCGGCCCAGCACGCCGGCCGTGTGCGCGCCCAGCGCCAGCGTGCCGGGGAACGGCCCCAGGCCCGCGGCGATCAGCAGCACCGAGGCCCACACCAGTTCCGGGATCGAGCGCAGCACGTTGAGCACCGCGCGCACGGCGCCGCGCAGCGGCCGGCCGAAGCGCCCGGCGGCCGGGATCGCCAGCAGTACGCCGGCCACCACGGCCAGCAGCGTGCCGACCGCCGACATGGCCAGCGTTTCGGCCGTGGCGACCGCCGTCTTGCGCAGGAAGCCGGCGCCCATTTCCGGCGGCGCGAAACCGCCGATGAACTCGGCCACGCTGGTCACCGCGTCGGCCGTGAAGAAGTCCGCGAAATGCAGCGGCAGGCTGGCGAAGCTGGCCACCACCAGCACGGCCAGCAGCAGCGCCATGACGGCGCCGGACCAGCGGCGTGGCGGTGGAGAAGGCATGCGTGGCGCGTTCATCCGAGGCGCTTCCTCAACTGTTTCGACACCAGGTCGGCGCAGGCCACCAGCAGCACGAAGACCAGCAGCATCGCCGACACTTCGCCGCCGGCCAGCATTTTCATCGATTCATCCATGCGCTGGCCCAGGCCGCCGGCCCCGACAAAGCCCATCACGACGGACCCGCGGATCGCGCATTCCCAGCGGTATACCGTATAGGAGACCAGTTCGGAAGCCGCTTCGGGCAGCGCGCCGTACAGCAGCGCGCCGAGGCGCGAGGCGCCGTTGGCCAGCAGCGTGTCGCTGGCATGGCGTTCCGACGATTCGAGGATTTCGGCATACACCTTGCCGAGCATGCCGCTATAGGTGAGGGCGATGGCCAGCACGCCGGCGGTGGGGCCGAGGCCGATGATGCGCACGAACAGCAGCGCCCACACCAGTTCCGGCACGCTGCGCAGCAGCACCAGCAGCCAGCGCACGGCCTGCCGCACGGCGCGCGGCGCCAGCGCCATGCGGCCGGTGCCGAGCCGCGAAATCGACAGGCGCTCGGTAATCACCAGCGTGGCCGGAATGGCGCCCAGCAGCGCCAGCGCGAGGCCGGCCGTGGCGATGGCCACCGTCTGCCAGGTTTCGCGCAGCAGCAACTGCAGGAATTCCGGAGAATGCGCCGGCGGCAGGAAGTCGGCCAGGAAGCGCAGCGTGGCGGACAGGCTGTCGCCATCGAACAGGATGGCCGGCTTGAACTCGCTGGCCACCAGCATCGGCCAGAGCACCAGCAGCGCCACGACCGTGTACGTGACGCGGCCGTGCCAGGCGGGATCGGGATGGCGGCCGGAATAGGGTGCGGCGGGGATACTCTGCATTGATTCGGTTGACTTGACTGGGCCTGGCTACAGGCAGGCGCCGACGGCCAGCTTTTCCGGCAGGCTGTCCGGGTGCGGCGTGTTCGCCGGCGGCTGTTCGTTCAGGTACAGCTCGTCGATCATCGCCTGCGTGACCTGTTCGCGCGGCAGGTCGAACACGATGCGGCCTTCCTTCAGCGCCACGATGCGGGGGAAATGGGCCAGTGCCAGTTCCACCTGGTGCAGGCTGCACACCAGGGCGGCATTGCGCGCCGCCGCTTCCTGCTGCAGCGTCGCCAGCGTCAGTTGCGACAGGGCCGGATCGAGCGCCGACAGCGGTTCGTCCACCAGCAAGGCCTGCGCCGACGACAGCAGCAGCCGCGCCAGGCCGCAGCGCTGGCGTTCGCCGCCGGACAGCCGGTCGACGCGCGCATACAGCTTGTCGCCCAGGTTGAAGCGGGACAGGGCGCGCCAGGCGGCTTCCGGATCGGCCGGCCTGACCAGCGACACCAGTGCCTGCCACAGGCTCCACTGCGGCAGCCGGGCGGCGAGGACGGCCGTGACGACACGCTGGCGCGGCGGCAGCGGCGGCGTTTGCGGCGCCAGGAACAGGCGCGCGCGCAGCTGGTGCCGCTCGCGGTCGGACAGGCGCCACGGATCGAGGCCGAACGCTTCGAACGTGCCGCCGTCCGGCGCATGGCCGACCGACAGCGTGGCCAGCAGCGTGGTCTTGCCGGCGCCGGAAGGGCCGATCAGCGCCAGCTGCTCGCCGGACCGTACCGACAGCGTGATGTCCTGCAGCGCATACGCCCGCGTGCCGCCCGCATGGCGGGCGGACAGGCCGTCAAGCCGGTACACCGGGGTATCGGCAGGCACATTGGCGCGATCGGATGCCGCCATTTACTTCTTCAGCAGGCCGGCGTTCTTGGCGGCCGCTTCGATGGCCACGTAGTTTTCCGCCTTGGTGGGAATGAATTTCGTGGCACGCTGCAGTGCGAGGATTTCCTTGCCTTCCGGCGTGGCGGGATCCAGGGCCAGGAAGGCGTCCGTGATCTTCTTCTTCAGGTCGGCCGGCATGTCGGCACGCACCGTCCAGTTGTAGTCGTAGTAGGCGGGCGTGGTGTAGAACACGCGCACCTTCGACGGGTCGACCTTCTTCTCGCCTACCAGCTTTTCCCATACCGAGATGTTCAGCGCGCCCGCATCGACCTTGCCGCCGGCGACCGCGGCCACGGTGGCGTCATGCGCGCCGGAGAAGGCGATGCGCTTCAGGTCGCTGTCCGGGTCGACCTGCGCGGCCAGCAGGAACGAACGGGGCATCAGGTGGCCGGAAGTCGACGATTCGGAACCGAACGACAGCGTCTTGCCCTTCAGGTCGGCCAGTTTGGTGATGGCCGGCGACGTGGTGATGAACACGGAGCGGAATTTTTCGTCTTCCACGCGCTGCACCAGCGGCACCACCTGGCCACGGCTGCGGTCCTTCGCCTGCACGAACGTGAAGCCGCCGAACCAGACCATGTCGAGCTTGTTGTTGACCAGGCCTTCCACCGATGCCGCGTAGTCGGTCACCGGCGTGAACTCGACCTTCAGGCCGGTTTTCTTCGACAGGTACTCGCCCAGCGGCTTGAACTTGCGCTGCAGTTCAGTCGGCGCCTCGTCCGGAATGGCGGACACGCGCAGCACTTGCTGGGCATGGGCGGACAGGGAGAGCAGGGTGCCGAGGGCGAGTGCGCCGAGCGCACGTTTGAAGGTAGGTTTCATGATTAGGAAATAAAATTGTTATTGAATGCGCTCGCTCGTGGACTCTCTGCCGTGCCGCTCTGCCATGGGTAATTGAGTATCATAGCAAAACTGCCTTCGCGGCCCTGACGTCACAAGATCAACCGAAAAGAACAGGAACAAGTGCCATGCCAGTGAACAGAACCGCCGCCGCGCTGCGCGCAACCCCAGTCAACCTGCTGTCCGATCTGCCAGCGGATTTCTCCGGCATTGCCGACGGGCCGCAAGGCGACCGTGCCACGATCGCCGACATCGGCGCCGGGCTGCTGTGCCCGCAGGCGCGCACTTCACCGAAGTACCTGTACGACAGTCTCGGATCGCGCCTGTTCGAAGCCATTTGCGAACTGCCCGAGTATTATCCCACACGGACTGAAGCGGCGATCTTTGCCGCGCACGGCGCCGATATCGCGCGCCGTGTAGGTACCGGCGGCACGCTGATCGACCTGGGTGCCGGCAACTGCGCGAAGGCGGCCAGCCTGTTTCCCTTGCTTCAGCCGCAACAATACGTGCCGATCGATATTTCGCGGGATTTCCTGAACGAGGCTGTCGGCCGCCTTCAGCAACGCTTTCCATCGATTGCGATGACGGCGCTGGCACTCGACCTGTCCGGCCCGTTCGCGCTGCCGCCGGCCGTGAGCGCGGCGCGCCGCACCTTCTTCTACCCGGGCTCGTCGATCGGCAACTTCGCGCCGCATGAAGCGATCGCCTTCCTGCGCCGGGTGCGCGAGAACGCGTCCGCCGATGGCGGCCTGCTGATCGGCGTCGACCTGGTCAAGGATGCCGCCGTGCTCGATGCCGCGTACGACGACGCGATCGGCGTGACTGCCGCGTTCAACCTGAACATGCTGCGCCACGTGAACTACCTGACCGGCGCCGATTTCGACGTGCGCCAATGGCGCCACGTGGCCTTCTTCAATGCCGAGGAAAGCCGCATCGAGATGCACCTGGAAGCGCGCACCGCGCTGACCGTGCGCTGGCACGGCGGCGAACGCCGTTTCGCCCGCGGCGAGCGCATCCATACCGAAGACAGCTACAAGTACACGCCGGACAGCTTCGCCGAACTGCTGGCGCAGGCCGGCTTCAGCGCGGACGCGGTGTGGACCGACGATGCCGGCTGGTTCGCCGTGATGCACGCGCGCGCGTCGGCCGCCTAGCGGCCAGGAGAACACCATGCAACTGATCGACCCGGCCGTGTGGACGGCCCGCTACCGCGCCGTGCGCGAACATTCGCTGGCGCTGGCGGCGCCGCTGTCCGACGAGGACTGCGGCGCCCAGTCGATGCCGGACGCCAGCCCGATCAAGTGGCACCTGGCGCACACCACGTGGTTCTTCGAGACGTTCATCCTCGAAGCGATGGAGCGCGATTTCCAGCCGTTCCACCCGGCGTTCCGCGTGCTGTTCAATTCCTATTACAACGGCGTGGGCCAGAAACACCCGCGTCCGCAGCGCGGCTTGCTGACGCGCCCGCCGATGGCGCAGGTGCGCGCCTACCGGGCCGATGTCGATGCCCGCATCGCCGCGCTGATCGGCAGCGGGCTCGATGCCGATGCGCGTTCCCGCCTGGCCGGCCTGCTGACCCTGGGCCTGCAGCACGAACAGCAGCACCAGGAACTGATGCTGACCGACGTGAAGCACCTGCTGGCGCAGAACGGCCTGCATCCCGAATACCTGGCCGAAGCGTTGCCGCGCGCCGAGCCGGCTGCGTCGCTGGCCTGGCTGCCGTTCGAGGGCGGCGTGACGGAAGCTGGCTACGACGGCGACGGCTTCTGCTTCGACAACGAGTTGCCGCGCCACCGCCAGTTCGTCGAACCGTTCGCGCTGGCATCGCGGCTGGTGACCAACGGCGAATACCTGGCGTTCATCGAGGCGGGCGGCTATCGCGATGCGGGGCTGTGGCTGGCCGAAGGCTGGGACTGGGTCTGCGCGCAGGGCCTGGACAAGCCGCTGTACTGGCACCGCGACGAGGGCGGTACCTGGCAGGAATTCACTTTGATGGGCTTGCAGCCGCTGGACCTGGAGCGGCCGCTGGCGCACGTCTCGCTGTTCGAGGCCGATGCCTATGCGCACTGGGCCGGCGCGCGGCTGCCGACCGAGGCGGAGTGGGAGCATGCCGCGCGCAAGGCTGGCGTGCTGCCGGGAACGCCGCCTGCCTTGCCGCATCCGGGCGCTGGCGCATCGTCCACTGCCCTGGGCGACATGTTCGATCATTGCTGGCAGTGGACCAGCAGCAGCTATGCGCCGTACCCGGGCTTCAGGCCGGCCGCGGGGGCGATCGGCGAATACAACGGCAAGTTCATGGTGAACCAGTATGTGCTGCGGGGCTCGTCGTGCGCCACGCCGGCGGGGCATGCGCGGGCCAGCTACCGGAATTTCTTCCCGGCGGGGGCGCGGTGGCAGTTTACGGGGATACGGCTGGCGCGGTGAGGCGGTAGGCGAAAAAAAAGCGCACCGGGGTGCGCTTTTTTACAGGCCAGGCCGATCAGGCCGCGGCGTCGCTCGCCGTTGCCGGCGCCGCTTCCTTCTGCCGCAACTGGCGGTTCACGGCCGACAGCACGGCCTTGAACGACGCCGTCACGATATTGCTGTCGATGCCGGCGCCGAACAGCGTCGGGCCATTATCGAGGCGCAGTTCGACGTAGCAGGCCGCCCTGGCGTTGGCGCCGTGGCCGATCGCGTGCTCGTGGTAGTCCATCAGCTTGATGTCCAGGCCCAGCGCGTCGACGAACGCGTCGATCGGGCCGTTGCCGCCGCCCTGCAGCGCCAGCGTGGCGCCGCGGTGCAGCAGGCCGATGTCGATCTGCACCGATTCGTCGGCGCTGCTGTCCTCGACCATCTTGTGCGACACGTAGGCATACGGCGACGTCTGCGCAAGGTATTCGCGCTCGAAGATCTCGTGGATGCCGTCGGAGGTGATTTCCAGGCCGGTCTGGTCGGCCACGGCCTGCACGGCGCGCGAGAATTCGATCTGCAGGCGGCGCGGCAGCACCAGGCCGTAGTCCTGTTCCAGCAGGTAGCTCATGCCGCCCTTGCCGGACTGGCTGTTGACGCGGATCACGGCGTCGTAGCTGCGGCCCAGGTCGGCCGGGTCGATCGGCAGGTAGGGGATTTCCCACTCCGCGCCCGGCTGCTGCTTGGCGAAACCTTTCTTGATCGCGTCCTGGTGCGAGCCGGAGAACGCGGTAAACACCAGGTCGCCCACGTAGGGGTGGCGCGGATGCACCGGCAACTGGTTGCATTCCTCGACGATCTTGCGGACCGAATCGATGTCCGAGAAGTCCAGCCCCGGATGGACACCCTGGGTGTACAGGTTCAGCGCCAGCGTGACCAGGTCGACATTGCCGGTGCGTTCGCCATTGCCGAACAGGCAGCCTTCGACGCGCTCCGCGCCGGCCAGCACGGCCATTTCGGCGGAGGCGACGGCGGTGCCGCGGTCGTTGTGAGGGTGCACGCTGATGATGACCGACTCGCGGCGCTCGATGTTACGGCACATCCATTCGATCTGGTCGGCGTACACGTTCGGCATGCTGCATTCCACCGTGGTGGGCAGGTTGACGATCATCTTCTTCTCCGGCGTGGGCTGCCAGATCGCGGTGACCGCGTCGACGATCTGCTTGGAGAAGTCCAGTTCCGTCGTCGAGAACGATTCCGGCGTGTATTCAAAGGTCCAGTTGGTTTCCGGATGCTGGGCCAGCAACTCCTTCACCAGCGTGGTGCCGGTGGTGGCGATATTCACGATCTCTTCGCGCGACATGTTGAATACCACCTTGCGGAACACCGGCGCCACCGAGTTGTACAGGTGGACGATGGCGTTCTTCGCGCCGGCTGCGGCGTCCACGGTACGGCGGATCAGTTCTTCGCGCGACTGGGTCAGCACGATGATGGTCACGTCGTCCGGAATGCGGTTCTCGTCGATCAGCTTGCGCACGAAGTCGAAATCGGTCTGCGATGCGGAAGGGAAGCCCACTTCGATTTCCTTCAGGCCCGTCTTGATCAGCAGGTCGAAGAAGCGCAGCTTCTTCTCCACGCTCATCGGCTCGATCAGCGCCTGGTTACCATCGCGCAGGTCGGTGCTCATCCAGATCGGCGGCGTGGCGATGGTCTTGTTCGGCCAGGTGCGGTCGGCGAGTTGAACGGGCGGGAAGGCGCGGTATTTCGCGGCGGGATTCTGCAACATCATGGTGTACTCCTGGGTTCTCGAATTTTGTCGGGCGGGCCGCTGTCGGTAGCGTTACATCGGTCACATGCATGTGGCGGAGGGCTGCCTGATGGGCCACGGGGCGCTAGACCAGGCAACCGGTCGCTAGCGATAGCGCCAGCGTCAGCGACGGCGCGCGTGCGATGTGTGCGACGGTGGGGCAATGGATGGCGGGCATCGGTGCATCTTTCCTGACTGGTGAAGCGGTGCGGCTTTTGGCCGGCTGGAGGTACGACGATTGTGCAGCGCGCACAGGGGTGAAACGAATCAGGCGCGTGCTAGCAGGTGCGTTGCCGGCGATAGCGCGGCAAGCGATAGCAGGAAAGCGGATAGTTGCGGATGCGTGAACATGGCATCAATGTAAGAGAAGGGCTTTGCTATTGTCAAGACAATTCGTCTTGTGCTGTGGTATGGCAAAACCGGTGCTTGACACGTTTTTCCGGCCCGTAGCCCGAAAAAGTGTCAGGCACCAGTGCACCTCAGGCGGCGACTTGCACGCGGGCGTCGCCGGCGGCCATTTCGCCGATGACGGCGGCGGCTTCGAAGCCGTTGTCGCGGAAGATGGCCAGTACGTCATCGACGGCGGCCGGATCGCACGAGACCAGCAGCCCGCCCGAGGTTTGCGGGTCGGTCAGCAGCGTGTGCTGGGCCGGCGTGATGTTCGGCGACAGGGTGACGTCCTTGCCGTAGGCATCCCAGTTGCGGCCGGAGGCGCCGGTGAAGTAGCCGTCGTGCGCCAGCTGCTCGACACCCGGCAGCAGGGGGATCTGCGACATCGTCAGTTTTGCCGTCAGTTGCGCGCCGCGCGCCAGTTCCAGCAGGTGGCCCAGCAGGCCGAAGCCGGTGACGTCGGTCAGCGCGTGCACGCCCGGCAGTTCGGACAGCGCCTTGCCCGGCTTGTTCAGCTTGGTGGTGTTGGCGATCATCGCCGCATACCCTTCCTCGCCCAGCACGTCCTTCTTCAGCGCGGCCGACAGCACGCCCACGCCCAGCGGCTTGCCCAGCACGAGCACGTCGCCGGCCCTGGCATCGGCATTGCGCTTGATCTTCGACGGATGCACCAGCCCCAGCACCACCAGGCCGTAGATCGGCTCGACCGAATCGATCGTGTGGCCGCCGGCGATCGGGATGCCCGCCTCGGCGCAGATCGATTCGCCGCCCTTGATGATCCGGCCGATCGTTTCGATCGGCAGCTTGTTGATCGGCATGCCCACCAGCGCCAGCGCCATGATCGGCGTGCCGCCCATCGCATACACGTCGGAGATGGCGTTGGTGGCGGCGATGCGGCCGAAGTCGAACGGATCGTCGACGATGGGCATGAAGAAATCGGTCGTGGCGATCAGCGCCTGTTCGTCGTTGAGCCGGTAGACGGCGGCGTCGTCGGCCGTTTCGATGCCGACCAGCAGTTCCTTCGGCACCGGGAAGCCACTGGAATTCTTCAGGATCTCGGACAGTACGCCGGGGGCGATCTTGCAGCCGCAGCCGCCGCCGTGGGAGAACGAAGTGAGTTTGATCGGTTCAGTTGTCATGTTGTTTTGCCAATTGGGTGTCGGGGTGTGGATGGAGCAGATTATCCACCAGTCGCAGCAATGCTGCCCGCTCGGCCTCGGGGGCGAACAGCGGCGCGCGGGCGGCGCACTGGGTGCGCAGGCCAGCCATGAAGGCATCGTCCTGCACGCTGCGGTCGATCAGGCGGGCCAGGGCGGCGGCATCGCCGGCCGGGAAGAAGCCCGCATAGTCGTCGCCGAGCATGCCGCGGTTGCCGCTGATGTCGCTGGCAAGCACCGGTACGCCGCTGGTGATGGCCTCGACGATGACGTTGGCGCCGCCTTCCATGGTCGAGCAGATCGCCAGCGCGTGGCTGCGGCGGATGCAGTCGCGGGCAGCTTCGCGCGACGTGCCGCCCGGCCATGCGTAATGGCCGACGGCGTCGCCCGTCCGTTCGGCCAGCCGTTCGAGATCCGCGTCGAGTGCCGCGCCGATCTGCAGCATGAAAACATCCGGCGCCGTCACCAGTGCGGCAGCGCGCATGAACGTGGCCGGGTCTTTCACGGCACGCAGGTGCCCGACCATCGTGATGTCTTTTCGGCCCGGTATGCCTGGCAGCGGCGCCAGCGCTTCGGCGGACTGGTAGATCACATGGGCCGCCGGCCGCACGCCGGCGGGCAGTTCATCCAGGGCCGCCGGCTGCAGCACCACCAGCGCATCGGCCAGCAGCAGCGCGCATTCGGCCTGGGCATCGTGGTGGATGTCATGGTAGACGTCGGTGCCCGTCAGCACGAGCACGGCCGGCCGGTCACCGTGGTGCAGCCTGAAATCGGCCAGCGAGGGCGCGGAGCGGCGCGCATGCAGGGCGATCAGCAGGTCCGGCGCAGGCCACCGTTCCGACCATGTTTCCTGGACGGCGACGTCGTAATCGTCGCGCAGGAAGCGCGCCCAGCGGTCGGCCGTGTGCCAGTTGCCGTTGTTGTCGCGCGCCGTGCCCGGACTCACGATACAGATCGATGGTTTGCCGGATGCTGCCATTGGTTACAATCCTTCAATGAATTCGATTACCGCCTCTTTTCGTACCGCGCGCACGCAGCAACTGGCCGAGGCCATGCAGGATGCGCGGCATTATACGCTCGCGCTGTTCGACTGCTTCGCCGCTGCCGGCATGGACGTGCCGCGCAACGTGCCGCAGATCCGCATCGTCAATCCGCCGTTGTGGGAGCTGGGTCATACGGCCTGGTTCGCCGAGTGGTTCATCCTGCGCGAGGCCCTGTCGAGCCACCCGGCCGATGCGCACTTCGCCTCGCTGCTGACCAAGGGCGACGACTGGTTCGACTCGGCCAACGTGCCGCACCGCAGCCGCTGGACGCTGGACCTGCCCACCGCCGGCGGCGTGAAGACCTACTGCCACGAAGTGCTGGACCGCGTGCTCGACAAGCTGTCGCGCGAGGCCAATACCGACGAGGCGCTGTACCCGTACCGCCTGGCGCTGGCCCACGAGGACATGCACGGCGAAGCGTTCCTTTACACGCTGCAGACGCTCGGCCTGCAGGCGCCGGCGCACCTGGCACACGACGAACCTTCGCCGGCTGCCGGTGGGAGCCTTCGTTTCCCCGGGGGAACCCTGCAGCTGGGCTGCGCGGCGGATACCGCCGGCTTCGTGTTCGACAATGAAAAGATCGCGCACCCGCTCTACGTGGCGCCCTTCCACCTGGATGCGGGGCTCGTCACCAATGCGCAGTATATGGACTTCATCGCCGATGGCGGCTACGACAACCGGCAGTTCTGGAGCACCGGCGGCGCGGGCTGGCTGATGCGGCAGGAGCGCTCCGCGCCGCGCTACTGGGAACGCGACGGCGGCGGCTGGCGCACCGTGCGGTTCGGCCGCCCCGCCACGCTGAACCCGGACGAACCGGTGCGGCACGTGAGCCTGTACGAAGCACAGGCTTACTGCGCCTGGGCCGGGCGGCGGCTGCCCACGGAAGCGGAGTGGGAATACGCCGCGCTGCATGGCCATCCGGCGTTTCGCTGGGGCCAGTTGTGGGAATGGACGGCCTCGCCGTTCGAGCCTTACCCCGGCTTCACCGCGGACCGGTACCGCGAATATTCGGAGCCATGGTTCGCCACGCACCAGGTGCTGCGCGGCGCGTCGTTCGCCACGCCGTCGCGCTTCGGCGCCGCGAAGTTCCGTAATTTCTACATGCCCGAGCGGGACGATATCTTCTGCGGGTTCCGGACGTGCGCCGGCGAGTAGGTGGCAACTGCACTAAGTAGTTTTCCGAATATGTAACAAACGCCCTCGCATCCTAAGATTCGTCACCCTTTTCGGGGCCTCGTCTTTTCAATGGACGCCAGAGCGATCGCATGCCTGCCTGCACGACGGACAGGCGTGCCGTCGTCTGCTGCCTGCCTCGGTCACCGCTCCGCGATGCCGCATGCCCTGCGCGTCGTGCTGCCCGTTCTTCGTGGCCGCACGCTCTTTCCGGAATTTTTTTGGCCGGCCCGCCGGGACTGCCGGAAATATTTCGCAAGGAACCATTGGAGTTTTTGCAACCAGATGTCGGCACATGCAGCATCGCCACCATCGTTCAGGTAATACCAATCATGCGTAAGTCGCTTGTAGTCCTGTTGTCTTGCTTTATCCTTTCCTCCTGCACGAAATCGCCGCCTCCCTCGGCCGATCAACCGGTCGACGTGGTACTGGTCGGCGCGGGCGTCATGAGCGCCACCCTGGGCACCATGCTCCACGAGCTGCAGCCCGGCATGACCATGCAGATGTTCGAGCGGCTCGATTCGGTGTCGGCCGAGAGTTCCGACGCGATGAACAACGCCGGCACCGGCCACTCCGGTTTCGCCGAACTGAACTACACGCCGGAAACGCCGGATGGCGGCATCGATACGAAGAAGGCCGTCAACATCAACGAGCAGTTCGAAGTGTCCAAGCAGTTCTGGGCCTACCAGGTGCAGAAGGGCTACCTGGGCGATCCGCGCACCTTCATCAACAACGTGCCGCACATGTCGTTCGTGTGGGGCGATGAAAACATCGCCTTCCTGAAGAAGCGCTACGCCGCCCTGCAAAAGGAAAACCTGTTCAAGGGCATGGTCTACACCGAAGATCAGGAGCAGCTGCGCCAGTGGATTCCGCTGGTCATGAACGGCCGCGACAAGAACCAGAAAGTGGCGGCGACGCGGATGGAAATCGGCACCGACGTCAACTACGGCACGCTCACCCGCAGCATGGTGAAGCACCTGACGGAGAAGGGCGGCATGACGCTGTCGCTGCGCCACCAGGTCGAAGACATCAAGCGCGGCACGGACGGCAACTGGAACGTGACGGTCAGGAACCTGGCCGACGATTCGGTGAAGACGGTGCGCGCGAAGTTCGTCTTCATCGGCGCCGGCGGCGGCTCGCTGCCGCTGCTGGAAAAGAGCGGCATTCCCGAAGCAAAGGGCTTCGGCGGCGTGCCGGTCGGCGGCCAGTGGCTGGTCACGAACAATCCCGAACTGATCAAGCAGCACTACGCGAAGGTGTACGGCAAGGCATCCGTGGGTTCGCCGCCGATGTCGGTGCCGCACCTGGATACGCGCATCATCGACGGCAAGCAGGCGCTGTTGTTCGGCCCGTTCGCCACGTTCTCGACGAAGTTCCTGAAGAACGGTTCGTGGATCGACCTGCCGGCGTCCGTCGGCAGCGACAACGTCAGGCCGATGATGCAGGCCGGCTATGACAACATCCCGCTGACGAAGTACCTGGTCGAGCAGGTGATGCAATCGCCGGAAGACCGCCTGGCCACGCTGCGCGACTACCTGCCCGAAGCGAAACTGGAAGACTGGACGCTGGTCAACGCCGGCCAGCGCGTGCAGATCGTCAAGGACGATCCGGAGAAGGGCGGCCTGCTGCAGTTCGGTACCGAAGTGGTCAGTTCCGCGGACGGCACCATGAGCGCGCTGCTGGGCGCCTCGCCCGGCGCCTCGACCGCCGCGCCGATCATGCTGAAGGTGATCGAGAAGTCCTCGTTCAAGACCCGGCTGGCGACGCCGGAATGGCAGGCCAAGCTGAAGGAAATGGTGCCCTCGTATGGCCGCAAGCTCAATCCCGATGCGGCGTATGCGAACCAGATCCGCCAGCAAAGCAGTGCCGTGCTGGGCCTGAAGGCCGTCACGCTGGACGTGCCGGCCCCGGCCCCGGTGCAGCAGCAGGCAGCGAAATAATCCCTTCCCGGGCCTCGGCCCGGACATGCAAAAAAAACCCCTTCCGGGCCTGGCACGGAAGGGGTTTTTTACATGGCGGAGGGCTGTCGCATCGGGCAGTCCTCAGTCTTCGTACAGCTCCAGCGGCAGGCCATCGGGGTCGGCGAAGAACGTGAAGCGCTTGCCGGTGTATTCATCGATGCGGACCGGCTCGACGGCCACGCCCTGCCGTTCCAGATGCGCCTTGCATTCCTCGACATCGTCGACCGCGAAGGCCAGGTGGCGCAAGCCGCGCGCTTCCGGGTACGAAGGGCGTTCGGGCGCCTGGGGGAAGGAAAACAGTTCGACCTGGGAGCCGTCCGGCAGTCGCAGGTCCAGCTTGAAGGATTGCCGCGCCTCGCGGTAGTTCTCGGCAACGACGGACAAGCCCAGCACCCCCGTGTAGAAATGCCTGGAGCGCGCATAGTCGGAGCAGATGATGGCGGCGTGGTGGATTCTCTTGAGCATCGGCGTCCTTGTCGGCGTGGGTTGAACCGGCCGGACGGCGGCTGCCGTCCGGCCCGGGATGTCACTTCTTCAGGTGTTCATCGAGCCAGCCGATCACCGTGTGGTGCCACTGGATCGAATTGGCCGGCTTCAGCACCCAGTGGTTCTCGTCCGGGAACACCAGCAGTTTCGACTTGATGCCTTGCCGCTGCAGCGCGGTGAAGGTGCCGAGCGCCTGGGCGGTGGGGATGCGGAAGTCCAGGTCGCCCTGGATTACCAGCATCGGCGTCTTCCACTTCGCCACGTGGTGCACCGGATTGAACTTCTCGTAGCCTTCCGGGTTCGCGTACGGCGTGCCGCCGTTTTCCCATTCGGTGAACCACAGTTCTTCGGTCGAGTAACCCATGCCGCGCTGGTCGAACACGCCGTCGTGGTTGACGATGCACTTGAAGCCGTCGCTCCAGTTGCCCTCGATCCAGTTCATCATGTAGCCGCCATACGAAGCGCCCAGCGCGCAGGCGTTCGCCGTGTCGAGCCATGGATACTTCTGGCCGGCGGCGGCGAGGCCTTTCTTCAGGTCTTCGAGCGGCTTGCCGCCCCAGTCGCCGCTGATCGAATCCGTGAACGCCTGGCCGTAGCCGGTGGAGCCGTGGAAGTCGATGAACACGGTCGCATAGCCGGCGCCGGCATACACCTGCGGATTCCAGCGGTAGCTCCACGAGTTGCCGAAGCTGCCCTGCGGGCCGCCGTGCACCAGGAAGGCCACCGGGTATTTCCTGCCCGGTTCAGCGTTCCACGGCTTCATCACGTAGCCGTACACCGTCGCGCCATTGGCGCCGGCGAACGAGAACTGTTCATACTCGCCCATCTTCACGCCGGCCAGGCGCTCGCGGTTCGCCTGCGTCAGCTGGGTGGCTTTCGTGCCGGCCAGCTTGAACAGCTGGGCGCCATCGTGCAGGCTGTTCTGCGCCATGACGACGGTATCGCGCTTCGCATCGAATTCGGCGACATAACCCTTGTCCGTCAGCGCAGAGACCTTGCCGCTGGCGACGTCGAGCGAGAACAGGCGGTGGTTGCCGATGTCGTCGGCATTGGCCAGCAGCGCCTTGCCGTCCGGGCGCCAGCGGTAGTCGGCGATCGAGCGGTCCCAGCTCTCGGCCAGCACGCGCTTCCTGCCGGTGGCAACGTCCTGCAGGATCATGTGGAAGCGGTCGGCCTCGAAGCCGGGGCGCTTCATCGCCAGCCAGGCGAGGGTCTTGCCGTCCGGGGAGAACTGCGGCTTGGTATCCCAGGCGGGATTGTCGGCCGTCAGGTTGCGCGGTGCGGCGCCGCCGGCGGCCGGCACGTCATACAGGTCGAAGTTGGTCGACCAGGCTTCGCCCTTGCCCGCCACGCGCACCGAGAAAACGATGCGCTGGCCGTCCGGGCTGAACGTGTATTCGCCGCGGTCGCCGAACGGCTTGCTGGTGATGTCGCCGTCGAGCGTGCCGGACAGGCTGACCGCGCTGGCGGCAGGGGAGGAGCCCAGGGGCACCGAGTACAGCACGTTGCGCTTGCCGTCCGCCCACGTATCCCAGTGGCGCACGAACATCTGGTCGTACAGCTTGCCCGTGGCCTTGTTGGCGGCCTGCTCGTCGTTGCGCTTCTTCGTGCAGGCCAGGTCGGCGCAGTCGCGGAACACGGCCATCGTCACCGCCAGGCGGTCGCCCTTCGGCGAGACGTGGAAGCTGTCGACGTCGAGCGGCAGGTTGGTGACCCGGACGGCTTCGCCGCCGCCGGCCGGCAGGCGCCACACCTGCGCGGAGCCGGAGCGGCTGGACAGGAAGTAGACCGCGTCGCCGCCGGCCGACCATTCGGGGTCGAAGCTGCTGGCATCGTGCGACGTCAGCTGCTGCGGCACGGGCTTCGCGGCGCGCAGGTCGATCATCCACAGCTGGGTGGTGCCGCGGTTCTTTTCCAGGCTGGTGCTGCGCACGGTGTAGACGACGCGCGAGGCGTCGGGCGACAGCACGGGGCTGCCGACGCGCTCCATGCTTGCCAGGTCTTCGATGGTCAGGCCGCGTGGCGCCGCCATCGCAAGGGGGGCGGCCGATAGGGCAACCGCCGCGAGAGCGGCGCTGGTTGCCAGCAGGCGTAGGGTCATCCGGTTTCTCCGATCTTCAAAAGGGGAGGCCGGCGCGCGCCGGCCAAGGCGCGCATGATAGCAAATGGAAATTCGAATCGATGCAGATGCGCCCCTCTGCCGCGCAGGCAGCCGGTGTCCAGTGCATCGGCGGCGCCGGCTTCTTCAGTGCGCCGTGTGATCGAAGGGCAGCCCGTCCAGCGACACGGGTTCGACGATCGGCGCGCCGCGCCGCCGGGCGCGCAGTTTCGACGACATCTCATAGGCTGCCTTGCGCACGCGATTGATGGAACCCAGCGGCCGGTGCGCAGCCAGGCCGTGCCAGACCGAGAAGCTCATGCCGTCGTCGATTGCCTCGGAGAGCGCTTCGCTCCAGCCGATCTGCGGCGGCGCCACGATGCGTGCCACGGTCACGTACGGGCTCAGTGCTTCCGGCCATTCGGCCGACGCATCCTCGACCGGCATCTCTTCGATATTCGTGCAGAGCTGCACGCGCAGGTCCCACTCGCCGCCCTGCTGGGCAAAGTACTCGGCGACGACCTGGCGCAGCACGTCCGCGCCGGCCGAATAGTCGACCGGCGCATCCTTCAGGCGGGTCAGCCCCACCGCTGTCGGCACCAGCGCCCATTTCGCCATGTACGGGCCGAACAGGAACGGCACCTGGCTGTAATAGGTCTCGCCGAGGGGGTGCGTGGCCGGGTGGCCGCCCAAGCCCTTGAGTTGGGCGCTTTCCCCGCCGGCCTTTTCGACAGCCTTCTCCACCTGCCTGAGCGCGGCCGACAGCATCTTCTTCAGTGCCGGCGCCTTGTCGGTGGTCGCGGCGAGCATCGTCAGGCCGCCGAGAAAGGCCTTCGGGCCGGCGTTCAGGAAGGTAGTGCCGTTGACGAGCACGAAGTCCTGCGTGACATCGTTTTCACTGCCGGGCAGGCGCGGTCCCTGTGCGCCGATCACTTTCAGGGCCATGCCGCGCGGGGTGGAAACGCTGTCTTCCAGGACGTCGCCCGGCGTGGTCGACAGCCGCATTACCAGCGGATAACTGCCGGGTGCGGCGAACAGGCCCTGCGCCAGCACGGACGGCAGGTCCGGCAGCACGCGCAGCTCGGCGCGCAGCAGGCCGTGGCTCTTGGCATGGACGCTGCGCAGCGGCCGGCCGGTATCGGTGAAGGTCGTGTCCGCAATGGAATGCAGCACGTCGAGCAGGTCGGCCTGCGTGTCGGCCTCGCCATCCTCCGGCACTTCGTAGCGCGGGTCGTATTCGATCGGTGGGCGCATGGCTGTTCCTTGTTGTTGGTCTTGAACACTTGCCATTCTGGCGCGCCGCGGGGCGTCCTGTCTGTGAGGCAGCAAACAAATACTGGGGGTTGCCCGGCGGCCGCTACCGGCGCGCAAAGAAAAAGGCGCTGCCTCGCGGCAGCGCCTTCTGCTGTCTCCCCCGTTTCTCTCGCGGAATTGTCGGGACTCTTTGCTACATCAAACCATTACGGATACAGGCCGCGTACCTCGCGCGCCTGCAGCACGCGGGTGCAGGCCAGGATGAAGGTGGCCGTGCGCAGCGACACCTTCTTGTCCTGTGCGACGTCCCACACGGCGCTGAACGCGTCCTGCATGATGCGGGTCAGGCGGGCATTGATCTCGTCCTCGCTCCAGAAGAAGCTGGAGAAATCCTGCACCCATTCGAAATAGGAGACGGTCACGCCGCCGGCATTGGCCAGCACGTCCGGCACGATGAGGATGTCCTTGTCGTTGAGGATGTCGTCGGCTTCCGGGGTGGTCGGGCCGTTGGCGCCTTCCAGGATGATCTTCGTGCGGATGCGCGGTGCGTTCGCGGCGGTGATCTGCTGTTCGAGCGCGGCCGGGATCAGGATGTCGGAAGCCACGTCCCAGAACGCGTCGCGGTCCAGGAACGCATCGGCGCCGGGGAAGCCGTTCACGCCGCCGGTCTCGGCCACGTATCGATGCAGTTGCGCGGTGTCGAGGCCGCCTTCGTTGACGATCGTGCCGGTATGGTCCTGCACGGCGACGATCTTCGCGCCGGCCTCGGCAAACATCGTGGCGGCCACGCCGCCCACGTTGCCGAAGCCCTGTACGGCAATGCGCGCACCGGCGATCGCCACGCCGCGCTGGCGTGCCGCCTCGCGGCCGACCACGAACACGCCGCGGCCGGTGGCTTCGCGCCGGCCCAGCGAACCGCCCAGCGAGATCGGCTTGCCGGTCACCACGCCGGTCGACAGGTTACCTTCGATCATCGCGTAGGAATCCATCATCCACGCCATCACCTGCTCGTTGGTGTTCACGTCCGGCGCCGGGATGTCCTTGGTCGGGCCGATGATGAGGCTGATCTCGCTGGTGTAGCGGCGCGTCAGGCGCTGCAGTTCGCCCTTCGACAGCGTCTTCGGATCGACGCGGATACCGCCCTTGGCACCGCCGTAAGGCACGTTGACGGCGGCGTTCTTCACCGTCATCCATGCGGAAAGGGCCATCACTTCGGAGAGGGTCACGTCCTGGTGGAAGCGCACGCCGCCCTTGCCCGGACCGCGCGACATGTTGTGCTGCACGCGGTAGCCCTCGAAGTGGGCGATGGAGCCATCGTCGCGCTCGATCGGCACGTCGACGGTGAGGATGCGCTTCGGACGCTTCAGCGTTTCGACCCAGCGCGACAGCGCACCCAGGTGGGGCGTGACGCGGTCGATCTGCTGCAGGTACTGGCCCCATGGTCCGAGATCGTCGGCATTGAGGTAGGAAGGCAAGGCATGGCTGATCATGGTGATGACTCCTGATGTTGGGTCGGCGGCTCGTTACCGCCAGCGAGGCGAATCATAGGATGGCCGCCTCTTTCCCTGCCAATGCCGCTTGCGCATCCGGCTATGCAAAAAATGCATAACGCGGTTTTCTGCACATGGCGCCGTTCGATCGGCTGCGCGCCGGCCGCTAGCGCTCCGACGCGCGCACGCGCCGCTTCGCGGCAGGCGGCTGCATCTGCTCCTCGAGGAAGTCCCACAGCTCGGCAACCAGCGGCTTGCCCGGCCGCGCCGGCGAAGGGCGCTCGCGGTACAGCCGGATATCCATCTCGATTTCCCAGCTGCCGCCCGCATCGGCCGGCGCCAGCAGCTTCTGCTTCACTTCGCGGGTGACGGCCGATTCGGGAAGGAAGGCAATGCCGCGCCCTTCCAGCGCCATCATCTTGAGGCCTTCGGCCATGTCGGTTTCGTAGCGCTTGTCGAGGTGCAGCGCGGGCTTGGCGTCGGCCAGGATCAGGTCGACCATCCGTCCCAGGTAGGCATTCGTCGTGTACGACAGGAAGGGCAGCGGTGCCGCCTTGCGGCCGGGCAGGGTGAACATCGGCTGTCTCGCCTTGTCGCTGCGCGCATAGGCACGCAGCGCTTCGCGGCCCATCACCAGCATGTCGTAGCGGCTGGGATCGAGCTGCACCGGCTGGCGCGGATGGTGGTAGCACAGCAGCAGGTCGCAGCCGCCTTCCACCAGCTGCAGCACGGCGTCGTGGACATTCAATGCCATCAGGCGGCTGTGCAGCGGGCCAAGTTCGGGGCCGAAGTCTTCTTCCAGTTTCGTGATCCACTTCGGCACGAACGTCAGCGACAGCGTGTGCGGCACGGCGAGGTCGATCGTGGTCTGCGCGGCCACGCGCTTGTGCCGCAGCAGTTCGCGCACGCCGTTGATCTGGCCCAGCATCTCCAGCGCCTGCTCGTAGAACACGTGGCCGGCCGGCGTGAGCCGGGTGGGGAACGTGGTGCGGTCGATCAGGTCGGTGCCGAGCCAGTTTTCCAGCGACTGGATGCGGCGCGAGAACGCCGGCTGCGTCACGTGCCGCAGCTGCGCCGAACGGCTGAAGTTATTGGTCTCGACCAGCGAGATGAAGTCTTCCAGCCATTTGGTTTCCATCGTGCGTATCCAATCACATTGCGTGCATGCCTCGAAGCCGGCATTGTAGCGGCGCCACGACCGCGCGCGCTCAGGCGCCCGGCCCCAGGATGTTGCCGAGCACGGCCGTCAGCGCGTCCAGCTGGTCCTGCGGGGCGTGCCTGAGGAGTTCGGCGCAGGTTTCACGCGCGGTCAGCAGGGCATTGTCGAGCAGGTGATGGCCGGCCGGCGTGATCGCCGCGAAGCCGACGCGGGCATCGCGCTCGTCCGCCATGCGTGCCACCAGGCCGGTTTTCTCCATCGGCAGCAGGGTGCGGGTGACCCCCGATGCCGTCAGGCCCTGCCGCTCGGCCAGGTCGACGCGGCGCAGGCGCCCGCCCGGCGCTTTCGACAGGTGATGCAGCAGCATGAAGTCGCCGAAGGAAAGGCCGTGGTGCCCTCCCAGCACGGCATCGAGGCGGCGCACCACGGTGGCGTGCACGCGCGCGAGACGCAGGCAAAAGTCGAGGGCGACAGCGCCACGGTCATTATTGGAGTGGTTATCCATGATAGATCCTTGAAATATACTTGAGTACGCAAGTATATGGCAAAGAGTTGCGCCGCGCCATAGAAACAGCGATCAGGGAACAGGAGTATGATTCAGGGATGAATAATCGCAGATCATTTCTCCAGAAATCGGTAGCCGTCGCGTCCGCATTGAGCATGCCCGCGCTGGCCCGTGCCGCGGTAGCGGCTCCGCATGAACGCATCCTGCGCTTCCACAACACGCACACGGGCGAATCGCTCAAGAGCGTGTTCTGGGCCGAAGGGCAGTTCATTCCCGATGCGCTGCAGGACATCAACAAGCTGCTGCGCGATCACCGCAGCAACACGATTGCGACGATCGATCCGGCGCTGCTGCTGCTGGTCGAGAAGGTCTCCGCCCAGTTCGGCAGCAACAACGTGGTGCACATCATCTCCGGTTACCGCTCGCCGGAGACCAACCGCAAGCTGGCTGCCGCCAGCGGTGGCGTGGCCAGGCACAGCATGCACCTGGAAGGCAAGGCAATCGACTTGCGCATTCCGGGCAAGGACTTGCGGCAGGTGCACAAGGCGGCGCTGGCGCTGAAATCCGGCGGCGTCGGCTATTACCACAGTTCGCAGTTCGTGCACATGGACACGGGGCGCGTGCGGCACTGGTAGCAGTGCCGGCACGGGATTCAGGCTACCTGGCGGCCGTGAAATACGGATACGGGTTCACCGGCGTGCCTTCCCACCATTTCTTGTCCGCGCCCAGTTCGAAGATCGCGAAGTGCAGATGCGGAGCGTTCGGGTCGGAGTTGCCTGTCACGCCCACGTAGCCGATCATCTGGCCGCGGCGGATCGTGCTGCCTTCCTTGAGTTCCGGTGCATAGCTGTCCAGGTGGGCATAGTAATACGCGTACTTTTCCGAGGGATCGAACTGGTAGACCGTCAGGCCGCCCGGCTTGCTGGTGAACAGCTTCACGATCCTGCCATCCGCCACCGCGAGAACCGGCGTGCCTTTCGGTGCGAGGATGTCCAGCGCCTGGTGCTGCCGCTCCGTGCCGCGCGGCTGGTTGAACGTGTCAGTCAGTTCGCGCGCGCCGACGCCGGCGACGGGCAGCAGCAAGGGGCCGGTCGATGGCTTGACGTCGATGTCGAAACTGGTGGTTGCCGGATCGACCGGGGCAGGTGGCTGCACACCGGGCAGGTCCTTGGCCGCCAAAGGCACGCCGGCGGGGGGATTGCCCGGTGCCCCGGCGGCTGCCGCCGGCGCTGACACCGGCGCTGGTGCCGCGGCGGGCTGTACGGCCGGGGTGGGCGCCGGCGTCACTGCCGGGCCCGCGGGGACTGTCGGCGGCACGTCACGGCCCAGCCACAACACCGTTCCCACCACGCCGAGCACGGCGCCCAGCAGCAAGGTCAGCAGCCATTTCATGGTTCGCCTCCGTTGTATTTGTCTTTTGTTAATCCTGCAGGATCACTTCGAAGCCCGCCGAAACCACGTTCGCCACCTTGGCGGCGTCCCAGTTCGTCAGGCGGATGCAGCCGTGCGATTCCGTCTTGCCGATCTTGGAGGGCACCGGCGTGCCGTGGATGCCGTAATGATCCTTCGACAGGTCGATCCACACCACGCCCACCGGATTGTTCGGGCCCGGCTTGATCAGCGCCTTGCCTTCGCCGGGCTTGGCATCCCAGAACAGTTTCGGGTTGTAGCGGTAGTCGGGATTGCGGCCGACGCCATTGATCTTCCAGGTGCCGACAGGCAGCGGATCGTGTTCGCTGCCGGTACTGGCGGGGAACTGGGCGATGACCTTGCCGCTGTCGTCCAGCAATGACAGGGTGCGGTCCGAGTCGTCGACGACCAGCCTTGCCGCCGCCGGCAACGGGCCGGCCGCGCCGGTATTGGGTACGAGGATCTTTTCGCCCGGCTGCATGAAATTCTTGCCGGGGTTCATCTGCTTGAGCAGGTCGGGGCTGGCATGGAAGCGTTCGCCCAGTGCTTCCTCGATCGTTTCATAGTGCAGCGATGCCAGCTTTGCCTTGTCCGCCATCGATTCCGGTACCGGGCCGTAGGGTCCCTGGACGTCGGCATCGGTGATGGCATAGGTGCCAAGGAGGGGCTTGCCGTCTTCCAGCGCGTTCCAGGTTGCCTGGTCCATCGCGCCCGTGACCTGCAGGCCGCGTGCCTTCTGGAAGCCGGCGATCGCCTGGCGCATATTGCTGCCGACCTTGCCGTCAATCTCGCCGGGCGAGAAGTGGGCGCGGTCCAGCAGGATCTGTGCGCGCAGGTCGGGTGGGACCTGGTCCGGCGTGATGGGCAACTGGGCCGATGGCTGGGCGGGTTGCGTGGATTGCGCGGGCTGGGCCGGCTGGGTCGGCGCCGTGTTCTGGGCATGCGCCAGCGGCGCGGCGAGGAGCAGGGTGATGGCGAGCTTTTTCATGTCCCCAGTGTGCCGCGCGGCAGAGCCACGTTCTGTACGGCAGCGTACATGTGCGCTGCTGAGCAGTCGGACAGCGCAAAAAAAAACCGCCGGGCGAACCCGGCGGTTTTTATCCTAGTGCTTCGCGCTGGCGATCAGCGCTCGCCCCACGGACGGCGCGGTGCGTCGGAACGCGGTGCGCTGTCGCGGCGGAAGCCGCCGCCTTCCTTGCGTGCCGGCGCGCCTTCGCGGCGGAAGCCGCCTTCAGGACGCGGTGCACCGTCGGCGCGGAAGGGCGTGCCTTCGCTGCGGTAGTGGCTGCTGTCGCGGGCGAAACCGCCTTCACGCGGTGCGCCGCCTTCGCGCGGGTAGGCAGGCTTCGAGAAGCTGCGCTGGCCCGGCTTGCCGCCACGGCCTTCGCCCGGCTTCCAGCCCGGACGTGCGGCGGAACGCGGTGCCGCGGCCTTCTTCGGTTCGAAACCTTCCACCACGTTGACCGGGATCGACTGCTTCGTGAAGCGTTCGATACGGCGCACGTTCATGTTTTCCGAGTGGTTCACCAGGGAGATCGCCAGGCCGTTGCGGCCGGCGCGGCCGGTACGGCCGATACGGTGCACGTAGTCTTCGGCGAACTTCGGCAGGTCGTAGTTGAACACGTGAGTGATCGTCGGCACGTCGATGCCGCGCGCGGCGACGTCGGTGGCAACCAGCACCTTCACGGTACCGCGGCGCATGCTGTCCAGCGTGCGGTTACGGGCACCCTGGTGCATGTCGCCATGCAGTGCGGCGGCCGAGAAACCGGCGATGTTCAGGCGGTCGGCGATCGTGTCGGCATCGCGCTTGGTGGCCGTGAACACCACGGCCTGGTCCAGCGTTTCGTCGCGCAGCAGGTGGTCCAGCAGGCGGTTCTTGTGCGACAGGTCGTCGACGAAGTGCACGCGCTGCGTGATGTTCTCGTGGCGGTTGGCGGCCTGCTTGATCTCGATCGTCAGCGGATCCTTGGTGATGCGGCGGGCCATGTTGCCGACCGTGCCTTCCAGCGTGGCCGAGAACAGCATCGTCTGGCGCGTGGCCGGGGTGGCGGCGACGATCTTTTCGATGTCGTCGATGAAGCCCATGTCCAGCATGCGGTCGGCTTCGTCCAGTACCAGGATTTCCAGCTGGGAGAAGTCGATCTTGCCCGATTCCATGTGGTCGATCAGGCGGCCCGGCGTTGCCACGATGATTTCAGGATTGCGCGACAGCAGTTGCATCTGTTTCGGGTAAGGCATGCCGCCCAGGATCGCCACGGCTTTCAGGCGGCGCAGGTTGACGGCATATTTGTCGGTATTGGTGGTGACCTGCAAAGCCAGTTCGCGGGTCGGGGTCAGCACCAGCATCTTCGGCTGGGCTGCCTTGAAACGGGGACGCTCGCCGCGCGCCTGCGCAGCCTGCTTCTCCTGGTTCGGGGTGCGGCCGGTCGATTCCGCAGGGGCCATTTCGGCCAGGCGGTGCAGCGACGGCAGCATGAAGGCCGCGGTCTTGCCGGAGCCCGTTTGCGAGGAAACCAGCAGATCCTTCCCGGCCATTGCGGCGGGCAAAGCTTGTTCCTGGACCGGGGTTGGCGTGGTGTAGCCGGAATCCGTCAGGGCTTTCAGGATGGATGCGTGGAGACCTAGTGCTTCAAAACTCATGTATATCTTTCGTAAAATTGCGCGTTCCTGCACAAACGCAGAACGCAACATAGCTACGCCAACCGAACGAAATGACTCTATACAACATGAATAGAAATTTCGGCACAAAAGCTTTGCGCCGGGACGGTGTCATACTGCGGGGTTACGCAGCGACACGCTGAGGCGGGGGGCTTTTTATAAGCGCCATCCGGACAATGCACTGGCTGCATGTAACATGCGGCACGGGCAGGGAAACCGGGATGCGCGAAGGCTTGCGAAGCTGATTAAGGAGCTAAATAATTCTTGTGTTCTTCTTCTTTGTACGCCGTCTGTTGCAGCGCACAAAGAACATCATACCCGATTTCTTTCATTCCTGCACGGGTTTCTGAACCGTGCGGGCATGTCGGGCGGGATGCCGGCACCCGCGCTGCGGGGTGCCGTTCAGGGAAGCGATGGCGTTACTGGTAATCGGTGGCGTTCAGGCCCATCACGTGGGAGAAGCCGCCGTCCACGTAGATGATGTCGCCGGTGATGCCGGACGACAGGGGCGACAGCAGGAACGCCGCCGTATTGCCCACTTCCTCGATCGTCACATTGCGGCGCAGCGGGGCATGGTTGGCGGCAAAGCCCAGCAGTTTCGAGAAATCCTTGATGCCGGAGGCGGCCAGCGTCTTGATCGGGCCGGCGGAGATGCCGTTCGAACGGATGCCGTGCTGGCCCAGGTTTTCCGCCAGGTAGCGCACGGAAGCTTCCAGCGACGCCTTGGCCAGGCCCATCGTGTTGTAGTAAGGGATCGCGCGCATCGCGCCCAGGTAGGACAGCGTCAGCACCGACGAGCCTTCCTTCAGCATCGGCAGCGCGGCCTTCACCATGGCCGGGAAGCTGTACGCGGAGATGTCATGGGCAATCCGGAAGTTCTCGCGCGACAAGCCATCCAGGAACTCGCCGGCGATCGCCTCGCGCGGCGCGAAACCGATCGCGTGCACGAAGCCGTCGAGGCTGTCCCAGCTCTGGCCCAGGTCGCGGAACAGCGCTTCGATCTGCTCATCGCTGGCCACGTCGCAATCGAACACCAGCTTGCTGCCGAACTCGGCTGCGAAGTCGGTGATGCGGTCCTTGAAGCGTTCGCCCACGTAGGTGAAGGCCAGCTCGGCGCCTTCGCGGTGGCAGGCCTGCGCGATGCCGTAGGCGATCGAGCGGTTGGACAGCAAGCCGGTGATAAGGATTTTTTTGCCTTGCAAGAAAGCCATGATTACTCCAATTGCCTGTTGCGCGCATTCGGCGCAAGCATGGGTTGTTGTTCTAGTTGGTGACGGACCAATCGATGACGGGTACGCATTACCGCAGGATCGAGATTGTATGGCTTGGGGACGGCGGCTGCAAGCTTGGCGAAATGCTACCGGGCGGCCGCCCGGCCATGGCATGGCCCATGCCGTAAACGAGAAAGGCCGCGGGGCGATTGGCCGCGCAGCCTCGATGTACGACAGGTGGGTTCAGCGCAGCCGACCGTTCCGTCGGATTAGTTCCTGCGCTTCTTGCCGGCCTTTTCACGCGATACGCGCGCCTTGACCAGCTTGATCGGCGACTTCTTCTTGCCGCTGGATGCCTTCGCCTTGCGGTAGTTGCTGCGCTTGGCAACCGGTTCGTCGGCCACGTTGACGGTGGCGTTATCGGCGATCTCGACAGGAATATCGAAATGGGCACTGGTGGAGATCTTCGGCACCAGGATCGTCGAGCCGGCCGTCAGCACGCCGCGCGACGGCAGGTTGTTGGCCTTGCGGATCACGTCCGGCGTGGTGCGGAACTTCGAGGCCAGCGAGGCGATGCTTTCGCGCGCGCTGCTGACGCGGTGCGTGGTCCAGGTCGACAGGGCCTGGCCCCACTGCGCCAGGTTCAGGTGGAATTTCTCGGCGTTTTCCTTCGGCAGCAGGATCTGCGTCTGTTCGCCGCCCGTGATCACCGGGCGCTTGAATTGCGGGTTCAGTGCCTTGAACTCGTCCACCGACAGCTCGGCCAGCTGGGCGGCGATCGCCAGGTCGATGTCGCTGGTCTTGTCGACGGCGGTGAAATACGGCTCGTTGCGGATCAGCGGCAGCGACAGGCCGAAGCGGGCCGGGTTGGCCACGATGTTCTTCACGGCTTGCAGCTTGGGGACGTAATTGCGCGTTTCGGCCGGCATCAGGTGCGCCAGGCTGTCGAAATCGGTCGGCTTGCCAGCGGCGCGGTTCTTCGCGATCGCCTTCTGCACCGAACCTTCGCCCCAGTTGTACGCGGCCAGCGCCAGCTGCCAGTCGCCGAACATGTCGTACAGCTTTTGCAGGTAGGTCAGCGCGGCGTCGGTGGATGCCAGCACGGAGCGGCGGTCATCCTTGAAGGCATTCTGCTTCAGGTTGAAGTCGCGGCCGGTGCCGGGCATGAACTGCCACATGCCGCCGGCATTGGCGCTCGACACGGCCACCGGGTTGAATGCCGATTCGATGAACGGCAGCAGTGCCAGTTCGGTCGGCATGTTGCGCTTCTCCAGTTCCGTGACCACGTGGAACAGGTACAGCGAAGCGCGCGCGGACGTGCGGGCCATGTGATCCGGACGCTCGGCGTACCAGTTGGCATGCTTCGCCACCAGGGAATTGTTCAGGTCGGGAATCGAAAAGCCGGTGCGGATGCGGTTCCAGACATCCGTTTCGCGGAACGGATCTTCGGAAGGGGCTTTGACAGTCTGGGGAAGGAGGGCGAGGTTCGGTGCAGGAGCCTTGGCGGCGGCGGACAAGGGCATCAGCGGGAGCGTGTCGGCAGTCTCGACTGCCTGGCTGACTGCCGGTGCCGCGGCGAAAATCGCCGCCAGCAGGGAAATGTACTTAATTCGCATAGCGTTCCATTGTGTTGTCGTCAGGTTAACCGGGGCAAGCCCAGGGGCGGGACGGACTACCAATTTAAAGGCCGAGTTTAAGGAGGTTGTCTATGCGCCGTCAAGCAATATGTCGGCTCGGTTACAAAAAACTTGAGCTAGGGCATCTGCAAAAATCACTGCAAGATCCGCGTGGATCGAAGCAGAATGACAGGAAATGGCGTAAACGTCATCCGATGCGTACAATGGCGGACCAGCATGTCCAGATCAGGAAGTTAATCATGAGTAATAGTATCAGCAGTGGTGCGGTGGATCACGCGGGCGCCATCGCCGCGACCGAGGAATGGCTGGAAAAGGCCGTGATCGGCCTGAACCTGTGCCCGTTCGCCAAGGCTGTCCACGTCAGGAAGCAGATTCGCTACGTCGTCTCCGATGCCGCCACGCCCGAGGCATTGCTGGAAACCCTGATGGACGAATTGCAGGCCTTGTCCGACACGCCCGCCGAGGAAGTCGACACCACGCTCATCATCCATCCCCATGTATTGAATGACTTCGAGGATTACAACGAGTTCCTCGACGTGGCCGATGCGGCGCTCGAGGACATGGGCCTGACCGGCGAACTGCAGGTGGCAAGCTTCCACCCGGACTATCAGTTCGCCGACACCGACCGGAACGACATCGGCAACTATACCAACCGTTCGCCATACCCCACGCTGCACCTGCTGCGCGAGGACAGTGTCGAGCGGGCCGTCGAGGCCTTCCCCGAAGCGGAAGCCATCTTCGAGAAAAACATCGAGACGATGGAAAACCTGGGGCACGAGGGCTGGGACAAGCTGTTCCCGCGCAAGCCGCAATGACGGACGAGAAACTTCCCGAGCGTCCGGACACGCCCTGCGTCGCCGTCTGCTCGACCACGTTCGACGATGTCTGCCGCGGCTGCGGCCGCACCTATATCGAAGTGGCGCACTGGGTCTCGATGTCGGCCGAGGAAAAGGAAAAAGTCTGGCAGCGCATCCTGGCGCAGGGCTACCCGCGCCGGAGCGGCTGAAAACTGGGGACGTACCCCTGTTGTCGGGAAAGATTTCCCCGAAACAGGGGTACGTCCCCGGTTTTTATTGCGGGATCGTGCCGATGAAATCCTTCTTGCCGATCTCGACGCCGTTGTGCCGCAGGATGTCGTAGGCGGTGGTGGCGTGGAAGAAGAAGTGCGGCAGGGCGTAGTGCAGCAGGTAGGCCTGGCCGGTGAAGTGCCGCGTCTTCTCGCCGCTGCCGGTGGTGATCGGGCGGTCGGCGCTGTGTTCGATTTCCTGGCGCGGCAGGCTGTCCAGGAAGGCCAGCGTTTTCTTGATGCGCAGTTTCAGCTCGGCGAAGCTCTTTTCCGAGTCTTCGTAGGACGGCACATCCTGCCCGGCCAGCCGGGCCCCGGCGCCCTTGGCGAAATCGGCAGCGATCTGGATCTGGCGCGTGAACGGCAGCATGTCCGGGAACAGGCGGTATTGCAGCAGGGCGTTCGGATCGATCCGCGCGGCCTCGACGTGCCGGTCGGCCTTGTCGAGGATCTCGAGCAGGCTGTTCAGGATTTGTTGGAATACGGGTACCGAGGCGGAATACATCGAAAAGTTCATGGCGGCTCCTGTCAAAGAGTGGGCATCATAGCAAGTTCGGCGCCATGGCGATGCCTGGCGTTGTCGGTATGCTTCGTTACATAAAGGCATTCGTGACTTGCGTATCGCTTTGCAGCATAATTGCACCACGATAATTTTGTGCCATGCAAGATGCTCCTGAAATCCAAGCCGGCCTTACCTGCATGACCACGCCGCCAACCAGCGGCCTGCGTGCCCGGCTGGGCGCGCTGTATGGCCAGTCGATCTATGCTTCCCTGCTGCTCGTCGTCCTCGGCGGGCTGATCGTGCCAGCCATCGTCGGCAGCTACCTGATGGTGGGGGTGCGCGAACAGCAATCCACCCGCACGGCACTGAACGAGGCACTGCAGCGCAATGCCGACATCCTGGCGCTCGGCTTGCAGGAATCGCTGTGGAACATGAACGCCGAATCGGCGCAGTCGCTGGTGCAGTCGGTCATGCGCGACCGCTCGGTGGTGCAGGTGCAGGTCACCGGCCAGGCCGAGGCCCAGTTCATCCACGAAAAGGCGCCGGCGCGGCCGCTGGGCAACGTGGTCCGCGCCGAGCGCGACGTGACGGTGCGGGGCGAGCGGATCGGCCAGGTCATGGTGGAGATGGACGACGCGCGCAGCCGCCAGGAACTGAACGACAAGCGCCGCTCCTACATCTTCGTGCTGGCCGCGCAGCTGACCGTGTCGCTGCTGCTGATCATCCTGCTCCTGAACAGGCGCGTGATCGTGCCGCTGCGCCGCCTGATGCGCGTTTCCGACCGGCTGGCGCAGGGCGACTTCGACACGCCGCTGGAGATCCGCGGCAACGACGAACTGGGCCGCCTTGGCGCGCGCCTCGAGCAGACCCGCGAGGCGCTGCGCCGGCTGTTCGAGGACGTGCGCCAGCGCGAGGAACGCTTCCGCACGATCGTCACGCAGGTGCCCGGCGCCGTGTTCCGCTACCGGCCGGACGGGCCGATCGAATTCGTCAGCGATGCCATCGAGGCCATCTCCGGCTATACCGCCGCCCAGCTGATGCGTGGTACCACGCACTCCTGGGTCAACCTGATCACGCCCGAAGACCGCCGTGCGCAACGCCGCGCCGTCAAGCGCGCGGTCGAGGAGGGGCGCGCATATGAAACCGAGTACCGCATCGTCGATGCCAGCGGCACCGAGCGCTGGGTGCTGGAGACCGGCCAGCCGCAGGTGCCGCCGGGCGGCGGCGAACCATGGGTCGACGGCATCCTGTCCGATATCAGCGAACGCAAGGACAACGAGATGCGCATCGAAGCGCTGCTGGCCGAGCAGGGCGCGATCCTCGACAACGTGATGTTCGGCGTGATGTTCGTGCGCCACCGTACCATCATGTCGGTCAACCGCCGCTGCGAGGAACTGTTCGGTTACGAAGGGGGCGAGATGGTCGGCAAGTCGACTTCCATCGTATTCCCGACGTCGTTTGATTTCGAGGTGGCCGGCGTGCGCCAGTATCCCGCGCTGGGCCAGGGCGAGTACTTCAGTGAGGAGCGCAGTTACCGCCGGCGCGACGGCTCGCTGTTCTGGTGCATGGTCAGCGGCTGCGCGATCGACCAGAACCGTCCGAACGACGGCAGCATCTGGGTCTACGCCGACATCACGCCGCGCAAGGAGGCCGAAGACAAGCTGCGTCTGTCGGCCACCGTGCTCGAACATATTGCCGACGGCGTGCTGGTGGTCGACCGCGATGGCCGCATCGTGGCCGTCAATCCGGCATTCACGCAGATCACCGGCTTCTCCGAAGCCGAGGCGCTGGGCCGCGACATGGGCCTGACCCGTTCGGAGCGCCACGACGCGGCGTTCCACCAGCAACTGTGGGCGGAGCTGGTCGACACCGGCGGCTGGCAGGGCGAGCTGTGGGCGCTGCGCAAGAGCGGCGAACAGTTCCTGCAGGCGCTGACGCTCACGGCGGTGCGCGATTCGCAGGGCGTCACCACTCATTACGCCGGCGTGTTCAGCGACATTACCCTGGTCAAGGAAAACGAGAAGAAGCTCGACCACCTGGCGCACCACGATTCGCTGACCGGATTGCCGAACCGGCTGCTGTTCAACGACCGGCTGCAGCACGCGCTCGACCGCGCGCAACGCTCGCAGGAGCAGCTGGCGCTGCTGTTCATCGACCTGGACCGGTTCAAGAACGTCAACGACACGCTGGGCCACCATATCGGCGACGAGCTGCTGAAACAGGTGGCGGAGGCGCTGTCGGTCAGGCTGCGCGAAGGCGACACGCTGGCACGGCTGGGCGGCGACGAATTCGTGGTGCTGCTGGAAGGAATCGGCGGCGAATATTCCGCCAACCTGGTATGCGAAAAGCTGGTGGCGATGTTCGACCAGCCCTTCATCGTGGCCGGTCACGAGCTGTTCGTGACGTGCAGTATCGGCGTCAGCCTGTATCCGCACGACGGCGCCGACCTGAACATGCTGATCCGGAACGCCGACGTGGCGATGTACCAGGCCAAGGCGCGCGGCCGCAACGGCTATCAGTTCTATGCGCTGTCGATGACGGGTGAAGGCGTGGAGCGCCTGCGGCTGGAAACCTGGCTGCGCCGCTCGCTCGAGAAGGGCGAGATGTTCCTGAACTACCAGCCGCAGGTGGAAATCGACACCGGCCGGCTGATCGGCGTGGAAGCGCTGGTGCGCTGGAACCACCCGGAACTGGGCCTGGTCTCGCCGGCCCGCTTCATCCCGCTGGCCGAGGACTCGGGCTACATCAGCCAGCTGGGCGAGTGGGTGCTGGCCCAGGCGTGCCGGCAGATGGTGCGCTGGCAGGAAGCCGGCCTGGTGGTGCCGAAGATCGCCGTCAACCTGTCGGTGCGCCAGTTCGAGCGGGGCACGATCGTGCACACCGTCGGCAGCATCCTGCGCGAAACGGGGCTGGAGCCGCACCGGCTGCAGCTGGAAGTGACGGAATCGCTGATCATGAACACGGGGGCCGCGCTGCAGTACATCAATGGCCTGCATGAACTGGGGGTCAGCCTGGCGATCGACGATTTCGGCACCGGCTACTCGTCGCTGGCCTACCTGAAGCAGATGCCGGTGCAGACGCTGAAGATCGACCGCTCGTTCATCAAGGATATCCACGCGGATGCCAACGACGCGGCCATTGCGATCGCCATCATCCAGCTCGGCAAGAGCATGAACCTGGCGGTGATCGCCGAAGGCGTGGAGACGGACGAGCAGGCCGCCTTCCTGCTGCGCCACGGCTGCAACCAGGCGCAGGGCTATTTCTACAGCCGCCCCGTGATGCCGGACGACCTGCTGCGCCGCTGGCGGCCGTAGGCGGGGCGGGTCGCATGACGCGCCGCCGCTTCCTGCTGGCCGGTGCCGCGGCGGCCGGCACGCTCGTCGTCGGCTGGGGCGCGCTGCCGCCGCGCCAGCGGCTGCACGCGGCGCAGCCGCTGGTGTTCGACGGCGGCGCGGTGGCGCTGAACGGCTGGGTCGCGCTGGCGGCGGACAACACCGCGACCGTCATCGTGCCGCGTGCCGAGATGGGCCAGGGCGTGCATACCGCGCTGCCGATGCTGGTGGCGGAAGAGCTGGACATGCCGCTGGCCCGGGTGCGCATCGCCACCGCGCCGCCGGACAAGATCTACGCCAATATCGCGGCCATTCGCGATGCGCTGCCATTCCATCCCGACGATACCGGCAACACGCAGGCATTCGCGCGCTGGACGCTGGCCAAGGTGGCGCGCGAACTGGGCATCAGCCTCACGGGCGGCTCGACCTCGGTCAAGGATGCATGGCTGCCGATGCGCGAGGCGGGCGCCGCCGCGCGCGGCATGCTGGTCGCGGCGGCCGCGCGGGCCTGGGGCGTGGCGCCGGACGGCATCCGCACCGCCGACGGCGAACTGTTCCACGATGCCAGCGGGCGCCGCGCCACGTATGGCAGTTTCGCCGCGGCCGCGGCGAGCGAACACCCGGGCGACGTGACGCTGAAGGAAACGCACGCGTTCCGGCTGATCGGGCGCCCGGTGCCGCGGCGCGAGGCACGCGCCAAGGTCGACGGCACTGCCCGCTTCGGCATCGATGCGCGGCCGGAGGGCATGGTGTACGCCGCATTGCGGATGGCGCCGGCGCTTGGCGCCACGATTGCCGGCATCAATCCGGCCGACGTGCTGCGCCTGCCGGGCGTGCTGAGCGTGATCGACATCAGCAACGCGTTCAACCGGGGGCTGGGCGGGCCGGCGGGCGCCCCGGCCGGCGTGGCAGTTGTCGCGCGAACGTTCTGGCAGGCGAAGACGGCCGCCGAGGCGCTGGCGATCCGCTGGGATGCCGGGCCGCACGCGATGCTGTCGAGCGAGCGGATCGTTGACGAATTGCGCGGCGAACTGCATGCCGCGCCCGATGGCGCGGAGCCCCATGTGTATTTCAGCCGGGGCGATGTGGCGGAGGCGCAGGCCCAGGGCCGCGTGATCGGCGCCGAATACAGCGTGCCGTTCCTGGCGCACGCGGCGATGGAACCCGTCAACTGCACGGCGCAGGTGGCCGGGGGCAAGGTGCGGCTGTGGCTGTCGACGCAGGCGCCGTCGATCGCGATCGACATTGCCGCGGCCGTCGCCGGGGTGGAACGCGGGCAGGTCGAGCTGCACGAACACCTGCTGGGCGGCGGCTTCGGCCGCCGGCTCGAGGGCGACATGGTGGCGCAGGCGGTCGCCATTGCCCGCGAATGCCGGGGCCTGCCGGTGCAGATGATCTGGACGCGCGAGCAGGATATCCGCCACGACGTCTACCGGCCGGCGGCGCTGGCGCGCCTGGCCGCGACGCTCGACGCCTCGGGCACGATCAAGAGCTGGGATTTCATCGGCGCGGGCGGTGCGCTGACGGGCCAGTACACGCGGCGCAATCTCGGTTTGCCGGGAGCGGGGCCGGACAAGACCACCGTCGAAGGCGCCTACGACATGCAGTACGCGATCCCGCACCAGCGCATCGCCCACGTCGCCGTGGACAGCGCGGTCCCGCTGGGCAACTGGCGCTCGGTGGGACATTCCTTCAACGCGTTCTTCAAGGAGAGCTTCATCGACGAGGTGGCGCACGCTGCCGGCAAGGACCCGGTGGCGTTCCGCCGTGCCTTGCTGCTCGGGCATCCGCGTCATACTGCGGTGCTCGATGCGGCGGTGCGCGCCGCCGGCACGCCGCCCGCCGGCCGGGCGCACGGCGTGGCGCTGCACCAGAGCTTCGGCACGATCGTGGCGCAGGTTGCCGAGGTCTCGGTGCGGGACGGTGCGATCCGCGTGCACCGTGTGGTGTGCGCGATCGATTGCGGGCTGGCCGTCAACCCGGGCCATATCGCCCAGCAGATGGAGTCGGCGGTGGCGTTCGGCCTGTCGGCAGCGCTGGAGGGCGCGATCACGGTCGAAGGCGGCGCCGTGCAGCAGTCGAATTTCGGCGATTATCCGGTGCTGCGGATGGGCCAGGTGCCGCACGTGGACACGGTGATCGTGCTGTCCGGCGCGCCGCCGGAAGGCGTGGGCGAGCCCGGCGTGCCGCCGGTGGCGCCCGCAGTGGCCAATGCCGTGTTCAGGCTGACCGGCCAGCGGCTGCGCAGCCTGCCGCTGCGGCTGACCTGAGGGAGGTGGCGGGGCGCCTCAGCCGGCTGCGCGGCACGTGGCAGGCTGGCGTGCGCAGACGTGCCAGTACAGCAGCGCCGCGATGCTGACGCCGGCGCCGAGCAGGCACACCAGCGGCCAGCCGCCGGCGGCATGGGCGGCCGTGGCAGCCAGTGCGCCGGCACCGCTGCCGGCGGCATAGAACAGCATGTAGCAGCCGACCATCCGGCCGGGCGCCGCGCCGCCGCGCAGGATCAGGCTCTGGTTGGTCACGTGCAGCGCCTGTACCGCCAGGTCGAGTGCAACGATGCCCGCGGCAAGTGCCAGCAGCGACGCCGGGGTAAAGGCCAGCGGCAGCCAGGCAAGGCACAGCAGCACGAGCGCCGCGCCGGTGAGCCGCTCGCCATGGCCGCGATCGGCCAGGCGGCCGGCGCGCATGGCGCCCAGCGCGCCGACCAGCCCGACCAGGCCGAACGCGCCGATCGCCGTGTGCGGCAAGGCATGGGGCGGCGCAGCCAGCTCCAGCGCGAGCGCGCTCCAGAAGATGTTGAACACCGCGAACATCAGCAGCGCGATGATGCCGCGCTCGCGCAACGTCCGGTCGCTGCGCAGCAGCGCCGCCATCGATCCGACCAGCTGCCGGTACGGCAGCGGCCGCGCCGGCGCCGGCAAGGCGGGCAATGCGTGCCACAGCAGGCCGGCGATCGCGACCGTCGACACGGCCGATATCGCATAGACGGCGCGCCAGCCGGCCAGGTCGGCGATCGCCCCGGCCGCCGCGCGGGCGCCCAGCAAGCCGAGTACCACGCCACCCTGCACGGCGCCGACGACGCGGCCCCGCTCGCCCTCGTCCGCGCTGGCCGCCACGCTGGCGATCAAGCCCTGCGTCATCGCGGTGCCCAGCAGGCCTGCCAGCAGCATCGCACCCAGCAGCGGCGCGGTGCGTTCGGCCGCCCAGATGCCGGCCAGCGCAAGTGCCAGGGCGGCAAGTTGCGCGAGCAGCAGGCGGCGCCGGTCGAACCGGTCGCCCAGCGGTACCAGGAACAGCAGGGCGAGCACGCTGCCTACCTGCGTGGCCGTGACGATGCCGCCGGCCGCCGCGTGCTCCAGCGCCAGGTCGGCCGCGATCAGGTCGAGCAGCGGCTGCGCGTAGTACACATTGGCGACGCACAGTGCGGCCGAGCCCGCTAGCAGAGCGAGGCGGGTGGTCGAGAAATGCATGGCTTCTCCAAACTGGTTGCAAATAAAAACTAGTTGAAGCGTACTGCTTGTAGTTTTAAAATGCAACTACTTATGCGGGAGGCAGGCAATGGCAGTCAGGAAGAGCAAGCGGGACGAACCTTGCCCGGTGGCGCGGGGCGTGGACCTGGTCGGCGAGCGCTGGGCGCTGCTGATCGTGCGGGATGCGTTCGATGGCGTGCGGCGGTTCGGCGATTTCCAGCGCAGCCTCGGCGTGGCGCGCAATATCCTGGCCGACCGGCTGCGCCTTCTGGTGGAGGACGGAATTCTCGCCTGCCAGCCCGCGTCGGACGGCTCGGCCTACCAGGAATATGTGCTGACCGCGAAAGGGCAGGATCTGTTTCCGCTGATCGTCGCGTTGCGCCGCTGGGGGGAGCTGCACCTGTTCGCGCCCGGCGAAGCGCACTCGGTGCTGGTGCGGCGGGATAACGGGGAAACGCTGGGCGCGCGGGAGCTGGCGCTGCGCACCGCCGACGGGCGGGAACTGTCGGCGGCCGAGCTGCAGGTACGCAAAGTGCCCGGGTACGCGCCGCGATGATTCAGGCGGTGCCCATCAGCTGCCGCAAATTGCATTGCCGTTGCCACTGGCGGCGTTCGGCGGTGCTGCCGGCCTGGCGGTCGAGCTCCTCGTCGCCGGTGGCGGCGATCGTGTCGATCAGCCGGCTGGCCACTTTCGGGTCGGGCAGCATCGTGCCGAAGAACGCCACGGTTTCATGCCGCTGGATCAGCAGCGTGGGGAAGTTTTCCACGTCGAGGTCGCCCACCAGGTCGGCATGGTCCTCGATATCGACCCACAGGAAATATTTTTCCGGATGGCGCGCGGCGAGTTCCTCGAAGGCGGTGCGGTAGCTGGAACAGGTGCCGCACCATGCGGCGCACAGGCACGCCACGACCAGGCGGTCCTGCGCCAGCGCGGCGGCCACTTCGGCGCGGTTGTCGGCGAGTAGGGTTGTGCTGTGCATGGGCAGCATTGTACAGCGTCGCCCGCGTCGCTGCCGTGTCCGCGATGGCTGGGCCGGGGCCGTCGCGCAAGGTAAAATACGGCTTATGTCTACGTCTTCCCCCACCATCCTTGCCCTTGAAACATCCTCTGAACTGGCCTCCTGCGCGCTGCTGCACGGTGGCCGCCTGAGCTCGCGCAGCGCCGATGGCGTGCGCACGCACTCGGCCTCGCTGTTGCCGATGGTGCAGGAATTGCTGGCCGAGGCAGGCCTTGCACTGGCCGATTGCGACGCGATCGCCTATGGGGCCGGGCCCGGGTCGTTTACCGGCGTGCGCACCGCCTGCGGCATCGCCCAGGGGCTGGGTTTCGGCGCCGGCCTGCCGCTGGTGCCGGTGGTGACGCTCGACGCCATGGCGCTGGCCTGCCGCGAGCGGCATGGCGCCGCCGATGTGCTGGCCGTGCTCGATGCGCGCATGAACGAGGTGTACTGGGCGCAGTACCGTTTTGACAGCGATGCGGACGATGCCGCCACCGGGGCGCCGGCGCACTTGCCGATACCGGTGCTGCCGGCGGCGCTGTCGGCGCCGGCCGGCGTGGCCCCGCTGGGCGCGCCGCTGGCCTGCGGCAACGGCTTCAAGGCCTACCCGGAAGCCTTCGCGGACCGGCCGTTCGCCGCCGGCGCCGATACGGCCGTGCTGCCGCATGCCGAACAGGTGGCCCGCCTGGGCGCGGCGGCATTCACGGCCGGGCAGGGCGTGCCGGCCGCCGCGGCGCAGCCGCTCTACCTGCGCAACAAGGTGGCGTACACGAAGGCCGAGCGGACCGCGATGAACGAGGCGCCGGCCGCGCAGCAGTCCGGAGGCAAGGCATGACGCAGCGGCCCACCTGGGACCTGGCGCGCCTGGTCTACGAGCCGATGCAGCAGGGCGACCTGGACGAAGTGGTGGCCGTCGAGCATGACGTGTACCCGCATCCGTGGACGCGTACCAATTTCTCCGATTCGCTGAAGAACGGCTATCACGGCTGGGTGCTGCGCGATCCGTTGCGCGAGCTGATCGGCTACTTCCTCGTGATGGCCGTCGTCGACGAGGCACACCTGCTGAACGTGGCGGTGGCGGCGCGCTGGCAAGGGAAGGGCCTCGGGCGCTTGCTGCTGAACCAGTCCGCGGCCTGCGCGCGCGGCCTCGGCATGGAATCGATGCTGCTGGAAGTACGGCCCTCGAACGTGCGCGCGCTCGACATCTACCGCCGCTACGGCTTCACCGAGATCGGCCGCCGCAAGGGGTATTATCCGGCCGCCGACGGCAAGCGCGAGGATGCCATCGTGATGCGGATTGCCTTATGACTGACCGTATCATGCGCCTGACGCAGCGCAGCAGCGCAGTCCTGCAGGAGATGGGGCTCGGCCCGCGCTGGCTGTTGCGCGGCCGTGCCGGCCACGAAGAGCAGTCCGGGACGGCTGCCGGCGCAGCACCTGCAGCCGTCATGCAGGCGGCGGCCGAACCTGCCGTGCCTGAACCGGCCGTACCGGCTCCGCCGCCGCCTGTCCGCGCTGGCGCTGCCGCAGCGGCCCCAGCTCCAGCGGCACCAGCTCCAGCTTCGGTCCCAGCCCCAGCCCCAGCCCCAGCCCCGGTTGCGGCCCCATCCCCGGCTGCTTCGGCCGAGGATACCGCCTGGTTCGACGATGCCCCGGCACCGCCGCCAAAACCGCCCACGCTGAAACAGGCGGCACCGCCGCGTGCCAAAGCCGAGGCGGCGCAAGCCGCGGAAGACACATCGTGGTTCGACGCCGTGCCGGCCGCGCCGGTGCAGCGCACGCCCGAACGCGGCGCCGCCACCGACGCGGAGATCGCGGCGATGGACTGGCCGGAACTGCAGGCCGCCGTGCGCAGCTGCACGCGCTGCAGGCTGTGCGAAACGCGCCGCGCCGCCGTGCCGGGCAGCGGCGACGAGCATGCGCGCTGGCTCGTGCTCGGCCTCGCGCCTTCGCCCGCCGACGAAAAGGCCGAACAGCCTTTCGCCGGGCCGCCCGGCCAGCTGCTGCAGAACATGCTGCGCGCGGTGGACCTGTCGACGGAGCGGGGCGCGTATGTCACCACGCTGGTGAAATGCCGGCCGGCGGCGGACGACGGCGCCGACCGCCTGCCCGCTGCCGACGAACTGGCGGCATGCCGGCCCTATCTGCAGCGCGAACTGGCGCTGACGGGGGCCGCCCTGGGCTTGACCCTCGGGGGTGTCAGCGCCAAGGGCCTGCTCGGCATGGCGGCACGCGGCAAGGTTCTGCGCTTCGATCACCCGGGTGGCGAACTGCCCGTCGTTGCCACGTTCCATCCGGCCGACCTGCTGAAAAAGCCGGAGGACAAGGCCAGGGCCTGGGCCGACCTGTGCCTGGCGCGCTCCGCCCATGCCGGCCGGCGCTGATACCGGCATCGATGCCACGTTCCAGACGCGCTTCGAGCGACGCTGGCGGCACCTGACGCGCCCGCACGTGCGGGCGCTGGCGTGGCTGCTCGACGCACCCGGACTGCTCGACGCGGACACGCCTTGCTGGCAGGGCCGCATCGCGTCGACGGAGCCGGTCGCGCCGGATGTCGCCGCATGGCTGGCGGCACTCGAGGCCGACCCGGCACCGCTCGATGCCGCGCTGGGCGGCCGCTTCTATTCGCGCCTCGGCCTGTATGCCGAAAAGCTGATGGCCTTTTACTTTGCCCAACGGGGCCTGCTTGCCGCGCACGGCTTGCAGGTGCGTGCCGCGCACCGGGGCAACAAGGGTGGCCAGGAGACCGTGGGCGAATTCGACTTCCTGCTCGACGAGCCGGATGGCGGCCTGCGCCACATCGAATTCGCCACCAAGTTCTACCTGCTGGACAGCGGCGCCGCCACCAGCGATTACGATTTGCTGGTGGGGCCGAACCTGGGCGACACGCTGGGCCGCAAGATGCGCAAGATCTTCGAGCAGCAGCTGGCGCTGGCGGAACATCCGGCCGCGCTCGATGTGCTGCCGCGACCGGTGACCGCGGCGCAGGCGCTCGTCAAGGGCTGGCTGTTTTATCCGGCCGCCGAAGTGGCCGATCCGGTGGCCGATCCGGTGACCGCCGAGGCGGACGCTGACGTGGAAAATCCAGTGCCGGTCATCCCCGGCGTCACGCCGGATCACTGCCGGGGGCGGTGGCTCACGCTGGCCGGCTTCGCCGGTGAAGCGGCGGGAACGGGCGAGCGCTTCGTGGTCATGCCGCGCCTGCAGTGGCTGGCACCGTTGAAGGTGCCGGCCGACGCCGGGCCGCAGCCGTCGGGCCGTGCCGGCCTTGCGGCCGTGCTGGCGGAGAAGTTCGCGGCCGATCCGTCACCGGTGATGGTGGCTTCGGTGCGCGAAGAAGACGGCTGGCTGCTGGAGCAGGCGCGCGCCTTCATCGTGCGCGACGACTGGCCGGCGCGGGCGGCGCTCAGGAGAGTGACCGGGGAAAAGCCGGCGGCGTAGACAGCGCCGGACGCCTGTTCCGCCAGGCGGAACAGGTGCCGATAGCGGTTTCTAGTGCTTGTGCTCGCCGATCAGCGCCAGCGAATCGTGCTCGCGCTGGTTGGCCATGTGCAGCCGCTTGATGGCGATCATCGTGCCGGACAGGAACAGGCCGAACAGCACGATGATCGTGTTCAGGGCCAGGTCCATGCGCAGCATCAGCGAATACATGGCCAGCATCGTCAGGATCGACAGGTTCTCGTTGAAGTTCTGCACGGCGATCGAGTGGCCAGCGCTCATCAGGACATGGCCGCGGTGCTGCAGCAGGGCGTTCATCGGCACCACGAAGAAACCGGCCAGCGCGCCGATCACGATCAGCATCGGGTAGGCGATCATCGGGGTGTGGATGAAGGCCATCGTCATCACCATGAAGCCCATCGCGATGCCGAGCGGGATCACGGAAAGCGACTTGCGCAGCGTGATCATCCTGGCCGACATGATGGCGCCCACGGTCACGCCCAGGCCCACCAGGCCCACCATGGTGGTGGCCTTTTCATAGCTCATGCCCATGGCCTGCTTGGCCCATTCCAGCACGATGAACTGCAGGGTGGCGCCGGTGCCCCAGAACAGCGTGGTGACGGCCAGCGAGATCTGGCCCAGCTTGTCGCGCCACAGGATCATGCAGCAATTGGCGAAGTCCTCGATCAGGCGCACCGGATTGCGCTCCTGGTGCGGATACACGCAGCCGGTCAGCGGAATGCGCAGGTTGAACAGCGCGGCGCAGATATACAGTACGCCGACGATCATCAGTGCGCCGTAGGCGGGATTGTCGATGCCGATATTCCAGCCCAGCATGATCGTTTCGGCGCGGTCGCTGACCAGGGCGCCGCCCATCACGGTGCCGAGAATGATCGAGGAAATGGTCAGGCCTTCGATCCAGCCGTTCGCGGCCACCAGTTTTTCCGGTGGCAGCAGTTCGGTCAGGATGCCGTACTTGGCCGGCGAATAGATGGCCGCGCCGATGCCCACGATCGCATAGGCGGCAAGCGGATGCACTTCATAGAACAGCAATGCGCAACCGAAGATCTTGACCAGGTTCGCGATGAACATGACGCGGCCCTTGGGCAGCGCGTCGGCAAAGGCCCCCACGAATGCGGCCAGCAGCACATAGAACAGCACGAAGAGGAATTTCAGCAGCGGCGTGATCCATGCCGGCGACTTCATCGTGATCAGCAGGTCGATCGCGACGAACAGCAATGCATTGTCCGCCAGCGACGAAAAGAACTGCGCCGCCATGATGGTGTAGAAACCACGATTCATTGTGGAAGGGCCTTAAAACCGATATCGGCTTGCTTTATACCATGAAAGATATGCTTTCCAAAGAAAACGGCTGGGCAATCTGAATGGTCGTTCGATTGACCGGAAGCCGTGCAGGCGCCGGCCTTCGCGGCTGCCGCACACGCTCCCTTAAGCTCCGCCTAAGGGAGCGTGTGCGGTAAAATGCCCGCTTCACATTTCAGGCGTATTTTCGTCCGCTCCCGCCATGCCCAGGCCGATCGTTGCCACCATCCACGTCGCTGCAATGCAGCATAACCTGGCCCGCGCGCGCGCCTGCGCGCCGGGCGCGAAGGCCTGGGCCGTGGTCAAGGCCAATGCCTATGGCCATGGCCTGCAGCGCGCGCTGCGCGGCTTTGCCGATGCCGACGGCCTGGCGCTGATCGAATTCGACAATGCGGTGCGCCTGCGCGAGATGGGCTGGAGCAAGCCGATCCTGCTGCTGGAAGGCTGGTTCGACGCGGCCGACCTGCATGCGATGGCGCAGCACGGCCTGGACGGCACGGCCCATTGCCTGGAGCAGATCGCGCTGCTGGAGCGCACGCCGCTGGCCCGGCCGGTCGACGTGCACCTGAAAATGAATACGGGCATGAACCGTCTCGGCTTCCAGCCCGCCGAGTACGCCGCCGCTCATGCGCGGCTGCGCGCCATCCCGCATGTAGGACGGATCACCCTGATGACGCATTTCGCCAATGCCGACGAGGCGGCGCACGAGTGCCTGCCGATCCGCGAGCAGATCCGCCGCTTCGATGCCGGCGCGGCGGGGCTGGATGCGCCGCGCAGCCTGGCCAATTCGGCCGGCGTGCTGCGCATGCAGGAACTGGGCGCGGAACTGGTCAGCGACTGGATCCGTCCCGGCATCATGCTGTATGGCGGCACGCCGGGCGGCGGCAGCGCCGCGGACTTCGGGCTGCGGCCGGCGATGACGCTGGAAAGTGAACTGATCGGCATCCAGCAGATCGAAGCCGGCGATTTCGTCGGCTACGGCAGCCGCTTCGAAGCCGACCGCGCGATGCGCATCGGCACGGTGGCGTGCGGTTATGCCGATGGCTACCCGCGCCACGCGCCGACCGGCACGCCGGTGGTGGTGGATGGCTGTCGCACCCGCACCGTGGGCCGCGTATCGATGGACATGATGGCGGTGGACCTGACCGGCATCGATGCGCGCGTGGGCAGCCGGGTGGTGCTGTGGGGCGAAGACCTGCCGATCGACGACGTGGCCGCGGCCGCCGACACGATCGGCTATGAACTGATGTGCGCGGTGGCGCAGCGCGTGCAGGTGAGGGAAGACTGATGGCCAAGGCGAAGACGCAGTACGTGTGCAGCGAATGCGGCGGCACCAGCAGCAAGTGGACCGGCCAGTGCCCGGCCTGCCGGCAGTGGAACACGATGGTGGAATCGGTGATCGAGACGGGCGGCGTGAACCGCATGTCGCAGTCGCACCAGGCACTGGCGCAGACCGCGCCGGTACTGTCGCTGAGCGAGATCGAGGCGCTCGACGTGCCGCGCTTCGGCACCGGCATCGAGGAATTCGACCGCGTGCTGGGCGGCGGCCTGGTGGCCGGCGGCGTGGTGCTGATCGGCGGCGATCCCGGCATCGGCAAGTCGACATTGCTGCTGCAGGCACTGGCCAACCTGTCGCTGTTGAAGAGCGTGCTGTATGTATCGGGCGAGGAATCCGGCGCGCAGATCGCCTTGCGCGCCAAGCGGCTGGCGATCGACGCGAAGGACTTCAAGCTGCAGGCCGAGATCCAGCTGGAAAAGATCCTGCAGACGCTGGACACCGTCAAGCCGCAGGTGGCCGTGATCGACTCGATCCAGACGCTGTATTCGGACGCGCTCACGTCCGCCCCCGGATCGGTGGCGCAGGTGCGCGAATGCGCGGCGCAGCTGACGCGGGTGGCCAAGCAGACCGGCGTGACGATCATCCTTGTGGGGCACGTGACCAAGGAAGGCGCGCTGGCCGGGCCGCGCGTGCTCGAACACATCGTCGATTCGGTGCTGTACTTCGAAGGCGACACGCATTCCAGCTTCCGCCTGGTGCGGGCGATCAAGAATCGCTTCGGCGCCGTCAACGAGCTGGGCGTATTCGCGATGACGGAAAAGGGCCTGAAAGGCGTATCGAATCCCTCCGCTCTGTTCCTGTCGCAGCACGACAACCAGGTGCCCGGTTCGTGCGTGATGGTGACGCAGGAAGGCACGCGCCCGCTGCTGGTGGAAATCCAGGCGCTGGTCGATGCCAGCCACTTGCCCAATGCACGCCGCCTGTCCGTGGGCCTGGAACAGAACCGCCTGGCCATGCTGCTGGCGGTGCTGCACCGGCATGCCGGCATCGCCGCCTTCGACCAGGACGTGTTCATCAATGCAGTGGGCGGCGTCAAGATCACCGAACCGGCGGCCGACCTGGCCGTGCTGCTGGCGATTAATTCGTCGATGCGCAACAAGCCGCTGCCGCGTGGCTTTGTGGTGTTCGGCGAAGTGGGCCTGGCCGGCGAGATCCGGCCGGCGCCGCGCGGCCAGGAGCGGCTGCGCGAAGCGGCCAAGCTGGGCTTCTCGATCGCCATGATCCCCAAGGCCAACGCGCCGAAGCAGCCGATCGAAGGCATGACCATCATCGGCGTGGACCGCATCGACGATGCCTTCACGCGCCTGCGCGAATTGCAGTGACGCTGGCCCGGGCTGCGCGGTGACAGCCCTGCAAGATTGGTCTTTGCACAGTAAAATAGACGGCCGGCCTTGCCGGCCGTCGTCATTGTCAACGAGGATTCATAAGTGTTAGTCGATCAAAGGCAGGGGGCGCGCAAGATCTTGCGCGTGAGAGCAATGGTGGTCATCGATGGCGCCGCGCCGGCGCCGGCGCGTACCTTCGATCTCGGCCTGGCCGGCATGTCCGTCACGAGCGGCACGAAAGTCGAGCCGGGCCAGGCGGGGCAGGTAGTCTTCGAGATGCTCGTCGATGGCAAGCCGCAGATCATCACCTGCCGCGCCAAGGTCAGTCACTGCATTTTCTCCGGCGACGAATTCAAGGTGGGCTTCGTGTTCCTGCCGCTGAACGCCGAAGCCACGGCCGCGATCACCAAGTTCATGCGCTGATGGCTTAACCGGAAGACAACGGGGCATGTCCCGTTCTGTTCGCCGCTTTTGATTCCTCGCGCCGATGGGATCATAATAGTCCGACATCGGAGGTCACCCATGGTTACAAACGCCAGCGCCATCCTTGCCGCGCAATACGGAACCAATCCGTTCACCACGCTGTACGGCATCAGTTCGCCCGGCACCGTCACCGGCCTGCAGACCAGCGGCGCCACGCTGTCGCCCACCGTGGCGGCGCGCGTCCAGCAGGCGCTGGCGGGCCAGCGCGGCAATATCGACCTGCTCAATGCCAGCCTGGCGAGCACGCAAACCCGCCTGTCCGGGCTGGGCCAGCTGCAGAGCGCCCTCGATGTGTTCGAGACGCTGGCCGAAAGCCTGGCCGGCGCCGGGCTGTCGACTTCCGCTTCGACGTCCGTCAGCGGCGTGCTGACCGCCACCACGAATGCCGCCGCGAAGCCGGGCAGCTATGAAGTCGATGTGCGCCAGCTGGCCCAGGGCCAGGTGCTCAACAGCGGCGTGCAGGCGACGGCGGGCGCCACGGTCGGCAGCGGCACGGCGGCCAGCGTCAAGCTCGAGTGGGGCAGCGTGGGCAAGGATGGCTTCCAGGCCACGGCCGGCAGCGCGCGTACCGTCACGATCGACAGCAGCAACAATACGCTCGAAGGCATCGCCGCCGCATTGAAGGATGCCGGCGTGAACGCCACCGTGGTGCGCTCCGGTGGCGGCTACGCGCTGCAGGTCAACGGCAAGGAGGGCGCCACGCAGACGCTGTCGATCAGCGTCACCGGCGATGCGGCGTTGAAGGCGGCGATCGGCTTCGATCCCGAGAAGCCGGGCGCCGGCGGCATGACGCAGGCGCAGGCCGCGCAGGATGCGCTCGTGACCGTGGCCGGCAATGAAATCCGCAGCAGCACCAATACGCTCGCCGATGCGATCGAGGGCGTGACGCTGACGCTGACCGGCAAGGGCCAGACCAGGCTGGCGATCAGCCAGGACAGCAGCCAGATCGCCAGGAACGTGGCCGCCTTCGTGCAAGGCTATAACACGCTGTCCGACTCGCTGGGGGTATTGCAGGACGGCGCGCTGCGCGGCGATAACGCCCTGTCGCGCGTCTCCGCGCAACTGACAGGGCTGATGCGGATCGGCGGCGCCGGTTCCGCGTCCCGTGCCCTGGCGGACGCCGGGCTGTCGCTCGATGCCGGCGGCAAGCTGGTGCTGGACGAGGTGAAGCTGAAAGCGGCGATCGCCGACGATCCCGAAGCCATCGCCCGGCTGTTCACCAACGAAGGCGGCGGCCTCGCCGACCGCATCGACCAGCGGCTGGGCACGCTGACGGCCGAGAGCGGCCTGATCCGTCGCGCCCAGGACCGCACCACGCGCGACCTCGACGTGCTGAACGACCGGCGCGACCGGATGGCGCAGTCGCTGACCGCGCAGGCGCAGGCGCTGGCGCAGCTCTATACGATGCAGGAGCAGATGGGCGGGACAGGAACGCTGCTGGATTTGCTGGGCTAAAAACTGGGGACGTACCCCTGTTTCCGGGAAACAGAGCTCGATCCAGCGCTCAAGCCAGCTCGCCAGTCTCCGGTAAGTTGCCTGAAAACCAGGGTACGTCCCCAGTTTTTCTGACCGTATTGCGGAAATGACAAAGGCCCCGGCCGCAGACCGTATCGCTACGGGCTGCCACGGGGCCTTGCTTGCTTGAAAAGCAGCGTACGCTATTCGTCGTGATAGCGGTCAGTCAGTTTGCCGTTGCCACCACGGCTTTCCGAAATGATTTCATAGGCGATCAGCCCCATGGTGGCCAGAAAGATGCCGATCGTCAGCAGTGTGGGCATGATAAATCAGCCACCCTTTCAGACGGCTGCTCCCTTGTTGAACTACTACCTCTATAAGATACCCGGGTCCTACACTTAAAATGTAGCAGACGATTCGTGCTTTACAAGGCGCCTTTCGGTGGCTTTATTTGACCGCCAGGTCGGCACCCATCACCGCCTTCAGGTACAGGCTGGCAGGATCTTCCGGGTCGCGTTGCACGAACCACCAGGCCGCCGCTTTCTTCATTTCGAACTCCAGCGGTTCGCCTGTCAGCAGCAGCGCGGCGACCTGGCCCAGCGTCGGCTGGTGGCCGACGATCACCACGGTTTCCTTTGCCGCCGGCCAGTTGGCCGCCTGCAGGATCGCTTCCGGCGCCGCACCGGGCACCAGTTCGGCGTTGGTCTTGTATTTGCGGCCCAGGCCTTCGGCGGTCTGCACCGTTCGCACGGCCGGGCTGGCCAGGATGCGGCAATTCTCCGGCAACTGCGAATCGAGCCATTTGCCCATGCGCCGGGCCTGCTTCACGCCCTTCGGCGTCAGTGCGCGCTCCAGGTCGGGCAAGCCTTCATGGCCCGGTTCGGCCTCGGCGTGACGCCACAAGATCAGATCCATCGGTTCTCCGTCCTCTCTGCCAGCTGTCCGGCGCGTATATATACGTGTATTCGTCGATACGTGTTCGGCCACCGTCACTCGGCGGAGGTGCCGAGGGTTTTCATCAGGTATTGCTGGGCGCCGAACGGGGCCTGCTTGCCGCGCGGCTTGCGGCGCTGGTAGTGGCCGTCCGGTTCCAGTTCCCAGGCGTTGGTATTATCCTTCAGGTAAGGATTCAGGCCTTCCGCCATCACGCGCCGCTTCAGCGCGCGGTCGAGCACGGGGAATGCCACTTCGATGCGGCGGAACAGGTTGCGGCTCATCCAGTCGGCACTGGCAAGATAAACGTCGTGCGCAAGGTCGTTGCGGAAGTAGTAGATGCGGCTGTGCTCGAGGAAGCGGCCGATGATCGAGCGTACCTTGATGTTCTCCGACAGTCCGGGCACGCCCGGGCGCAAGGTGCAGGCACCGCGCACGATCAGGTCGATCTTCACGCCATCCTGCGAGGCCGCGTACAGCGCGCGAATCACCGACTCGTCCACCATCGCGTTGACTTTCACGATGATGCGGCCCGGCTTGCCGGACTTGGCGATCTTGGCTTCGTTGCGGATCGCCTTGATGATTTCGCTCTGCAGCGCGAACGGCGCCAGCCATATATGGTGCAGTTTGTGGGGCTTGGCCAGGCTGGTCAGGTGCATGAACACTTCGTTCACGTCGCGGCCCAGGTTCGGTTCGCAGGTGAGCACGCCGAAGTCGGTGTAGAACTTTGTGGTGGTCGGGTGATAGTTGCCGGTGCCCAGGTGGGCGTAGTAGCGCAGCTCGGCATTGTCGGCCGTGCCTTCGCGGCGGATCACCAGGGCGATCTTGGCGTGCGTCTTCAGGCCGACGACGCCATACACGACCTGGGCCCCGGCCTGTTCCAGTTTATCCGCCCAGTTGATATTGGCTTCCTCGTCGAAGCGCGCCATCAGTTCCACGATGACCGTTACTTCCTTGCCGAGCCGGGCAGCCAGGATCAGCGCTTCCATCAGGTCGGAATTCATGCCGGTCCGGTACACGGTCTGCTTGATCGCCACCACGCAGGGATCGGTCGCGGCCTGCCGGATGAAATCGATCACGGTCTGGAACGACTGGAACGGATGGTGCAGCAGGATATCCTGCTTGCGCAGCGAGGCGAAGATGTCGCCGCCAGTCGGATGTACGCCCGGCACGAATGGCGTGAAGCGCAGTTCGGGCATCTTCGTGTGCTCGATCATCTCGTTCAGGCGCACCATGTTGACCGGGCCGTCCACCTGGTACAGGCGCGAGCGGTCCAGGTCGAACTGGTCCAGCAGGAACTGGGAAAGTTCCGGCGGGCAGTTCTTGGCCACCTCGAGGCGCACCGAGCGGCCGAACTGGCGGCCCTGCAGCTCGCCCTTCAGCGCCTGGCGCAGGTTCTTCACCTCGTCCTCGTCCACCCAGAGGTCGGAATCGCGGGTCACGCGGAACTGCGAATAGGCCATGACTTCGCGTCCGGCGAACAGCTCGGAAATATGCGCGTGGATGATCGATGACAGCAGGCAATAGCAGGTACCCGGCTTGTCCGACAGTTCGTCCGGCAGCTTGATCACGCGCGGCAGCACGCGCGGCGCCTTGATGATGGCGATCGCCGTGCCGCGGCCGAAGGCATCCTTGCCGGACAGCGCGACGATGAAATTGAGGCTCTTGTTGACGACCTGGGGGAACGGGTGGGCCGGATCGAGGCCGATCGGCGTCAGCAGCGGGCGCACTTCGCGCTCGAAATAGTCCTTGATCCAGGCGCGCTGGGCTTCGGTGCGCTCGGTATTGCGCAGCAGGTGCACGCCGTGCTCTTTCAGCAGCGGCAGGATCTGGCTGTTGAGGATGTCATATTGCCGCGCCACCAGCGCGTGGCACTCGGCCGATACGCGGTTCAGGTTGGCGGTGAGGGCAGGGTGTTCGGACAACTTGCCGTCGACGGTGGCGGCGGCCAGCAGGCTGGCGACGCGCACTTCGAAGAACTCGTCGAGGTTGCTGGAAGTAATGCACAGGTAACGCAGCCGCTCCAGCACGGGAATCGATGCATCCTCGGCCTGCGCCATCACGCGGCGGTTGAAAGCAAGTTGAGAAAGTTCACGGTCCAGGAACTGGCTGTGACGCGTCACTTCCGCGCGGATCTCGGGTTTCATGGTTTTATCGATTTTTCTATTCATTATTGCAAGATTTTAGCGCTCCCCATGGCGACGCTGGCGCTTGTGAACAGTGTAGATAGGAAATATGACAGCAACATGACATGGAAAAGTACCTTGCAGAGAATTATGACAAAGCATTATTTCCTGTATTTTCAATGACTTGCGAGGTTTATGACAAGGCGTCCGGCGGCTTGTGACAAGGTTTGCAAGCGAATATTTCAACCTCCGTCAAATATGTCATAAAGCCGTCATATTCGATCACTACACTGCGCAGCATTCAACACCCCAACCCCGAAAGAGGAACTTTGATATGCGTATGAAACAGTTGATGGCCTCCCTCATCGTAGGCGCTTCCGCAGCAGTGGCCTTCACTACCGCCGCCGCAGCGGACATGACCGGCGCTGGTGCTACCTTCCCGTATCCGATCTATGCCAAGTGGGCCGAGCAGTACAAGGCATCCACCGGCAACGGCCTGAACTACGCTTCCGTCGGTTCCGGTGCAGGTATCAAGCAAATCAAGGCAAAGACGGTCGATTTCGGCGCGTCGGACATGCCGCTGAAGGCGGAAGACCTGAACGAATCCGGCCTGATGCAGTTCCCCGCCATCATGGGCGGCGTGGTCACCGTGGTGAACCTGCCCGGCATCACCCCGGGCCAGCTGAAGCTGACCGGCCAGGTCGTCGGCGACATCTTCCTGGGCAAGATCACCAAGTGGAACGATCCTGCGATCGCCACGCTGAACGCCGGCGTCAAGCTGCCGGCCGAAGACATCACCGTGGTGCACCGCGCCGACAGCTCGGGTACCTCGTTCCTGTTCACGGACTTCCTGTCGAAGACGAACGAAGAGTTCAAGACCAAGGTCGGTGCCAACAGCGCCGTGAAATGGCCGACCGGCGTGGGTGGCAAGGGTAACGAAGGCGTGGCCGCCAACGTGCAGCGTATCAAGGGCGCGATCGGCTACGTGGAGTGGGCCTACGCGAAGAAAAGCAAGATGCAGCACACCCAGCTGCGCAACAAGGACGGCGTGTTCCTGCAGCCGGACGACGAGGCTTTCAAGGCCGCCGCAGCCAATGCCGAATGGACCAAGACCCCGGGCTTCGGCGTGGTGCTGACCGACCAGGCCGGCAAGCAGTCGTGGCCGATCACCGGCGTGTCGTTCATCCTGATGTACAAGCAGCAGGCTGACGCGGCCAAGGGCAAGGAAGTCATCAAGTTCTTCGACTGGGCCTTCGCCAACGGCGGCAAGGCTGCCACCGAACTGGACTACGTGCCGCTGCCGGAATCGGTGGTCAAGCAAGTCCAGGCCGCCTGGAAACAGAACCTGAAGGACGCTTCCGGCAAGGCGCTGTACTGATAGAACGATCCTGCTCCCTCGGCTGACCCCGAGGGGGTTATCCGGGGGAGCTCGGCTGGTAAAACAGCGGGATCTCCCGGTTAGCCAATTCCAGAAAAACATCCAAAACTATGTCCATGAGTGCTGAAATGACTTCCGTCCCCGGGGCGGAGACGCAGGCGGTATCGACCGTGTCGCAGGCGGCAATGCAATCGGTGATGCGCCGGCAGCGGATCCAGGACTGGATCTTCCACAAGGTCACGATGACGTTTGCCTTGTCCGTGCTGTTCGTGCTGGTCGGCATCATCATCTCGCTGGCCATGGGGGCGTGGCCGGCGCTGAAGGAATTCGGTCCCGGTTTCGTTACCCGTGTCGAGTGGGATCCGATCAACGACCAGTACGGCGCGCTGATCGCCATCGTCGGCACGCTGTCGACGGCCGGCATCGCGCTGCTGATCGCGTTCCCCGTCAGCTTCGGCATCGCCCTGTTCCTGACCGAGATCTGCCCGGTGTGGCTGAAGCGTCCGCTGGGGACGGCGATCGAACTGCTGGCCGGCGTGCCGTCGATCATCTACGGCATGTGGGGCCTGTTCGTGTTCGTGCCGCTGTTCGGCGACTATGTCCAGCCGTTCCTGAAGGCCACGCTGGGCCAGATTCCGTTCATCGGCGTGCTGTTCTCCGGCCCGACGATGGGCATCGGCATCCTGACCGCCGCGCTGATCCTGGCGATCATGATCATTCCCTTCATCTCTTCCGTGATGCGCGACGTGTTCGAGATCGTGCCGGCCGTGCTGAAGGAATCGGCATACGGCCTGGGTTGCACGCGCTGGGAAGTGGTGCGCAAGATCGTGCTGCCGTACACCAAGACCGGCGTCGTCGGCGGCGTGATGCTGGGCCTGGGCCGCGCGCTGGGCGAAACGATGGCCGTGACCTTCGTGATCGGTAACGCCAACAAGCTGTCCGCGTCGCTGTTCGCACCTGGCAACAGTATCGCTTCCACGCTGGCCAACGAATTCGGCGAAGCCGCCACGACGCTGCACGTATCGTCGCTGTTCGCGCTGGCGCTGATCCTGTTCGTGATCACGTTCATCGTCCTGTCCGCCGCCAAGCTGATGCTGGCCGGCATGTCCCGCAAAGAAGGTGTCAAATGATGCAAACCGCCGCAATGAATCCCGTCTACCGCCGGCGCCTGTGGACGCACCGGATCGGCATCGCCATGTCGGTCGCCGCCATGTCGGTCGGCGTCATCGTGCTGCTGTGGATCCTGGCCACGCTGCTGATCAACGGGCTCGCCGCGCTGACGCCGGCGCTGTTTACCGAGACCACGCCCGCGCCCGGCAGTGAAGGTGGCGGCCTGATGAACGCCATCGTCGGCAGCCTGCTGATGGTGGGCCTGTCGACGCTGGTATCGACGCCGATCGGCATCCTGGCCGGCATTTACCTGGCCGAGTACGGCGAGGAAAACAAGGTGGCCGCCGTGACCCGCTTCGTCACCGACATCATGCTGTCGGCACCGTCGATCGTGATCGGCCTGTTCGTCTACGCACTGTATGTGGCCAACGTGAACCACTTCTCCGGTTATGCCGGTTCGCTGGCGCTGACGCTGATCGCCGTGCCGGTGGTCGTGCGCACCACCGACAACATGCTGCGCCTGGTGCCGAACAGCCTGCTCGAAGCGGCCTTCGCGCTGGGTGCGCCGCGCTGGAAAGTGGCCACGCTGGTGCGCCTGCGCGCCGTAAAGGCCGGCGTCGTCACCGGCGTGCTGCTGGCCGTGGCCCGCGTGACCGGCGAGACGGCGCCGCTGCTGTTCACCGCGCTGTCGAACCAGTTCTTCAATGCCGACATGAACAAGCCGATGGCCAACCTGCCGTATGTGATCTACCAGTTCGCGATGAGCCCGTATGACAACTGGCGTGACCTGGCCTGGGCCGGCGCATTGCTGGTCACGTTCAGCGTGCTGGCATTGAACATCCTGTCGCGCACTGTCTTCTCGCAGAAGATCCCGAATTAAACCTTGTAATGATTACCACTCCAAGAGCTGACCATATGAACGCGCAAGCGACCGCATCCGCGAAGCAGGCATCGAAGATCATCGAGATCAAGAACCTTAACTTTTTCTACGGCAAGACCCGCAGCCTGCACAACGTCAACCTGGACATCCATGAGCGCCAGGTGACGGCCTTCATCGGCCCCTCGGGCTGCGGCAAGTCGACCCTGCTGCGCACGCTGAACCGCATGTACGACCTGTATCCCGGCCAGCGCGCGGAAGGCACTATCGCTTATCGCGGTACCAACATCCTCGAAGGCAGCCAGGACGTGAACATGCTGCGCGCCAAGGTCGGTATGGTGTTCCAGAAGCCGACGCCGTTCCCGATGTCGATCTACGACAACATCGCCTTCGGCGTGCGCCTGTACGAGAACCTGTCGAAAGGCGAGATGGACGAGCGCGTGGAGTGGGCGCTGAAGAAGGCCGCGCTGTGGACCGAAGTCAAGGACAAGCTGGGCAAGAGCGGCCTGTCGCTGTCCGGCGGCCAGCAGCAGCGCCTGTGCATCGCCCGCGGCGTGGCCGTGAAACCGGACGTGCTGCTGCTCGATGAACCGACCTCCGCACTGGACCCGATCTCCACGTCGAAGGTGGAAGAACTGATCAGCGAGCTGAAGCAGGACTACACGATCGCCATCGTCACCCACAACATGCAGCAGGCCGCCCGCTGCTCCGACTACACCGCCTACATGTACCTGGGCGAGCTGGTCGAGTTCGGCGAAACGGACCAGATCTTCATGAACCCGGCCCGCAAGGAAACCCAGGATTACATCACCGGCCGCTTCGGCTGACCAGAAAGGCACCACCACCATGATGGGTGAACATTCCTCCAAGGCTTACGACCACGACCTGGAAGCGATCCGCTCGAAGGTGCTGCTGATGGGCGGCATGGTCGAGACGCAATTCCTCGATGCGATGACCTGTTTCCGCATCGGCAACCAGGAGCGCGCCGAGCGCGTGATCCGCGAAGACGACGCCGTCAACCAGCTCGAAGTGCAGCTGGACGACCAGTGCAGCCACCTGATCGTGCGCCGCCAGCCGGCCGCCAACGACCTGCGCACGATCATGGCGACGATCAAGGTGATCACGGACCTGGAGCGTATCGGCGACGAGTCCACCAAGATCGCGCGCACCGCCAAGAGCCTGCACAGCCGCGGCGCCGTGACGGTCAACCATTACGAGATGGTACGCAATATCGCCACCGCCACCAGCGACATGCTGCACGACGCGCTGGACGCGTTCGCCCGCAACGACCAGGCCCAGGCAGCGGAGCTGATCGCCCAGGACGCGGTGATCGATCACGAGTTCCGCACCATCATGCGCAACCTGATTACGTTCATGATGGAAGATCCGCGTACAATTTCGGCTGCACTGGACACGATGTGGGTCGCCAAGGCGATCGAGCGCATCGGCGACCATGCGAAGAACATTGCCGAATACGTCATCTACGTGGTGGAAGGCGTCGACATCCGTCATAGCCGCGCCGTTGCGGTGGGCGAAGGAATCAAGGAAGACTGAACTACAGATGGCAGCGGATAAAACGACAGTACTGATTGTTGAAGATGAACCGGCGATTGTCGAACTGGTCACGTTCTCGCTGCGCGAGTCGGGCTGGAACGTGTGTTCGGTGCAGAGCACGCAGGAGGCGTGGGATTTCATTCACGAGCGCAAGCCGCAACTGATCCTGCTGGACTGGATGCTGCCGGACCAGACCGGCCTGCGCCTGCTGGCCCGCATCCGCGGCGACCGGCACTTTGCCGACATCCCCATCATCATGCTCACGGCGAAGAGCATGGAAGAAGACAAGCTGGCGGGCCTGAACAACGGCGCCGACGACTACATCACGAAGCCGTTTTCGCCGCGCGAACTGCTGGCCCGCTCGCGGGCGCTGCTGCGCCGCAAGAGCCCGGAACATGCCGATACGGCCATGCGCGCCGGTCCGATCACGCTGGACCCGATCAGCTGCACCGTGTCGCTGGGCCAGGGCAAGATCGATATCGGCCATGCCGAATATAAACTGCTGAAGTTCTTCCTTGCGCATCCGGAGCGCGTGTTTTCGCGCAGCCAGCTGCTCGACAAGGTGTGGGGCGACCATGTGGTGATCGAGGAGCGCACAGTAGACGTGCACGTGCTGCGCCTGCGCAAGGCGCTGAAGGAAGCGGAACACCTGATCAAGACGGTGCGCAGCGTCGGCTACATGCTGTCCGAAAAGACATGAATCCGAAGTTCGTGTTCTGGGTGCCGGTCGCCATCCAGATGACTGCCGGCGCGTTCTGCATCGGCCTGTTGTGGTGGTGGTTCGGCATGCTGCCGGCGTTGCTGACCGCGCTGGCCGCCCTGGGCACGATGGTGCTGGTGCAGCTGCATTACCTGTACCAGCTGTCCGGCTGGCTCGACGAGCCGAACAGTGCCAAGCTGCCCGACGGCTGGGGTGAATGGACGCCGGTGTTTTCCCGGCTGTACCGGCTGCGCCGCGACGACGAGAAAAACCAGGCCGAGCTGACCGAATGGCTGGCCCGCTTCCGCCAGGCGATGCACCTGCTGCCGGACGGCGTGGTGATCATGGACGACGTGCTGTTCCTCGAATGGTGCAACCCGGCCGCCGAAGAGCACCTGGGGCTGCGGCACGACCGCGACAAGGGCATGCGCGTGACGAACCTGGTGCGCAGTCCCGACTTCATGGATTACCTGATCCTGGGCCGCTACGACCAGCCGCTGGTGCTGTCGTTCCGCGGGCGCAAGCTGATCACGCACATCATTCCGTTCGAGAACCGCCGGCAGATCCTCGTCACGCACGACGTCACGGAAAGCGAGCGCACCGACATGATGCGCCGCGATTTCGTCGCCAATGCCTCGCACGAACTGCGCACGCCGCTCACGGTGGTGCTGGGCTTCCTGGAAATCGCCGCCGCCGAGCAGCTCGACGAGGGCACGCGCCAGGCTCACCTGAAGCTGATGATGGACCAGGCCTACCGGATGCAGCACCTGATCGAGGACATGCTGACCCTGTCGCGCCTGGAGTCGATCGACCACCCGGTGCGCGCCGAGCAGGTCGATATCCAGAAGCTGCTGGCCAAGGTGCGGCGCGATGCGCAGGCGCTTTCCGCCGGCAAGCACGAGATCGTGCTGGAGATGCGCGGCGGCGACGTGATGGGCAGCGTGGATGAGCTGTACAGCGCCTTCGGCAACCTGGCCGCGAACGCGGTGCGCTATACGCCGGCCGGGGGTACCGTGTCGATGACGTGGGAAGACACGGCGACCGGGGTGCGCTTCACGGTGCGCGACACCGGCATCGGCATCAGCCCCGAGCACATTTCCAGGCTCACCGAGCGCTTCTACCGGGTCGACAAGAGCCGTTCGCGGGAAACCCAGGGTACCGGCCTGGGCCTGGCAATCGTCAAGCACGTGCTGCTGCGCCACAACGGCACGCTGTCGATCAGTTCGGAGCCGGGCAAGGGCAGCACGTTCACCGTGAACCTGCCGAAGTCGCTTTCCGCCGCGCCGCAGCCGGCGGCCGCGCTGGCCATGAACTGATACAATCTGCCGTTTGACCGCGTGCCGTCCCGCGCGCGCCCCAACCGAAGCAGATGACCTCGATCTTCCTGAAACGACTGACCGCGTGCGCGCTGGCCGCGGCATTCCTGGCCGGCTGCGGCAGCGCCCCCGTCGCCGTGCCGCCTGCCGGGCCGGCCGTGCTGCCGCCGATGGCCGGTGCGACGCCGGGAACGCCTGGTGCGCTGCCGCCGGTGATTCCGCCCGCGCTCGGCGATTCGACCCCCACTCTCCATGTGCCCGCCGCGCCGCCGCAACGCAAGGTGAAGATCGGCCTGGCGCTGGGCGGCGGCGCCGCGCGCGGCTTCGCGCACATCGGCGTGATCAAGGCGCTGGAGGCCAACGGCATCATGGCCGACGTCGTCGTCGGCACCAGCGCCGGCAGCGTGGTCGGCGCGCTGTATGCGGCAGGCAACAATGCCGGCGCGCTGCAAAAGATGGCGTATGCGATGGACGAAGCGTCCATCTCGGACTGGGCGCTGCCGCTGTTCGGCACCAAGTCCGGCGTATTGAAGGGCGTGGCGCTGCAAAGCTATGTCAACAAGGCGGTCAACAATCGCCCCATCGAAAAGCTCAAGCTGCCGTTCGGCGCCGTGGCGTCCGACCTGAAGACGGGCCAGCCGATCCTGTTTACGCGCGGGAACACGGGGCAGGCGGTACGTGCCAGCTCGGCCGTGCCGGGCGTGTTCCAGCCGGTGACCATTGGCCAGCGCACCTACGTGGACGGCGGCCTGGTGGCGCCGGTGCCGGTGCGCTATACCCGGGAAATGGGCGCCGAGTTCATCATTGCCGTCAACATCAGCACGCAGACCGAGGCGCAGGCCGCCGTGTCGTCGCTCGAAGTGATCATGCAGACGTTCTCGATCATGGGCCAGCGCATCAACCAGTACGAGCTGCGCGATGCCGACGTGGTGATCCAGCCGCCGCTGGGCAATATGGCCAGCAACGACTTCGCCAGCCGCGCGCGCGCCATGCAGGCCGGCGAGAAGGCCACGCTGGCGCTGATGGCCCAGATCAAGCAGAAACTGAAGGCGCGCCGGGAATCGCCCGCCGTGGCCGCGAAGTGATCGACCCAGCAGTTTTATCCGCAGCACATTCATCAACCGAAGGAAGAACCAAATGCAAAGCAAGCCTTACCTGACACTCGCCGATGTGAAGAAGATCGCTGCCGCCGCCGAAGCCGAAGCGCTGGCCAATGACTGGGCGGTGTCGATCGCGATCGTCGACGACGGCGGCCACCTGCTGTGGCAGCAGCGCCTGGATGGCGCCGCGCCGCTGACCGCGCACATCGCCCCGGCCAAGGCCAAGACGTCGGCGCTGGGTCGCCGCGAAACGAAGATCTACGAAGACGTGATCAACAACGGCCGCTACGCATTCCTGACGGCGCCGGAAGTGGAAGGCCTGCTGGAAGGCGGCGTCAACATCGTCGTCGATGGCCACTCGATCGGCGCCGTTGGCGTTTCGGGCGTGAAGTCCGACCAGGATGCGCAGATCGCCAGGGCCGGCATCGCCGCGCTGGGCTGATATCTTTCCACCTCCGTCTGGACTCTTTGGCCGCGGCTGCTAATCTGTAAGCCGGCACAGCCGAAGCGGCGGCGCCCGCCGCCAACTTTATCTCTCGACGGAGGTATCAATGAAACATGCATTGGCCGGGCTCATGCTCGGCGTGTTGTTGTGCATCCCCGTTCGCGCCGCCACCAGCATCGACACGGCGGCATTCACCATCACCTACATCGACGGGCCGGCACCGGAAGACTGGAGCATCACCCAGGTGGACCTGTTTCCCGGAACGTACAGCTTTTCGCTCGATACGCTGAACCAGCACCTGGCCGGGGTCGAGGCGCACGATATGGCCGGCGCCGGCGCGTCGACGGACCAGGCGTTCTGGAGTGCGCTGCAGCTCGACATCAATGCCGGTTACCGTGTGTCGCGCGTGATGCTCACCGGCGTGGCCTTCGGCCAGCTGTCGCCGGGGCAGTTGCCCGATTTCCCTCCAGGCATCGTCCACAATGAAGCCAACGCTCATCTCACCGTGTCGTCGACGATGACGTGGAGCTCGCTGAACGGCGACATCGGGGCGGAAAACACCATCGACGTGTCGTCGCCGGCGCTGAACCTGACAGGCTTGGCCGACGTCGGCATCTCCGGCACGCTGCTGGCACAGGCCTGGGGTGTCGAAGGCGGCGGGGCGTTTGCCGAATCGATGGCATCGGCATCGTTGCGCGACCTGGTGCTGCACGTGGAAGTGTCGGCGGTGCCCGAACCGGCCACTTATGGGATGCTGCTTGCCGGCTTCGTCCTGCTCGGCGCGGCGGCGCGCCGCCATCATTGAGCCTCACTTATTGAGCCTCACTTTGCCGGCAGGGCTTGCTTTGCCGGGCACGGTTCGGCGCGGCCGGCCGGTGGTGGACAGGGCAAGCAGGTGAATGGCAGGCGTTACAATTTTGTACATGTTTTGAGATACTTCCCCAGCAGATTTGCCGTAGCTCAGCAATTAGACTGCGTGGCTTCAACGACAACATTGGAGAAGCCATGCAGTTCCTCACACGCACCCTGTGCGCCGCCATCCTGTTTCACTCAGCAGCCGCCTGTGCGAGCATCTACCCCATCTACGAAGGCGCCGCATTCACGCTCGACAGGAACGATGTCGAGCCGGAGGTACCCATCTGGCTTGCGTCGGAAACCGCCACCTCGGTGACGTTCTCGCTGTGGGGCATCGAGGATGGGCTGAACACCGCCACGGATTCGTCGTACATGCCTCACAGTTGGGACCGCAAGACCACGGAGAACGGCCTGGAGATCTCCGTCAAGGACGGCTACCGGATCACCAGCATCCAGGTCACCGGCAAGTTCAAGGGGGCATTGCATCCGGTGCCCTACACGATGCCGGGCGATGCCAGCAATCACGTGGGCTTCGCCCTGCATGTGGCAGGCATGGAGATGACATCCGCCGGTGCCGACGACGTGGAAGGCACGCAGGCATTCGCGCTGTCCACCGGCCCCATCGGGCGGGAAGGCGAGTTCGGGCTGGCGCTGCATGGCAACAGCGAGTCGACCGCGGAAAGTGTCTGGTACTACGACGACGTGTGGGGCGACCAGTACTGGCTGGGTGCGCAGTCGTCGGCCGGCATTTCCGATCTTCGCCTGACCATCAACGTATCGCCGGTGCCGGAGCCGGGAACCTGCGCCATGCTGCTGGCCGGGCTGGCCGTCACCGGCCTGGCCGCGCGCCGGCGCCGGAGGTAGCCACGGCAGTGCGGATGGCTGCGCCATCGGCTGGCGTTTCAAGGCAGAATAGCTTGGCCTGCGCCGTTCCGGCATTGCCGGAACGGCTCCTTTGAGTTACAATTCAAAGGTTTAGCCAATACTTATCTACCGTAGCGCCTACCACATCATCCCATTCTCATCTGACCCGCAGCCAGGCCTAGCCCGGCTAATTTTTTATGCGGGTCGCTGACGTGGCGCGGCTACGGTAACTTTACAGGAGTTGCCCTTGCCGCCATTTTTTTCTGGCCCATCCGTTCCAGCCATCCTGGCTCTTGCCGATGGTACCGTCTTCAAAGGTTATTCGATCGGCGCCGCCGGTCACACCACGGGTGAAGTCGTCTTCAACACCTCGATCACCGGGTATCAGGAAATCCTGACCGACCCCAGCTATTCGCGCCAGATCGTCACGCTGACGTATCCGCACATTGGCAACTACGGCATCAACACCGAGGACGTCGAGGCATCGAAAGTCCACGCCGCCGGCCTGATCATCCGTGACCTGCCGCTGCTGGCGTCGAATTTCCGCTCCACCCAGTCGCTGGCCGACTACCTGAAGGCCGAGAACGTGGTCGCCATTGCCGGCATCGATACCCGCAAGCTGACGCGCCTGCTGCGCGAAAAAGGCGCGCAGGCCGGTGCCATCCTGACGGGTACGCAAGGCAACGAACCTTCCGTGGCGCAGGCCGTCGAGCTGGCCCGCTCGTTCCCGGGCCTGGCCGGCATGGACCTGGCCAAGGTCGTGACCACCCAGGCCGCCTACGAATTCACCGAGACCGAATGGACGCTGGGCGAAGGCTACGGCAAGGTGGAGAACCCGCGCTTCCACGTGGTGGCGTTCGACTATGGCGTGAAGCGCAACATCCTGCGCATGCTGGCCCAGCGCGGCTGCAAGGTCACCGTGCTGCCGGCGCAATCGACCGCGGCCGATGCGCTGGCGCTGAACCCGGACGGCATCTTCCTGGCCAACGGCCCCGGCGATCCTGAACCGTGCGACTACGCGATCCGCGCCACGCGCGAACTGATGGAAAAGAAGATCCCCACGTTCGGCATCTGCCTGGGCCACCAGATCATGGCGCTGGCCTCCGGCGCGAAGACGCTGAAGATGAAGTTCGGCCACCACGGCGCCAACCACCCGGTGCAGGACCTGGATTCGAAGCAGGTGCTGATCACGTCGCAGAACCACGGTTTCGCCGTGGATGCCGCGACCCTGCCCGATAACTGCCGCGTCACCCACGTGTCGCTGTTCGACGGTTCGCTGCAGGGCTTTGCCCGCACCGACACCCCCGCGTTCTGCTTCCAGGGCCACCCCGAAGCATCGCCTGGCCCCACCGACGTATCGTACCTGTTTGACCGCTTCATCTCGATGATGGAAGCAGCGGAGAAGAAATAAAAATGCCAAAACGTTCAGACATCAAAAGCATCCTGATTATCGGCTCCGGCCCGATCGTGATCGGCCAGGCCTGCGAATTCGACTACTCCGGCGCGCAAGCCTGCAAGGCGCTGCGCGAAGAGGGCTATAAAGTCATCCTGGTGAACAGCAACCCGGCGACGATCATGACCGACCCGGAAATGGCCGACGTCACCTACATCGAGCCGATCACCTGGCAGGTGGTGGAGCGCATCCTGGCGAAGGAACGCCCGGACGCGATCCTGCCGACGATGGGCGGCCAGACCGCGCTGAACTGCGCGCTGGACCTGCACAACAACGGCGTGCTGGCCAAGTACAACGTGGAGCTGATCGGCGCGACGCCGGAAGCGATCGACAAGGCCGAGGACCGTTCCAAGTTCAAGGACGCGATGACCAAGATCGGCCTGGGTTCGGCACGCTCGGGCGTGGCGCACTCGATGGACGAGGCGTGGGCGGTGCAGCGCGAAGTGGGCTTCCCGACCATCATCCGGCCGTCGTTCACGATGGGCGGCAGCGGCGGCGGCATCGCCTACAACGAGGAGGAGTTCGAGCAGATCTGCAAGCGCGGCCTGGAAGCTTCGCCGACCAACGAGCTGCTGATCGAAGAATCGCTGCTGGGCTGGAAAGAGTACGAGATGGAAGTGGTGCGCGACAAGGCGGACAACTGCATCATCATCTGCTCGATCGAGAACCTGGACCCGATGGGCGTGCACACCGGCGACTCGATCACCGTGGCACCGGCGCAGACGCTGACCGACAAGGAATACCAGATCATGCGCAACGCCAGTCTGGCGGTGCTGCGCGAGATCGGCGTGGATACGGGCGGTTCGAACGTGCAGTTCTCGATCAACCCGAAGGACGGCCGCATGATCGTCATCGAGATGAACCCGCGCGTGTCGCGTTCTTCCGCGCTGGCATCGAAGGCCACCGGCTTCCCGATCGCCAAGGTGGCGGCGAAGCTGGCCGTGGGCTTCACGCTCGACGAGCTGCGCAACGAGATCACCGGCGGCGCGACCCCGGCCTCGTTCGAGCCGTCGATCGACTACGTGGTCACGAAGATCCCCCGCTTTGCATTTGAAAAATTCCCGACCGCCGACGACCATCTCACCACGCAGATGAAATCGGTGGGCGAAGTGATGGCGATGGGCCGCACCTTCCAGGAATCGTTCCAGAAGGCGCTGCGCGGCCTGGAAGTGGGCGTCGACGGCATGAACCAGATGACGGTCGACCGCGAGAAGATCGAAGAGGAACTGGGCGAGCCGGGTCCGGAGCGCATCTGGTACGTGGGCGATGCGTTCGCCCAGGGCTTCACGATGGAAGAAGTGCACAACCTGACCAAGATCGATCCGTGGTTCCTCGTGCAGATCAAGGAAATCGTCGACCTGGAACTGTGGCTGGACACGCAGAAGCTCGAGAACCTGGACAAGAACACGCTGTACCGCCTGAAGCAGAAGGGCTTCTCGGACCGCCGCCTGGCCTACCTGCTGCAGACCACCGATACCGCCGTGCGCGAACAGCGCCGCGCGCTGGGCATCCGCCCGGTGTACAAGCGCGTCGACACCTGCGCCGCCGAATTCGCCACCAACACCGCGTACATGTACTCCACGTACGACGAGGAATGCGAATCGAACCCGACCGACAAGAAGAAGATCATGGTGCTGGGCGGCGGCCCGAACCGGATCGGCCAGGGCATCGAGTTCGACTACTGCTGCGTGCACGCGGCGCTGGCGATGCGCGAGGACGGCTACGAGACCATCATGGTCAACTGCAACCCGGAAACCGTGTCGACCGACTACGACACGTCGGACCGCCTGTACTTCGAATCGCTGACGCTGGAAGACGTGCTGGAAATCGTCGACCTGGAAAAACCGGTCGGCGTGATCGTGCAGTACGGCGGCCAGACGCCGCTGAAGCTGGCCCTCGACCTGGAACGGAACGGTGTGCCGATCGTCGGCACCTCGCCTGACATGATCGATGCGGCCGAAGACCGCGAGCGCTTCCAGAAGCTGCTGCAGGACCTGGAACTGCGCCAGCCGCCGAACCGCACGGCGCGCACCGAAGAAGAGGCCCTCAAGCTGGCCCAGGAAATCGGCTACCCGCTGGTGGTGCGTCCATCGTACGTGCTGGGCGGCCGCGCGATGGAAATCGTGCACGAGCAGCGCGACCTGGAGCGCTACATGCGCGAAGCGGTGAAGGTGTCGAACGATTCGCCGGTGCTGCTGGACCGCTTCCTGAACGACGCGATCGAGTGCGATGTGGATTGCATCTCCGATGGCGAGACCACCTTCATCGGCGGCGTGATGGAACACATCGAACAGGCCGGCGTGCACTCGGGCGACTCGGCCTGCTCGCTGCCGCCGTACTCGCTGTCGCAGGACACCATCGACGAACTGAAGCGCCAGACCGCGCTGATGGCCAAGGGCCTGAACGTGGTCGGCCTGATGAACGTGCAGTTCGCGATCCAGAAGCAGGAGATCGATGGCGTCGAGAAGGATGTCGTGTTCGTCCTGGAAGTGAACCCGCGTGCGTCGCGCACGGTGCCGTTCGTGTCGAAGGCCACCGGCCTGCAGCTGGCGAAGATCGCCGCGCGCTGCATGGTGGGCCAGACGCTGTCGGCGCAGGGCATCACGCAGGAAGTCGTGCCGCCTTACTACAGCGTCAAGGAAGCCGTGTTCCCGTTCGTGAAATTCCCGGGCGTGGACACCATCCTCGGTCCTGAAATGAAGTCGACCGGTGAAGTGATGGGCGTGGGCCAGACATTCGCGGAAGCGTTCGTGAAGTCGCAGCTGGGCGCCGGCGTGAAACTGCCGAAGTCCGGCAAGGTGTTCCTGTCCGTGAAGGCATCGGACAAGCCGCGCGCCGTGAAAGTGGCGCGCGACCTGGTCGAGGCCGGCTTCTCGCTGGTGGCGACGAAGGGCACGGCGGCCGTGATCTCGGCGGCGGGCATTCCCGTCACGCCGGTCAACAAGGTGGTCGAAGGCCGTCCGCACGTGGTCGACATGATCAAGAACCACGAGATTGCGCTTGTCATCAACACGGTCGAGGAAAAGCGCAGCGCCATCGTCGACTCGCGGGCGATCCGCACGTCGGCACTGCAGTCGCGCGTGACGACGTACACGACGATCGCGGGCGCCGAGGCCGCGGTGGCCGGTATCCGCCACCTGGACGAGTTGCAGGTGTACGATTTACAAGGGCTGCATAAGTCTTTACACTAAGCCTCATTGCGGGTCGTGACAGGCCCGCTGACAAGTTGCTGGTACGCTCTGGTTTGCTGTGCCTGGACGCATTCCGCCCAGGCCCGGCCAGACCAGATGCGAGACCAAATGACAGAGCCCGCGCCGAAGCATGGCGCGGGCTCTGTGCTTTTTCATTTACCCAAGAGACGACACATGAATTCTGTTCCCCTCACCAAATACGGCGCCGAGCTCCTGAAGGAAGAACTGCACCAGCTGAAAACGAAGGAACGCCGTATCGTCATCGATGCGATCGCCGAAGCGCGCTCGCACGGCGATCTGTCCGAAAACGCCGAATACGATGCCGCGAAAGAGCGCCAGGCGTTCGTCGAAGGCCGCATCGCCGAGCTCGAAGGCAAGCTGTCGAGCGCGCAGATCATCGACCCGGCCACGCTGGATGCGGAAGGCCGCGTGGTCTTCGGCGCCACCGTCGACCTGGAAGACCTGGAATCGGGCCAGAAGGTCAGCTACCAGATCGTTGGCACCGACGAGGCCGACATCAAGGTCAACAAGGTTTCCGTGACCTCGCCGATCGCCCGCGCGCTGATCGGCAAGTCGGCTGGCGACGTGGTCGAAGTGCAGGCCCCGAGCGGCCCGCGCGAATACGAAATCCTCGAAGTGCACTACGTGTGATGCCGGCGAAAGCGGGGCTGCTCGGCAAGGTTCGCTTGCTCGTGGCCGTACTGTGGGCCGGCAGCCTGTGGACCATCGGCTACCTCGTGGCGCCGACGCTGTTCGCGACGCTGTCCGATCGCGTGCTGGCCGGCACGATCGCCGGCGCGATGTTCCATGCCGAGGCGATGCTGTCGCTCGGCTGCGCACTGGCGCTGCTGGTGCTGCTGAAGTTCGCGACGCCGGACTGGACGCCGGCGCGCCGCCGCATCGTGCTGGCGCTGGTGGCCGCGATGGCGCTGTGCACCGTCGTCAGCCACTTCGGCCTGCAGCCGATGATGGCCGAACTGCGCGCCGCGGCCGGGCCGGGCGGCGTGATGGAATCGGCGGCGAAGTCGCGTTTCGGCATGCTGCACGGAATTTCCAGCGTGATCTACCTGGTGCAGAGTTTCCTGGCCGGCTGGCTGATCCTGAAGCAATAGTTACTGTAGAAATGGGGACGTACCCCATTTTTCGAGCAATAAAAAAGCGGGCAGTGCCCGCTTTCCTGGTCAATCTGGCAGTTAGCCCGCGACGTTCTTCTTGGTGCTGGACTGGCGCTTCTTGGCACGCTTGATGGTGCCGCCTTCGGTGACGCGTTCATTGCCCTTCAGCATGACCTTGCTGACGGTCGGCTTCTTGTTGCCGCTGGCGCTGGGCTTGACGATGGTGACCATGCGCATGCCCTTGCCGGTTTTCGCGGTACGGGCTTTCTCGGCTTCCTTCTTCGGCCGGTACAGTACCAGCAGCTTGCCGATGTGCTGGACGGGAGCGGCTTCCAGTTGCGCGCAGATGGTTTCGTACATCTCGATGCGCGCTTCGCGGTCGTCGCCGAACACGCGGACCTTGATCAGGCCGTGGGAATCCAGTCCCAGTTCGATTTCCTTCATCACGGCCTCGGTCAGGCCGGCTTCCCCAATGAGGACGATGGGCTTGAGCGCGTGGGCTTCTGCGCGCAGGGCGCTGCGCTCAACAGGGGTCAGATTCAACATAATGATTTATAGGTAGTTCTCTTAAAGGCAGTATTCTACGCGAATGGCAAAGAACAAATTAAACAAAAACTGGTTGCACGACCATATTAACGACCCCTACGTGAAGGCTGCACAGAAGGACGGCTACCGGGCCCGGGCGGCTTACAAGCTCAAGGAGATCGACGAAGACGAGAAACTGGTCCGCTCGGGCCAGGTGATCGTCGACCTGGGGTGCACGCCCGGCAGCTGGGGCCAGTACGTGCGGCGCAAGCTGGCGGGCAAGGAGGGGGGCGGCATCAACGGCACGATCATCGGCCTCGATATCCTGCCGATGGAACCGATCGCCGACATGCACTTCATCCAGGGCGATTTCCGCGAACAGGAGAGCGTCGACCAGCTGGCCGCGCTGCTGCAGGGACGCAAGGTCGACCTGGTGCTGTCGGACATGGCGCCGAATCTCTCCGGCATCGCCACGGCAGATGCGGCCAGGATGGAAGACCTGATCGACCTGGCGATCGAATTTTCGCAATTGCACCTGAAACCGGGCGGCGCCTTGCTGGTGAAATGTTTCAAGGACATGGGTTTTTCGCAGATCGTGGAGAAATTCCGCCATGAGTTCAAGACCGTCGCGCAGAAAAAACCAAAGGCCAGCCGCGATAAATCGTCGGAAATCTTCCTGCTGGGGCGCGGCCTGAAGCAACCAGCCGAAAACTGACATGCCGGCATTTCACCGCGTGCCGCCGCAGCAGGTGCCCGGAAAAGCCGGAAATATTGCGCGGCGGGCTTGTAATTCTCGCGGAAAGCCGCACATCGAGCGCGTGCAGCTTGTTTTGCATGCGGTCCGCGCCGGTTTGCGGTACCGGATTTGAAGTTTAGTTACGTGCGCGGCTCCATTCGCGCACCTTTAGGCCGCTTTGTAGCACGCTTTGGCCTAATGCGGGTAAAATCGAATTTCTGCTACAGGTAACAGGTGCGCGAGCATCCAAGGAGTTTTCGTGAATAACATGTTTTCCAAATCCGCCATCTGGGTTGTCGTAGCCCTGTTGTTGTTCATGCTGTTCAAGCAATTCGACAACCACAGCATCTCCGGCGGCAGCAAGACCATCGCGTATTCCGACCTGCTGGATGAGATCAAGGCGAAGCGCATCAAGGACCTCGTCATCGAGGGCAGCACCATCACCGCGACGAAAACGGACGATACGCGCGTGCGCACCACGTCCACCTACCTGGATCGCGGCCTGATCGGCGACCTGCGCGACAATGGTGTGCGCTTCGACGTGCGTCCGCCGGAAGAGCCATCGTTCCTGCAGCAGGTCTTCGTGTCGTGGTTCCCGATGCTGCTGCTGATCGGTGTGTGGATCTTCTTCATGCGCCAGATGCAGGGCGGCGGCAAGGGCGGGGCATTCTCGTTCGGCAAGTCGAAAGCCCGCATGCTGGATGAAACCAACAATACCGTCACGTTCTCCGACGTGGCCGGTTGCGACGAAGCCAAGGAAGAAGTGACGGAAATCGTCGACTTCCTGCGCGATCCGACCAAGTTCCAGAAACTGGGTGGCCGCATTCCCCGCGGCGTGCTGATGGTGGGGCCGCCGGGTACCGGTAAAACCCTGCTGGCCCGTGCGATCGCCGGCGAAGCGAAAGTACCGTTCTTCTCGATTTCCGGTTCCGACTTCGTTGAAATGTTCGTCGGCGTGGGTGCGTCCCGCGTGCGCGACATGTTTGAAAACGCCAAGAAGCATTCGCCGTGCATCATCTTCATCGACGAGATCGACGCCGTTGGCCGTCACCGCGGTGCCGGCATGGGCGGCGGCAACGACGAACGCGAGCAGACGCTGAACCAGCTGCTCGTCGAGATGGACGGCTTCGAGGCATCCTCCGGTGTCATCGTGATCGCCGCAACCAACCGCGCCGACGTGCTCGACAAGGCGCTGCTGCGTCCGGGCCGCTTCGACCGCCAGGTATCGGTGGGCTTGCCGGATATCCGCGGCCGCGAGCAGATCCTGAACGTGCACATGCGCAAGGTGCCAATCAGCACCGACGTGAAGGCCGACATCCTGGCCCGCGGCACGCCGGGCTTCTCCGGCGCCGACCTGGCCAACCTGGTCAACGAGGCCGCTCTGTTTGCCGCGCGCCGCAGCAAGCGCCTGGTCGACATGCAGGATTTCGAGGATGCCAAGGACAAGATCTTCATGGGCCCGGAACGCAAGTCGATGGTGATCCGCGAAGAGGAACGCCGCAACACGGCGTACCACGAGTCCGGCCACGCCGTCGTCGCGAAGCTGCTGCCGAAGGCCGATCCGGTGCACAAGGTCACGATCATGCCGCGCGGCTGGGCACTGGGCCTGACCTGGCAGTTGCCCGAGCACGACCGGATTTCGGGCTACAAGGACAAGATGCTGGAAGAGATCTCGATCCTGTTCGGCGGCCGTATTGCCGAGGAACTGTTCGTCGGCCAGATGTCCACCGGCGCCTCGAACGACTTCCAGCGCGCCACCAAGCTGGCCCGCTCGATGGTCACGAAATTCGGCATGTCCGACTCGCTGGGCGTGATGGTGTACGAGGATGAGGCAAACGAAGGCTTCCTGGGCGGCAGCAACAAGACCATTTCGGAAGCCACGCAGCAGAAAGTGGATGCCGAGATCCGCGCGATCCTCGACATGCAGTATGCCTTGGCACGCAAGCTGCTAGACGAAAACCGCGACAAGGTCGAAATGATGACGAAGGCACTGCTCGACTGGGAAACCATCGACGCCGACCAGATCAACGACATCATGGCCGGCCATGAACCGCGTCCGCCGAAGGCCGGCGTGACGCTGCGCAAGCAGCCGAACGGCGACGGTCCGTCGTCCGCTTCGCCGAACGCCACCGCGCCGGCGTAATACCGCCGCCGATGTTGTATCAAAAAGGGTGAGGAGCGATCCTCGCCCTTTTCATTTGTAGAAATCATGTCCCAGATCCCCTTCGGCCGCCATGCATTGCCGGCCAACCGTGCCCTCGTGATGGGCATCCTGAACGTCACCCCCGATTCGTTTTCCGATGGCGGCAAGTTTGCCGCGCTGGACTACGCCCTGTCCCATGCCGAGCAGATGATCCGCGATGGCGTCGACATCATCGATGTCGGCGGCGAATCCACGCGGCCCGGCGCGCCGCTGGTACCGGCCGAGGAAGAGCTGCGCCGCGTGCTGCCGGTGCTGTACGCGCTGCGCGAATGCGGAACGCCGGTGTCGCTCGATACCTACAAGCCGGCACTGATGAAGGAAGCGGTGCTGGCCGGCGTCGACATGATCAACGATATCAATGCCTTCCGCGCACCCGGCGCCATCGAGGCCGTGCGCGACAGCGACTGTGCGCTCTGCATCATGCACATGCTTGACAAACCTGCAACAATGCAGGATAAACCTGCCTATGACGATGTCGTACTGGAAGTGACGGCATTCCTGCGCGAACGAATCGACACGCTGACGGCTGCCGGCATTGACCGGCGTCGGCTGTGGATCGATCCGGGGTTTGGTTTCGGCAAGACCGTCGAGCATAATTATGCTTTGCTGAAGGCCGGCAGGCGCATGGTCGACGAGCTTGGCGTCCCGCTGCTGGCGGGACTGTCCCGCAAGTCGATGATCGGCGCCGTCACCGGCAAGCCCGTCGAAGCGCGGCTGGCCGGCAGCATCGGCGGCGCGCTGGCCGCCGTTGCCCACGGTGCAGGCATCGTTCGCGTGCACGACGTGGCCGAGACGGTCGACGCCTTGAAGGTATGGTACGCAGCGACTGGCAACCAAGTAAACACTAACTGAAGAGAACAACATGGCACGTAAATATTTCGGAACCGATGGTATCCGTGGACTGGTCGGTGAAGCACCGATCACACCGGATTTCGTGATGCGCCTGGGTTACGCCGCCGGCAAGGTGCTGGCGCGCACGGTCACGGCGGGCGCGGTCCGTCCCACCGTCCTGATCGGCAAGGACACGCGGATTTCCGGTTATATGCTGGAAGCTGCCCTGGAAGCAGGCTTCGCGGCCGCGGGCGTCGACGTGATGCTGGCCGGCCCGATGCCGACGCCCGCCATCGCTTACCTGACGCGCGCACTGCGGCTGTCGGCCGGCGTCGTGATTTCGGCTTCGCACAACCCGTTCCAGGATAACGGCATCAAGTTCTTTTCCGAGCAGGGCACGAAGCTGCCCGATTCCGTCGAACTGGCCATCGAGGCGCAGATCGACCAGCCGATGGCATGTGTGTCGTCCGAGAAACTGGGTCGCGCCAAGCGCCTCGAGGATGCCCAGGGCCGCTACATCGAATTCTGCAAGAGCACGTTCCCGAACGAGCTGGACCTGCGCGGCCTGAAGATCGTCGTCGACAGTGCGCATGGTGCCGCCTACAACATCGCGCCGCACGTTTTCCATGAACTGGGCGCCGAAGTGATTTCGATCGGCAACAAGCCGGACGGTTTCAACATCAACGAAGGCCATGGCGCCACCGCGCCGAAGGCCATGGCCGCCGCGGTGCTGGCCCACGATGCCGACTTGGGCATCGCGCTGGACGGCGATGCGGATCGCCTGATCATGTGCGATGCGAACGGCCGCCTGTACAACGGCGACGAACTGCTGTACGTGATGGTGATGGACCGCCTGGCGACCGGCGAGGTGAAAGGCGCTGTCGGCACGCTGATGACGAACATGGCGCTCGAAGTGACGTTCAAGCAAAAAGGCATCGGCTTTGCGCGCGCCAAGGTGGGCGACCGCTACGTGCTCGAAGTGATGAAGGAAAACGGCTGGATCCTGGGCGGCGAGGGCAGCGGCCACCTGCTGGCACTGGACAAGCACACCACCGGCGACGGCATCATCTCGGCGCTGCAGGTCTTGTCCGCACTGAAGCGCAGCGGCCAGACGCTGGCGCAGATCGCCGGCCAGCTCGAACTGTTCCCGCAAACGCTGATCAATGTGCGCGTACCGGCCGGCTTCGACTGGCAGAACAATCCCGCGATGGTGGCCGAGAAGGAAGCCGTCGAGCGCGAACTGGGCGACAGCGGCCGCGTGCTGATCCGCGCATCCGGCACCGAACCGCTGATCCGCGTGATGGTCGAGGCGCGCGACGAGGCCCTGGCGCAGAAGTGTGCCCGCCGCATCGCCGACAAGGTCGAAGTGCCGCAGGCGAACGCGGCCTGATAAACGGCACTGGGGCGTCGATTGACGCTGCCGGTGCCGAGCGGTTATCATTTTGCTCCGACAGCGGGATGCTGCCCGCTTTCCTCGACAGCGCGCGCCAGTGCGTTTCCCAAAGATCGGTACGGTTGCCGGTCTATCTTCCGGAATCCCCGCGGAATAGCTGTTTTTTCTGCCCATAGCTCAGCTGGATAGAGCAACGGCCTTCTAAGCCGTAGGTCGCTGGTTCGAACCCAGCTGGGCAGGCCAGTCCCTCATCGCTTGTGTTGCAGTATCCCTCCGCAGCGCCTGGGTCCATTTTTTTTGTCGTCCCATGGATGCCCTGCGCCGTTATTGATGTCGTGTCCGCCTTGTTTTTCCGACCGACTGTTCACATTTGCTTACCATCGAAACATCGCCGTTGCGCGCACGAAGCACGCCCGGCGCTATGCTGAACTTGCCGGCGCATGCCGGCCCCCGGCGAGGTAACCCATGCACGATGACCACACGACTTCCGACCAGACATTGCGCAGCGATGCGGCCACTGCCGCCATCATCGAGGAAGCGTTGCGCGTCTGCGCCAGCGAAGGCATCGACGGCGCGATCCGCTACATGGAACAGCGAGAGCTCGACCGCAAGATGATCCTGCGCGTGCTCTGTTCACCGAAATTCCATCGCTGATCCAGTGTCGGTATAACAACAATCTTTACCCGGAAATAGTTGTCGTCGTTATAATGGCACGCTTCTGATTCGGAGAGTGCCATGTCGGAGATCCGGTTTTCCAGCAATTACCAGGACCTGAGCCAGTCGACCGGCGTCGATGCCGGTTTCCAGTTCGAGTTCTATTGCGAGCGGTGCCGCGACCGCTGGCGCACGCATTACAAGGCATATCGCAGCGGCCAGGCCTCCGGCTGGATCCAGAAGGGCGCAGGCATCTTTGGCGGCCTGCTGGGCAATGCCAGCACGGTGCTGAGCGGGATGGCCCAGGCAGGCTGGCACAGTGCCCGCGACGATGCCTTCAAGGAAGCGATCGCCGACGCCAAGGAGCACTTCAACCGTTGCGGCAACTGCCATGATTACGTCTGCGAGCCGTGCTTCGACGGCGCCAATGGCCTGTGCTTCAATTGCGCGCCGAATGTACAGGTGGCGATCACCAAGGCCCGCGCCCAGAGCGAAGTGCGCAGCGCGGCCGATCGCGCGGCAACGGAAGGCGAGAGCCGCGGCACGCGCCACGACGTCCGGCAGGACATGCAGCTCGTCTGTCCTCAATGCCGGGCCGAAACGCACGGTGCCAAGTTCTGCCCGGAATGCGGGGTCAAGATGGCGCAGCAGGTAGCCTGCACTGCGTGCTCGACGCTGCTGCAACCGGGAACCAGGTTCTGCACCGAATGCGGCCATCGGCAAGGCTGAGCCGTCAACGCAGGGCCGCCGCATGGCATCGCTATAGCGCCGCCAGGCCATCGGCCACCAGGCCGGCGGCCAGCAGCAGCATCACGGCGCCGGTCACCGCTTCGATGCACTTCCATGCCGCCGGCCGCGCCAGTACCCCGGCAAAACGGGCGGCGCCAAAGCCCAGCAGGCTGAACCAGAGCAGCGACGCCGTCATGGCACCCGCCGAGAACACGGTGCGGTCGGGCGCAGCGTAGCGCCCGCCGATCGAGCCCAGCAGCACAACGGTATCCAGGTAGACATGGGGATTGAGCAGCGATAAGGCCAGCACGCTGGCCAGTGCCGCAGCGGCGGAACGTGGCGCGGCGGCGCCAGCGACATCCAGCCGGCCCGGTGCCAGCATTGCCCGCCAGCTGCGCAGGCCATACCAGGCCAGGAATGCCGCACCGCCCCAGCGCGCCAGCGCCATCAGCAGCGGCGACCGTTCGATCAGCGCACCCGCGCCGGCCACGCCGGCCCCGATCAATACCACATCGATCACGATGCAGGCCGCGACCGTCAGCGCAACATGGCTGCGTTGTACGCCCATGCGCAGCACATGCGCGTTCTGCGCGCCGATCGCCATGATCAGGCTGGCCCCCAGTCCCAGGCCGCTCAAGAAAACCTGTGTCGTCATCGTGCTCTCCGTGAAAAACGTATTGTCACGAAAACGCCCGTGTAAATGAAGCTCACTTAATATAATTCATGTTTCGTTAGAATTACTAAGGAAGCGATGGACACACGGCATTGCGAGGCTTTCCTGGCCGCTGCGGAAACCGGCAGCTTCGAATCGGCGGCGGCCGAACTGAACGTCACGCCTTCCGCCGTCTCGCAACGCATTGCTGCGCTGGAGACAACGCTCGGGTCGCCGCTGCTGATCCGCAGCCGGCCGTGCCGCACCACGGCGGCCGGGCAGCGCCTGCTGGTGCATCTGCGCCGCAGCAGGCTGCTGGAAGAAGAGTTTTTTGCCGGCCTGCACGATCAGTCCGCGCTGCCACTGCGCATTGCGCTCGCCGTCAACAACGATACGCTGGCAACCTGGCTATTGCCGGGAATCGCCGACTTCCTGCAGCGCGAGCACATGACGCTCGATATCGTGCTGGATGAGCAGAATTACACGTATGCACTGCTGGAACAGGGCGCCGCGGTCGCCGGTGTTTCCAGCGAACCGAACGCCATGCGCGGGTGCATGGTGCAGCCGCTCGGCACCATCCGCTACCGGATGCTGGCTTCCCCGGCGTTCGCCGCGCGCTGGTTTCCCAATGGGTTCGAACGGGAAGCGGGACGGCACGCTCCTGTCGTGGTTTTCTCGCGCAAGGACCGCCTGCAGGCCGATTTCATCCAGGCGGAACTGGGGCTGATGCCGGGCAGCTATCCGGTGCACTACGTGCCGGCAAGCGCCCCGTTCATGGATGCCGTCAGGCTGGGCCTCGGCTATGGCATGCTGCCGTCCCAGCAATATGGCGACGCCGTGGAAACGGGAGAACTGATCGATCTCGCGCCCGGCAACTACACCGACGTGCCGTTATATTGGCACGCCTGGCGTGTCCAGTCGCCGGCCCTCGAACGCCTGGGCCAGGCGGTGGTGGCGGCGGCGCGTGCCACGCTCCACCAGCCGTCAGCTCAATAGGTGTAGAACATGCGCTGGATTTCCGCTGTATTGCTGGTCTTCGTCAGCGCGAGCATCAGCAGGATGCGCGCCTTTTGCGGATTGAGCGTATCGGCGGCAATGAAGTCGAGTTCGTCATCGTTCGCTTCGCCGTTCCTTGCCAGGATGCCCTGGCCAACGCGGCTGGCGCGTACGATGACGGTTCCCTTCTTGCGTGCGGCGACCAGGGCGGGCTTGACCCGCGCGGCCAGGCTGCCATCGCCGACACCGGCGTGGATGATCCCTTTCGCGCCCGCGGCAACGAAGGCATCCAGCGCCACCGGATTCATGTTGGCATAGCCGTACACGATATCGACCTGGGGCAGGGCGGCAACGCCGGAAATGTCGAACTCGGTGTCGGCGGTATGCTTGCGCGTGGAGGTGCGATAGAAGAACGCCTTGCCGCCCTGCAGGTAGCCGATCAGGCCCAGTTCCGGCGTCTTGAAACTGTCGGGGGTCGAGGTATTCGTCTTGGTCACGTCGCGCGCCGAATGGATCTGGTCGTTCAGCGCCACCAGCACGCCTTTGCCGACCGCGTCCCGGCTGCCGGCCACGAGCACCGCGTTGTACAGGTTCAGTGGCCCATCGGCCGACAGCGCCGTCGAAGGCCGCATCGCGCCGACCAGCACGACCGGCTTGCGGCTCTTGACGACCAGGTCGAGGAAGTAGGCGGTTTCCTCCAGCGTATCGGTACCGTGCGTGATGACGATGCCATCCACGTCGGCTTGGGCGAGCAGTGCGTTGACGCGCTTGCCCAGCGTCAGCCAATGCTCGTTGGTCATGCTTTCGCTGGCGATCTGGAAGACCTGTTCGCCCTTCACGTTGGCCACTTTCGCCAACTCCGGCACGGCGGCGATCAATTGCTGCACGCCGACGGTGGCGGCGGTGTAGCCGACCGTCGTGGTGCTGGTGGCGCCGGTGCCGGCGATGGTGCCGCCGGTCGCCAGGATCATGACGTTCGGCCGTGTCTGCGCATGGACACCGGTCAGGACGAACAGCAGCGCGGCCAGCGCAAGGAACAGTTGTGAACCGTGCGCGATCTTCAGTCTCGACATGCGGATTCCTTTCAGGACTTGTTAAGTTAGGCGCATCATAGCAAGCCAATCGGCCAACTCAAATGCACAGGCCGGACGAGGCTCCAGGATGACCGCGCCGGACGAGGAATCCGGTCGACCCGGCCGGACGCACAGGGCGGCACTGCGATGCCAGGCAGGCGCCGCGGGCGCAAAAAAACCCGCCGCGGCGGGTTTTTCTTTACCAGGTCGCAGCCTTGCTCAACCCAGCTTGTCTTCGGTCTTGCGGCGCGCAGTGAGGGCCAGGAGGCCGATGCCGACAGCCAGCATCGTGTAAGTGGTGGGTTCCGGCACCGGGGCCAGGTTCAATGTACCTGCGTAGGCCCCGCCCATGTTCATGGCCAGCGTGTTACCGGTGACAGTGAAACCGTACGAGCCGGATGCCAGCGTGTCGACCGGGTAGAACTCGATGCCCCCTTGGGAGGTAAAGACAGTGTCCAGGTCCATGCGGCTTCCATCCTCGGCTTGCCAGAAGAACTGTATGTCGGTGATGGCGTAGTTCGCCTGGCGGGCGCCATTGATCACCGTGCGTCCCACGACGGCAGTGCCGGACGCCACGGAAGCCAGGTCGAGGTCGAACAGGTAGGTGTCGATATTGGTGGCACCGGACCATGCATGCAATGCAGCGAAGTCCGCGTTGCCGTCGGCGTTGAAGGTGAGAGTGGTTTGAGCGGACGCAGCGCCAGAGGCAAGCAGACCTGCGGAGAGCAGCAGGGAACCTGCCACTTTGCTGAATAAGGCTTTCTTCATTTAGATATACCCCTTGACTCGTTTGTTGTTACGAAGTGATAGCGCTTAGCCGGCAGCCCTGTGAACTCCTCATCGCTGAAAAAAGAATAAGCTTACAAGGTTGCCAACATTGTTAATATAATCCCATGAGTCGTCCTATCACTTCATTTATGAAATGTGCAGGTTCCGTCAGCGCGGGCCCGCGTGTTAGCGTCAAGGGGGAGCTGAAGCCCTACCAAAGGTCAAGGAGAATTTTTTATTGCCCAGTTGTTTCGCCGGCATGGCTGCCGCGCCGGCGCCGATCCGGATCATTCCCATATAATTCCCCGATGGACATCAATTCGGACGACCTGCTGACCTTCGTGACCGTCGTCGACAGCGGCTCCCTGAGCGCCGCCGCGGGTCACCTGGGACAGACGACGTCCGGCGTCAGCCGTGCGCTGGCGCGGCTCGAGGACAAGCTGCAGACCTCGCTTCTGACGCGCACCACGCGCCGCATGGAGCTGACCGAGGAAGGCCAGTTGTTCCTCGAGCGCGCGCGCCGCATCCTGGCGTCGATCGAGGAGGTGGAAGAGTGCATCCGCATGCGTCGCCAGCAGCCGGCCGGGCGCCTGTGCGTCGATGCGGCGTCGCCATTCATGCTGCACTGTATCGTGCCGCACGTCGCCGAATTCCGCGTGCTGTACCCGGAAATCAGGCTGGAACTCACGTCGAACGACCGCATTGCCGACCTGATCGAGCATCGCACGGACATCGCCATCCGCATCGGCACGCTGAACGATTCCACGCTGCATGCGCGGCCGCTGACAGCCAGCCCGCTGCACGTGCTTGCCAGCCCCGGCTATCTGGCCCGGCATGGCACCCCGGCGACGCCCGCCGATCTCGCGCACCATGCGCTGCTCGGCTTCGTGCAATACGAGCAGGGGAATGTCTGGCCCCTGCGGCATGACGCCGGCGACAGCCTGGCGATCGCTCCGGCGCTGGCTGCATCGTCCGGCGAGACATTGCGCCACCTCGCGCTGGCCGGCGAAGGCATCGCTTGCCTGGCCGACTTCATGACGCGCGCGGACATCATTGGCGGCCGCCTCGTGCCAGTGCTGGCGGCATGCAACACCGGCTATCGCCAGCAGATTCACGCCGTGTATTACCGCAACACGCAGCTGGCCCAGCGCATCAGCTGCTTCCTCGAATTCCTCCAGCAAAAATTGTAGGCAAACAGCGCCATGCCGAGGCTGTAGGCGCGCTCCCACATCGACACGCGCGAAAGCGCCGGCGGAATTGTTCGCTGGCGCACGGTCGTTCCAAAGGTGCCTTAATAATATGGAGTTGCGTGACTAAGTTACGTGACCAAGTCGTGTAACAGAGCGCGATGCAACGAACAGGATAACGAAGCAGGCCGCTCGTCCGCAGGCAAGCCGGTCGCCTCAAGCGCCGGCACCAGAATTTCGAACCAGGCAGCGACGCAACCCGCCATCAGCGAACAGGGCCGCGAACGCGAACATATAGGAGGTCATCATGATGACGACGCAGACCAGTCACCCCTCGAAGGAAGCGGTGCGTGAATACCTGGAACGCAGGTCCAGTGACGTGGAACCACCGCCGACGCCGGAAGAAATCCGGCGCCAGCTGGGCTGGGGCCTGGTGATGTACGACCAGAAGTTCGATGGCAGATCTTGAAAACTTGAGAAAAAAAGGAGAACACATGACGCACCGTATCGGCAACAAGGACATCGCGCAAATGCGCGGCAAGGAAGAAAAGAAGCGTACGCGCGCCTTCAACAAGGCAATGGAAGCCGAGAAGCAGGCCATCGCCCGCGCGAAATACCGTAACCAGGTCAAAGGCCAGGCGGCAAGCGCCGCCTGAGCGGCCCCAGTCGGACAGATTCCTCACCCCCACCCACGGCATGCCGTGGGTTTTTTTCAGGCCGCGGCGTTCGCCCGCCGCCGCAGCGCAATGCTCGTCGGCGGCTCCCCGCATGGCTCCCCCCAGCGTCTTCCCGTAGTTCCGATCATTCACCGATTTTTCCGTCATTCACCGGCAGCCAGCCGCCATTCGCCGAAAAGCGGTTTCGCCCGCGGCCGGTGCGGCGTATCGTTCCGTCATCGATCCGATGGAGGAACCCATGCAAACCGTTGTGGACAGGGCGCGGCTGAAACTGCGCCGGCAAGTGATCTGGGGCCTGGCACTGGTGGCGTTCGGCGTGGCCTACCTGGCCAACCGGGACGACCACGAAGCCGTAATGGACCTGTGGACTTACTGGCCGCTGGTGCTGATCGCCTTTGGCATCGGCAACATGCTGCCGCCCGTGGATGGCCGGCGTTTCGTCGACGGCCTGTCGCAGGTGCTGTTCGGCGCCTGGTTCTACGCGACGTATGAAGGCCTGTGGGGCCTGACCTTCCGTAACAGCTGGCCATTGCTTATCATCGTGGCCGGCGCGGGCATGGTGCTGCAGCCGCTGGCGGCACGTTACTTCGATAGAAAACCGGGAGAGGAAGCATGAGCACGGGACGACAACACAATCCGGCCGCGCAGGTCGTGGTCGGCCTCGCCGTCATCGCGGTGGGGCTGCTTTTCCTGCTCGATAACCTGGGCTGGCTGGAACTGGACATGAGTGTGCAATTCTGGCCGGTGGTGCTGATCGTGGCCGGCGTATTGAAGATCATGGGTGCGCGCTCTGCCAACGGCAGCATCATCGGCGGCGCGCTGCTGCTGTTCGGCCTGGTACTGCTGCTCAAGGGAATCGGCCTGCTGTCGGTCGGCTGGAACGTGCTGGCGCCGGTGGCGATGATCGCCGTGGGGCTGATCGTGGTGGGCCGGTCGGCGATGCAGCGGCGCGCCGTCAACACGTCCGCCGTGCCGCTGAAGGGCGGTGACGAAGACGCCGTCTTCGCCACCGCCATCCTCGGCGCCTACAAGCGCCGCGTCACGTCGCAGCAGTTCGCCGGCGGCGAGATCACCGCGATCATGGGCGGTTGCGAACTCGACCTGCGTGAAGCCTCGCTGGCCGGCGACGCGGTCGTGAACATCTTCGCGCTGATGGGCGGGATCACGATCCAGGTACCGGTCGACTGGGCCGTGCAGCTGGAAGGCGCGCCGATCCTGGGCGGCTTCGAGGAATCGACGCTGCGGCCGAAAGACGGTTCGAAGCGCCTGGTCGTGCGCGGCTACGCCATCATGGGCGGCGTGGAAATCCGCAACTGATGGCTGTACCGCTGTGAGCTGGCTGACCCGGGCGCGGCGCGGTGCGCTGCTGTATTTGATGGCGTGGCTGATCGTTGGCGCGGTGCTGGGCGGCGTGTGCGCCGTGCTGGCGCCGGCACCGCCCGTCAACGCGCTGCTGTTCGCCATTCCCGGCACCCTGGTGTACGGCGTGGCGGCCGGCTTTTCGGCGTACTACCTGTGCCGCGCCAATCCGCTTGGCGCGCGCTCCCCTGCGCTGGTGGTGCTGATGCTGTGCACGGCGGCCGTGGCGGCCGCATTCATGTGGCTCGCGGTACTGGGCGGCTGGAATGAGCTGTGCCTCGCGGCCGGCGTGCGCTGGGCCGGCATCGCGCAGACGCCGCTGCTGTCGGCCTTCCTGTTCGCGCTGGGGGCGCTGTTGTACGGGCTGCTGGCAACGCTCAATTATCTGGCGATCGAATCGGGCCGCGCCCGCAACGCGGAACGGCGCGAGCTGCAATCGAAGCTGATGGCGCAGGATGCGGAATTGCGGATGCTGCGCACGCAGGTCGACCCGCACTTCCTGTTCAACAGCCTGAACTCGGTCAGCGCGCTGACTTCGCGCGATCCGAAGGGGGCGCGCGAGATGACGCTGCGGCTGGCCGGCTTCTTCCGCCGCAGCCAGGGCATGGCCGGCCATCCGCGCATCACGCTGGCGCAGGAAATGGACCTGGTGCGCGACTTCCTCGCGATCGAAAAAGTGCGCTTCGGCGAGCGGCTGGTGTCCGAGGAAGCGCTGGAGAAGGGCGCGCTCGATTGCCTGGTGCCGCCGATGATCATCCAGCCGCTGGTGGAGAACGCGATCAAGCACGGCATCGGCCAGCTGACCGAAGGCGGCCTGGTGCTGGTGGCGGCCTGGCGCGACGGCGACCGGCTGTCGATCACCGTCAGCAATGCGGTCGATCCGGAGATGCCGCATACCCGGCTGGAATCACGGCGCGGCGGCATCGGCCTGGCCAATGTGCGGCAGCGGCTGGCCTGCGCCTATCCTCACCAGTCGGCACTCGAATGGAAGCGGGAAGGGGACACCTTCACCGTCGAAATCCGCTTGCCGGCGCAGACTTCCGACACGCACGGCAGCGATGCCGCAACATGAACCGGCACATACGGCACATACGGGACAAACAAGGCATGAATACCATGCGGCTGATTCTGGTGGATGACGAACCCCTCGCGCGCGGCGTCGCGCGCGAGTACCTGGCCGCGCATGCGGACATCGAGATCGTGGCCGAATGCGCCAACGGCTTCGAGGCCGTGAAGGCGATCACGGAACTGGCGCCGGACCTGGTGCTGCTGGACATCCAGATGCCGAAACTCGATGGCTTCGAAGTGGCTGAACTGGTCGGCAACCGGACCCGCTTCATCTTCGCCACCGCGTTCGACCAGTACGCCATCCGCGCCTTCGAGATCCATGCGCTCGATTACCTGCTCAAGCCGTTCAGCCAGGAGCGCTTCGACAGGGCGCTGGCGCATGCCCGGGCCAGCCTGGCCAGCGCCCTGCCGCGTCAGGAGGCGGCCGTGCGCGAAGCCGCCACGGCGCGCGACAGGCCGCTCGGCCGCGTGCTGATACGCGACGGTGCGAAGGTGCACATCATCGCCACCGAAAAAATCGCCTGGATCGAAGCGCAGGACGACTACGTCCAGGTCCACGCCGGCGGCAAGGCTTACCTGAAGAACGGCACCCTGGGCGAACTGGAAGCACAGCTGGAGGCCGGCCGCTTCCTGCGCATCCACCGCTCCTATCTGGTCAATGTCGAACACGTGGCGCGCATCGAACCATCCGGCAGGGACAGCCACGCCGCCATCCTGGCCGACGGCACGAGCCTGCCCATCAGCCGCAGCGGCTACCAGAAGATCCGCGCGGTCATGGAGTAAACCCCGCCGGCTTATCCCGGCACGTGCCACCATGCCGGCAGCAGGGAACGGATCTCGGGCCGGGCGAAGCGGTCGTCGATCAGGTGCACGGTGCCGGTGTCGCTGGTGGTGCGGATCACGCGGCCGGCCGCCTGCACCACCTTCTGCAGGCCGGGGTACAGGTAAGTGTAGTCGTAGCCGGCGCCGAAGATGGCCTGCATCCGTTCGCGGATCCGTTCGTTGACGGGATTGAGCTGCGGCAGCCCCAGCGTGGCGATGAAGGCGCCGATCAGCCGCGCGCCGGGCAGGTCGATGCCTTCGCCGAAAGCGCCGCCCAGCACGGCAAAGCCGATGCCCTGGCCCGTTTCGGTGAAGCGGGCCAGGAAGGCATCGCGCTCGGCTTCGCCCATCCGCCGCGGCTGGCGCCACACGGTCACGTGCGGGTGCTCGCGTTCGAACAGGGCGGCAGCCTTGTCGAGATAGTCGAAGCTGCTGAAGAAGGCCAGGTAGTTGCCGGGCTGGCGCCCGTACTGCTCGCCCATCAGCGCGGCGATCGGCGCCAGCGAGCGGTCGCGGTGCTGGTAGCGCGTCGAAATGTGGCCGGCGATGTGCACCGTCAGCTGCGCGGCCTGGAACGGCGAGGCCACGTCGACCCACGCGGTGCCGGCCGGCATGCCCAAGGTGTCGCTGAAATAGTTCCAGGGGCTGAGCGTGGCCGAGAACAGCGCCGTGGTGCGGGCCGCGGCAAAGCGCGGCTGCAGGAACGGCGCCGGCACGATGTTGCGCAGGCACAGCACGGAATCGGCGCGCGTGCCGCCGCCGGCGCCGCGGTTCGCGATCGTGACATCGAATACCGAGTGATCGCCGAAGCTCTCGGCCAGGCGCGTGAAATGCAGCACCGAGAAATAGAAGTCGAGGATGTCGGCATCGAACCATGCGGGATTTTCCGCCATGTAGTCGCCGATGTCGGTGGCGGCGGTCTGCAATGCGTTGACGAGTTTTTCCGGCAGGGCGTCGTAGGCGCGATAGTCGTCCTGCTGTTCTTTTTCCAGCGCCGACCATTGCCGGTGCACGCGGTCGAGCGCCTTCTTCAGCGCCGCCGGCGCGGTCTTGCGCAGCAGCCGCAGGCCGGCATGTTCCAGCTCCGCCGAATACATCTTGCGGGCGCGCGACACCATGTTGTGCGCCTCGTCGGCCAGCACGGCGATGCGCCAGTCGTTCATCACGGTCAGCGAATGCAGCATCGCCGTCACGTCGAAATAATAGTTGTAGTCGCCGACCACCACGTCGGCCCAGCGTACCAGTTCGCTTTGCAGGTAGTACGGGCACACATCGTGAGCCAGCGCCACCTCGCGCACGCCGGCGCGGTCGAGCATCGGCTGGCGCACCGCCGCGGCGCGGGCCGCCGGCAGCCGGTCATAGAAGCCCTTCGCCAGCGGACAGGATTCGCCGTGGCAGGCCTTGTCCGGATGTTCGCAGGCCGTGTTGCGGGCCGCCAGTTCCAGCGTGCGCAGCGGCAGCAGCGGTGCGCCGGCCTTGATGTTTTCCACCGCATCGAGCGCCATGCGGCGGCCGGATGTTTTCGCGGCCAGGAAGAAGATCTTGTCGTGGCCATGCGCGGCGGCCGCCTTCAGCAGCGGAAACAGGCTGCCCACGCTCTTGCCGATGCCGGTCGGTGCCTGCGCCAGCAGCGCGCACGAGCGGGCGCTGGCCTTGTACATCGCCTCGGCCAGTTCGCGCTGGCCGGGCCGGAAATCGGCATGGGGAAAACGCAGTGCCCGCAACTGCTCGTCGCGTGCGGCGCGGTGCGCCAGCTCGCCCTCGGCCCAGGCCAGGAACAGGCCGCACTGCGCTTCGAAGTACGCCTGCAGCGATGCCGCAGTGTGTTCCTCGACGAGATGGGTTTCCTTTTGCGAGCCGATATCGTAGTAGACCAGCGCCAGGCGCAGCGACGGCAGGGCGCGCGCCGCGCACAGCAGGTGGCCATACACCTTGACTTGCGCCCAGTGCAGCGCGCGATGGTTGCCGGGCATGCGCTCCAGCTCGCCCCTGAAGGTCTTGATTTCCTCGAGCTGGTTGCGCTTCGGGTCGTAGCCGTCGGCGCGGCCGCGCACGCGCAGCGGGCCGAATTCGCCGGCCAGGGCGATCTCGCGTTCGTAGTCGTCGTCGCGCCGCGACGTGACCACGCCATGCCCGGCGATGCCTTCCTGCGCGGTGGGGGAGGGCGTGAAGCGCAGGTCCAGGTCGCCCGCCTTGGCGGTGAACTCGCACAGCGCACGCACCGCGACGGTGTAGCCCGGCCCTTGCGTCATTGCGGCGCCCATTGCAGGTAGCAGACCGTGACCGGCATGCGGTGCTGCGCGCAGTAGTCGATCCAGCGCAGCTGGTTGTCCTGCAGGCGGTCGCCAGGGCCCTTCACTTCGATCATGTTGTAGCGGCGCTCGGCCGGCCAGAACTGGATCAGGTCGGGAAAGCCCGTGCGGTTGGCCTTGACGTCCTGCAGGATGCGCAGGAACGCCTGCTTCAGGTGGGCGGGCGGAATGCAGTGCAGCGCCAGGTCGAGCAGCGTGTCGTCGAGCGCGCCCCAGAACACGAAGGGCGACGAGATGCCGCGCTTGGCCTCCAGGTTGCGCCGGATCGTGGCGTGATAGCCGCCGTCGTCCAGCTGCGCCAGGCAGGCATTGAAGTGGGCGGCGCGGCGGCGGTGGAAGTCGGCGCTGTGCAGGTCCGCCGGACCGTGGTGGAACGGGTGGAAGAACGCGCCGGGAATCGCGGCGAATACCGCCTCCCAGCACAACAGCCCGAACAGCGAATTGATCAGCGCGTTCTCGACATAGAACACCGGCGCCTCGGCGTGGTTCAGGTGGTCGCGTACCACCCCTTCGACCCACCACTGGCCATCGGGCCGGGGCAGCGCGAGGTCCAGCCGCGCCGGCGGCACGGGCCTGGCGGCCGCGCCGCGCGGGTGGCCGAGGCGGCGCGCCAGCCGCGGCGCCATGCGCAGCAGGTGCTGGCGTTCCGCCTCGTTTTCCGGCGCGGCCATCGCCGCCTGCAGCCGTTCCCAGGCGGCGCCGAACTGTTCATCCTTTTCCAGTACCCGAATGGCCCGCGCGCGCGCGCCCGGATAGGCGCAATCGCCGTAGACGGCGCAGGCGCCGGCCCAGTCGCGCAGCTTTTCCAGTTGCTGGCCCATCTGGAACAGCAGCTTGTGGCGGCGGCTGGCCAGCCATTCGTTGTCCGTGCCGGGCGGCGGCACGTCGCGCAGCACGTCCAGCGGCGCCTCGCCGTTGCCGAAGCGTTCGCGGCATGCGTGCAGCTGCAGGTAGTCGTCGATGTCCCGGCGCGTGCGGAATCCCCGCGCGGCTTCCGAAATCTCCACCCGTTCGAAGCGGAATACGCCGAGGTCGGACAGCACGAATTCCGTCCAGTCCTGGTGGTAATTACCGAAGAAGATCAGCCGCAGCCGGTCGCACAGCGGTTTGGCGACGATACGGTAGGCTTCCTCCCGTGCCTCGATGTTCTGCCACCAGGCGGAAAACGGGCGCTCGCCGGCGTGATCGGCACGCAGCGCCTCCAATTGCGCTTCCTTGCGCGCCGAGCGCAGCGCGCCGGCCAGCCCGAATGCCCGGCACAGCTCCGGCTTCTGCAGCAGGTCGAACAGTTCGTCGAGCGACACGGCGGGATCGACGACGATCCAGCCCGCATCGGCCAGCGGCCCGGCGGCCGCACGGGCGCAGCCGATCTCCTCATAGACGAGCTTCGACGCGCGGAACAGTTGGCCCTTGCGCATCACCATGCGCACGAACAGCGCGCGGGAAGCACGGGGCAGGGCGGGGAAGCGTTCGATGAACTCGCGTTCCTCGCCGTCGAGCAGGTCGGCGTAGCGTTCGCCGATCCATTCCAGCACGCGGTGGAAATTATCCAGGTAATAAAAAAGGTTTTCCAGGACGGGTTTCATGCGAACAGCGGGAGGACGGAGAAGATAAGGGAAACGGAAGCGGAAACAGAAACGGAAACAGCAACGGAAACTGGGAAAAGCGGTGGGGCTTTTGCGTTGCTTCCAAAAAAAACGGCGGGAGAGACAATGAACTGTATTTATATACAGTCTATCGCTTCTCCCGCCGCTTGCACAGCGTTTTATCGCATGCCGGCAACCTGCCGGCAATTTGCCCTCAGTGCTTGGTCTGGCCGGCGCCCTGCTGTTCGGCGATCGCGGCCGCTTTCGCCAGTTGTTCCTCGAACGTCGTCACTGCCTGGCGGGTCGCCTTGGTGACCTGCTCGTAGCCGGCAAAGGCGTTGTCGATCGCCGTCTTGACGATTTGCACCGCGTTCTCGGAGCCGGGCCGCACGTTTTTCGTCACATCGTGGATCAGGGCCGTCAGGTTGCTGCGCGCTTCGGCCAGGTGGGCTTCGGCGGCAGTGGTGAATTCGCCATGGATTTCGGCCAGGATCTGGCCGAGCTGGTGGTTGTATTCGGCGACGTTGGTAAGGTTCTGCATCCGGGCGCTGGCTGCGGCCATGGCCGCCTTCGGATCGGGCGCCTGGCTCATTTCGCGACCGGCCGCAAGATTCTTCTCGACGCCGCTCCTGGCCGTATCGATATTGAGCTGCAGTACCTGCTCGAGGCCTTGCACCGCCTTGCTGGTCAGCGTATTGAAGGTTTCGAGCTGGAACTCGAACAGGGTTTTCGTCGCTTGGGCGAACTGCTCGGGATTCTGAAACATGTCTCCTCCGTCGGTGTGAAAAAATCTTGTCGGGCCATTATTGAACACGAATTAACTTCTCGCAACGAGAATCCTTGTAGGGGCCAAGCAATTTTCGCCAGCCGGGGCCGAGCGGCGTTTGCGAACACACCTTGGCGCCGCTGTCGGTCACGCTTTCCCACAGCCACCAGGGCGCGGGCGCGGCGGCGGCGGCCACGGCGAGCAGCAGCGCGGCGCCAGGCAGGGATCGTTTGAGAAGGGCAGGGAGTGAAGTCATCGGGCTGGCAGGTCAGGTCGGGTGCAGATTCGGCAGGTCCGCGGTTCCAGGAGGGGCGCAGGTTCAGCGCGGTGCCATGGCGGGCAGCGTCATCGTGAAGACGGTGCCGGAACCCGGCGTACTGCGTACGGCGATCCGGCCGCCCAGCACGCCGGTGACGATATTGTGCGTGATGTGCAGGCCGAGGCCGGAACCGCCGGCGCCGGGCCTGGTGGTAAAGAAGGGATCATACACCCGCGAAAGAATGCCGGGCGCGATGCCGGCGCCGTTATCGGCCAGCGACAACGCAATCATGCCGTCTTCCAGCGCATGTGCGCACAGCGTGACGACGCCGTCGCCGCGCCCGTCCAGCCCGTGGACGACGGCGTTCTCGAACAGCGCCGACACGGCTTGCCCGAGCGGGCCCGGGTAACTGTCCATCGCCAGCCCCGGGGCGATTTCCTGCACCACGCGAGGGCGGGGGGGCGCGGTGGCGGCCGTCAGCGGCAGCACCAGTTCGGCAATGAACTCGTCCAGCCGGAACTGGCGGCGCTGCGAGCTGGCGGTATCGACGGCCACCTGCCGGAAACTGGCGATCAGCGCGGCGGCCCGGCGCAGGTTGCGCACCACCAGGTCGTCCGCCTCGCCGGCCTGGGCCAGGTATTGTTCCAGGTCGGAGCGGCGCAGGCCGCTTGCCAGGCTGTCGCGCAGCGCGCCCAGGCGCTCGCTCATCGCGCTGGCGATCGTCAGCGAATTGCCGATCGGCGTGTTCAGCTCATGGGCGACGCCGGCCACCAGGGCGCCCAGCGCGGCCAGCTTGTCCCGGCGTACCAGCTCGTCCTGGGTCTTGCGCAGGTCGTCCAGCGCGGCGGCCAGTCCGGCGCTGGCCTGTTCGGCGCGCTCCTTCGCGCTGCGCAGTTCGGCGGTACGGGCCGCCACCAGGTCTTCCAGGTGGTCGCGGTGCCGCGCCAGCTCCACCTCGCGCCGGGTGCGCTCGATGGCGATGCCGGCCAGGTGCACGGCCACCGCGATCAGCCGCTCGTCGTCCGCGCGGGGCAGGCGCACATCGCGGTAATAGATCGCGAACGAGCCCAGCACCGTCTGCCGGTCGGTCATGATCGGCATTGCCCAGCATGCGTGCAGGCCATACCGCGCAGCCAGTTCATGCCAGCCGTTCCAGCGCGCGTCGTGGCGGATGTCCGCCACCACCACGGGTTCGCGGCGGAACATCGCGCTGCCGCACGAGCCCACGTCCGGACCGATCTGCAGCCCGTCGAACGCACGCAGGAATTCTGGCGGCATGCTGGGCGCGGCGCCGCCACGCACGGTGACACCGTCCTCTTCGAGCAGCAGCACGGTGCAGACCAGGCCCGGCGCCTGGCCTTCGATCAGGCGCAGCAGGCTGGCCAGGATGTCGGGCAGCGGCGCGCCGCGTGCGATCATTTCCAGCAGCCGGTTCTGCCCGGTGCGCAGCGCCTCGGCGATGCGCTGGCCCGTCACGTCCGCCACGCGCATGTGCAGCAGCTGCAAGCCGTTCTTCTGCAGCACGACGAGGCGCAGTTCGCCGTCGATCTGGCGCCCGCTGCTGTGCTGGAATGTCAGCGGGAAAATGCGGATGTCGCCGGACAGGCCGCGGGCCACAAGGGCATCGACTGCATCGGCCGTTGGCGCGCCGTCAGGCTGCACGGGCGGGCACAGGTCCGCCAGCCGCATGCGCATCAGTTCCGTACCGCTGCGCCCGAACATGCGCTCGGCGTTGCGGTTGACGTCCACCGGCAGCCCAAGCGCCGTGTCGAACAGGATGATCGCATCCGGCGAGCCGGCCAGCAGTGCGTGGTAGTTGACTTCGAGGGTGCCGGTATCGAGCGGGCCACCCACCGGCAGCCAGGCCTGGCGCGCCGTGAGTTCGACCGCGATCTTCTCGACCACGTCCTCGGCCGCGCAGGGCAGGCGGATATAGCCCGCGGCGCCGGCCCGCAGCGCCTGCTGCTGTTCCTCGTCGGTTGGCACAGCCGACATCACCAGCACCGGTACGGTACCGGCCAGCCGCGTGCACAGTTCCATCCGGGCACTGCCCGCCAGGGCGGCATCGAGCAGCACGAGCGCCACGTGGTCGGCGGGTGAAGCCGCGCGCATCGCCGCCAGCGCCGTGTCGCCGCGGTTGACGACGCCCACCTGGAAACCGGCGCGCTCCAGCGCTCGTTCCAGCGCGGGAAAGCCGGCGGCGCTGGCGATCAGGATCGTGTTCGGCGTATCGGTTGGGAGCATGCTGGACATGGGCAGAGTGTAGTCCATGTGATGAAGGATGGTGGCCAAAAGAAAACGCCGCCGATTCTCGCGAATCGGCGGCGTCTCGGGGTTTTTTCAAACCCGGCATCCGGTAGAGTGGTGCCCACGGAGGGACTCGAACCCCCACACCTTGCGGCACATGGACCTGAACCATGCGCGTCTACCAATTCCGCCACGTGGGCACTGGTGCTTCTCAGCGTTACTTCTCAATGTATCGAAAACAGGACTTGGTGCCCACGGAGGGACTCGAACCCCCACACCTTGCGGCACATGGACCTGAACCATGCGCGTCTACCAATTCCGCCACGTGGGCCCTGTTTTCTTTACTTCGTTGCGGTGTTCAGCAACAGAAGGCACGCATCTTAAAGGCCGCCACCGGATCCGTCAACCATCATTTTTGTTTTTACGAAATATTTTTCGACTTCCGGGCGGCTTTGCGCGCGCGGCCACCCAGCAGCAGCAGGCCGGCGCCCAGCATTGCGTAAGTCGACGGTTCCGGAACCGGCGACACGTTCCAGCCGATCACGTCCATCGCCAGCAGATCCTGCTGCGAGATGCCCAGCGCCTCGCCGCGGCCGGCGGTAGGGTCCATCAGGCCGATATACAGGTCGTCTTTCCAGTGGCTGGCCTGGCGGCCGTCGCCATGTTCGACGCCGTTGGAGAACAGCGCGATTTCCGTGGCGCCACCGTCGATCGAGAAATACTTCTCGCGGTTGTCGGCGGTCCAGTCGGTCACGCCCAGTGCCGCGCTTTCGTCGGAATAGCGGAACATGTCCAGGCCGGAGACGAAGGTGAACGCCTGGTCGGGGAATACCTGGGGCGGCGTGGAATTGAAGTCGAGGATGTCGACGCCGCTGATGAAGCCCAGCGTATGGCCGATCTCGTGCGCCGCCACGCCGACGAAATCGTAGGCATTCGCGCTGACGCCATCGTTCGGGTTGAAGTCGAACGCGAACTGGCTGTTGAACTGGATGAAGCCGTCGCAGGTGCCGATGCAGCCGGTCAGCGTCTGCTGCTGCGTCGACAGGCCGATCGCCTTGGCCTCGGCCGTGGTGATGCGCACCTGTGTATTGTTGGCGTCGCCATCGTTGTCGAGGTAGGGCGTGGCGCTGGCCGAGCCGTTCGGATTGTTCGCGGTGCGGTTCAACAGCATGCCGAAGGAGTTGCCGGTGGCGAGGCTGGCAGTGGCCGTGGCATCGAAACCGGACGAGATATCGTTGACCAGTCCCTGGCGGAACGTCGAATACGAGTATGTCTGCTGGGCCGATTGCGCCTGCCCGAGGATGTTCGATCCCAGCGGGTTGAAGCCGACCGTGAGGTTGATCGTCACGTCGTCGGCAAGCAGGTTGGACCAGAGCGAGGCGGCGCTGATGAAACCTTGCTGCGCCTGCAGCGAAGTACCGGCGGTGAACTGGAAATTGAACACCGGCGCGGCCGCGGCGGACCCGGCGGCAAAGACGGCACTGGCCAGCGCAATACCGGTCAATAAAGTTTTCATGAAATGCTCCCTGTAGTTATTGGACAAAACTTCATAGGCAAAAAGCGTGCGGAGGTTTCTGCCGGACGGGAAAAGCCTCCGCGAAGAGCGCGGCCGCGCCGGGGCGTAAAAAGATCCGACGCGGATAATAAAAGAGCCGCAGACCTGCGATCCACGGCTCCTTCAATATCCAGCAGTGCCCACCGATTGGCGCATTCCGGCACGGCCCGGCTGCGAGCCGTGCGTGCCGGCCGGTTTCGCCACCCCTGGACACGATAATCCACTGCATCGTACTGCTCGGCAGTATGGCAACAATGATATCGGCCGAAAATGAACTCAGCAATAAAAATGTTGGCTTTTTATAATTATATTTAGTTGCGGAACGCGGCGAGTGCCGATTCGCTTCCCCGCACCATGGCACCATGGCAAAAAAGCCGTGAATCTCGCGATTCACGGCTTTTTCTGTATCCGGTAGAGTGGTGCCCACGGAGGGACTCGAACCCCCACACCTTGCGGCACATGGACCTGAACCATGCGCGTCTACCAATTCCGCCACGTGGGCACTGAACTGCTGTACTTCATTTCGCTGCGATGCTCTGCAACGAGGCACGCATCATAGCGGCGAAATGCGAACTCGGCAATAGCGATCCGTGTTTTAACGTAAATTTTCCCGACTGTGGGGAACGCCGGCGGTATCGGAGGTAAAGGCAGGGTAATAAGGCGGCAGGCAGGACGGTGCGGGATTGGCGCATGAACGGATGAGCCGGGGAAAAGCCAGCCCCAAAGAGCCAGCCCAAAAGAGCCAGCCCCAAAGCAAAAAGCCGTGAATCTCGCGATTCACGGCTTTTTCGTATTCGGTAGAGTGGTGCCCACGGAGGGACTCGAACCCCCACACCTTGCGGCACATGGACCTGAACCATGCGCGTCTACCAATTCCGCCACGTGGGCACTGCATTACAAGCGCCGGGTCTGCTTACTGATCTGCTTATTCAGTCCATGGATTGCAACCGAATTTCAACGACGTTCCCGACTCCTGTTATGATATCGCCTTGGAGAGTTTTGCGCCAGATGAACTTGCATTCCACACTGCACATCAACCCTTTACAACGCCTTGCCGCGATTTGCATCGCTGCGAGAGCCAGAATTATAGAGCAATCTTTTCGAATGTCAAAGGCCCTCAGGAAAGTCTCCCGGGAGCACGCTCCGATTGGCGCGTGTTAGGCAAACCGGCGCACCTCCGGTACACTATGTTGCCATCTTTCCTCACGATCATCCCCTAATTCATCCTAATAAGACCAAAGAACAGTTTTGAACCAGACGATCCACACCATTCCCAGCCGCGAGGAAATCCTCGGCATTTTCCGCAGCGCCAATGCGCCGCTCGACCTGCGCACGCTGTCCATGTCGCTCGGGGTGAAGACTGAATCCCAGGCCGTGCTGACGCGGCGCCTGAACGCGATGGAGCGCGATGGCCAGATCCGTTCGGACGGCAGCGGCTTCTATGTGTTGGCCGATCATTCGGAATTCGTTTCCGGGCGAGTCAGCGCGCACCGCGACGGCTTCGGCTTCGTGATTCCCGATGAACCGGGCGACGACCTGTTCCTGTCCGAACGCGAAATGCAGAAAGTACTGCATGGCGACAAGGTAATGGCCAAGGTGACCGGTTTCGACCGCCGTGGCCGCCCGGAAGGCACCATCGTCGAAGTCGTCGAACGGGGCAATACGCACATCATCGGCCGCCTGCTGAAGGATAACGGCGTGTGGATCGTGGCCCCGGAAGACAAGCGCATCGGCCAGGACATCCTGCTGACCGGCGCGACCGGCAAGGCCAAGAGCGGCCAGATCGTCAGCGTCGAACTGACCGAGCAGCCGGGCCGCTTCAAGCAGCCGGTCGGCAGGATCGTCGAAGTGCTGGGCGACATGGACGACCCCGGCATGGAAATCGAGATCGCCGTGCGCAAGTTCGGCGTGCCGCATGTGTTTTCCGCTGCCGCCCTGAAGCAGGCCGCCAGGCTGCCCGACGTGGTCCATGAAAAGGACAGGGGCGAACGGGTCGACCTGCGCGACGTGCCGCTGGTGACGATCGACGGCGAGGATGCGCGCGACTTCGACGACGCCGTGTACTGCGAGCCGGTGAAAGTAGGCCGCGCCAACGCCTTCCGCCTGATCGTGGCCATCGCCGACGTGTCCCATTACGTGAAGCCGAACGATGCGCTCGATAACGATGCGATCGAACGCAGCACGTCGGTGTATTTCCCGCGCCGGGTGATCCCGATGCTGCCGGAAAAGCTGTCGAACGGCCTGTGCTCGCTGAACCCGGCCGTCGACCGCCTGACCCTGGTCTGCGACGCGGTCGTTACCGCGCAGGGTGAGATCAAGGCCTACCAGTTCTACCCGGCCGTGATCCACTCGGCGGCGCGTTTCACGTACACCGAAGTGGCGGCGATCCTGTCGAACACGAAGGGGCCGGAAGCGGCCAAGCGGGCGCAACTGGTGCCACACCTGCAGAACCTGTATGCCGTCTACCATGCGCTGCTGAAGGCGCGCATGGAGCGGGGCGCGATCGATTTCGAAACCACCGAAACCTATATCGTCTGCAACCCGGCCGGCAAGATCGAGAAGATCATTCCGCGCACCCGCAACGATGCGCACAAGCTGATCGAGGAATGCATGCTGGCCGCCAACGTGTGCGCGGCCGATTTGCTGCTTCGCCACAAGCATCCCGGCACCTACCGGATCCACGCCGCGCCGACCAAGGAAAAACTGACGCAGGTGCGCGAATTCCTCAAGCAGGTGGGCCTGTCGCTGGGCGGCGGCGATACGCCGGTGGCCGGCGACTACGCCGAGCTGATGCGCAAGATCAAGGAACGGCCGGATGCCAACCTGCTGCAGACCATGCTGCTGCGCTCGATGCAGCAAGCCGTCTACAGTCCGGAAAACATCGGCCACTTCGGCCTGGCCTATGAAGCGTATGCGCACTTCACCAGCCCGATCCGCCGCTACCCGGACCTGCTCACGCACCGCTCGATCAAGGCCATCCTGCAAGGCAAGAAATATGAGCCGAAGGTGGAAGACAAGAGCGTGCTGAACACCACGGTATCGAACGCGACGCGCCGCCAGCAGGTGAAGGACAAGGCCGCCGGCAAGGAACCGAAAGCGGCGCGCGACCTCACCGTGTGGGATGCGCTGGGCGTGCACTGCTCGGCCAACGAGCGCCGCGCCGACGAGGCATCGCGCGATGTCGAAGCCTGGCTGAAGTGCTACTTCATGCAGGACAAGCTGGGCGAGGAGTTCAGCGGCATCATCACCGGCGTGACCACTTTCGGCATCTTCGTGCAGCTCGACCAGCTGTTCGTCGAGGGCCTGGTGCACGTGACCGACCTGGGCGCCGATTACTTCCAGTACGACGATGCGCGCCACGAACTGCGCGGCGAACGCACCGGCAAGCGCTTCCAGCTGACCGACCGCGTGACCGTGCAGGTGGTGCGCGTGGACCTTGAATCGCGCAAGATCGACCTGCGCCTGGCGCCGAGCGAGACCGAGGGCATGGCACCGCCATCGCCGCGCGGCGGCCGCAAGGGTGCCGCATTCCATGACGACGGCTTCGGCGACGAAGAAGTCAAGCCGCGCCGCGGCGGCTCGCGCGGTGCCGGTGGCCGCAACGGCTCGGCCGGCAAGGGCGCCGGCAGGTCGGAGCCTGGCACGGAAAAGGCTGGCGCGGCGCGCAACGATGCCGACGAAGGCATCGCGCCACGCAAGGGTGCGGCCAAGCGCCGCGGCGGTGCGGACGAAACCGCATCGGCCGGCCCGGCACCGTCGATCACGCTGTTGCCGCAGTTCGACCCTGCGCCGAAGGCCAGGGACGGCAGCAGGGGCGCCGCGCCGGCCAAGCGCGGCAAGACCCAGACTGCCGCGGGATCGGCTGCCAAAGCGGCCGCCAAACCTGGCGGAAAGACCCGCAAGAAGCGTTAACAGTTACAGTCAAGCAAGCGCCGATTGATACCCGCGCCGCGGCACCCGCCGCGGCGCATCCCCGGCGAATCCGTTCGCCACACCAGAACTACGTACCATGTCCAAGAACAAAATGATTTTCGGCTTTCACGCCGTCACCTCGCGCCTGCGCCACGAAGCCTCGTCGGTCGAAGAAATCTTCGTCGATGCCGGGCGCGACGACCGCCGCATGAAGGACCTGATCGCCAACGCGAAAGCGGCCGGCGTGCGCGTGATGCCGGTCGATTCCGCCCGCCTCGACAAGATCGTCGGCACCCGCCGCCACCAGGGCGTGATCGCCTTTGCATCGCAGCTGGCGCTGGCGCGCAACCTCGACGAACTGCTCGACGCGATCGAGGGCCCGCCGTTGCTGCTGATCCTGGATGGCATTACCGACCCGCACAACCTGGGCGCCTGCCTGCGCGTGGCCGATGGCGTCGGCGCGCACGCCGTGATCGTCCCGAAAGACCGCGCGGTGGGCCTGAACGCCACCGCCGCCAAGGTGGCCAGCGGTGCTGCCGAGACCGTGCCTTACATCACCGTCACGAACCTGGCGCGCACGATGCGCGAACTGAAGGAGCGTGACATCTGGCTGATCGGCACATCGGACGATGGCGAGAAGAGCCTGTACGAAGCCGACTTCACCGGCCCGACCGCGCTGGTGATGGGCTCCGAAGGGGAGGGCATGCGCCGCCTGACGCGCGAAACCTGCGACGTACTGGTCAACATTCCCATGTTCGGCTCGGTCGAGAGCCTGAACGTGTCGGTCGCCTCCGGCGTTTGCCTGTACGAAGCGCGGCGCCAGCGCATCGCAAAGGAAGGCTAGAGCTTCGGGCCGGCAGGACGGCCGGCTTTGCCTGTTGTCCTCCGTCTGCCCCGGCCGCGCAAGCCGGTTGGGGAATCCGGAGGCCAGCCCATCCGCTGCGCCTTCGGTTGCGATGCGCTACCATCGTATTTCGACCCTCCTGCCTTGCTATCCATGTTCCGCCACCTGCGCCAAGACATCCGCAGCATCATCGAACGCGATCCGGCAGCCCGCAACGGCTGGGAAGTGCTGACGTGCTACCCCGGCCTGCACGCGATCATGGCGCACCGCCTGGCTCATTGGTGCTGGACTCATGGCCTGAAATGGCCGGGACGTTTCATCAGCGCGCTGGCGCGCATCGCCACCGGCATCGAAATCCATCCCGGCGCCCGGATCGGGCGGCGCGTCTTCATCGATCACGGCTTCGGCGTGGTAGTGGGCGAAACGGCGGAGATCGGCGACGACTGCACGATCTACCAGGGCGTGACGCTGGGCGGCACCTCGCTGTCGCCAGGCAAGAAGCGCCATCCCACGCTGGAGCGCGGCGTGATCGTCGGTGCCGGGGCCCAGGTGCTGGGCAGCTTCACGGTCGGCGAGTACGCCAAGGTGGGCTCGAATGCCGTACTGCTGAAAGCGGTGCCGCCGGGTGCGACGGCGGTCGGCAATCCCGCCACCATCGTGCAGAAGCACGAGCCCGGCGCGCGGCACCCTGCGCAGCACCTGTTCGCGGCCTACGGCGTCACGCCGAACGGCGACGATCCGATGTCGAAAGCGCTGCATGGCCTGGTCAACCATGCGGCGGCGCAGGAACTGCAGATCCAGCGCATCATCGCGCTGCTGAAGGAGAGTGGTTTGCAATGCGGGGATATCGAGGCCGTCGGCAAGCCCGATCCCGCTCAACTGAACAAGCTGGTCGATTGAGGAACAGAAATGACAGATGCAGGAAATACCCCCGCAGCGGATACCCCCGAAACAACGAAAACCTCGACCGATACGCTGGACCCGTTCGAGATCCGCGTGCTGGCCGTGCTGGCCGAAAAGGAAGCGCTGACGCCGGATAACTACCCGATGTCGCTCAATGCGCTCACCAATGGCTGCAACCAGAAGACCAGCCGCGATCCCGTGATGCAGATATCGGAAGACACGGTGACCGACGTGCTGGCCCGGCTGACCGAGCGCCGCCTCGTCAACGCCGTGGCGGCGGCCGGCGCCCGCGTCACCAAGTACGAACACCGCATGCGCATCAAATGGTCGCTCGAGCAGGACAAGCTGGCCGTGCTGACGGTGCTGATGCTGAGCGGCCACCAGACGGCCGGCGAGATCCGCACCCGCACCGGGCGCCTGCATGAATTCAGGACGGTGGGCGATGTGGAGCAGGCGCTGCAATTCCTGATCGACAAATACCCGCCGGTGGTGGCCAAGCTGGCACTGGCGCCGGGCACGAAGGAACCGCGTTACGGGCAATTGCTGGGCGGGGAAATCCAGCTGGCGCGGGAAGAGGCGGGGTATGGCACGGCGGCGGTGGCGCCGGGCGGCGCATCGCGGGCCGACCGCGTGGCCCAGCTGGAACTGGAAGTGCAGCAGCTGCGCGCCGACTACTCGGCGCTGGCCGAGCAGTTCGAGCAGTTCAAGCGGCAATTCGAATAGACGGCTGCGACGGCGCACCGGCCGCGGCGATGCCGCGCAGCTCGGCCAGCCCGTCGGCCAGCGGAAAGTCCTCGCCGGCGAGCAGTGCGGCCACCAGGCCGGTCGCCAGCTTCAGCGCGGCATTGGCCACGGTGCCGCAGCGGAACGGCAGGATCAGCCGGTAGCGCCCCGGCATCTTCGGCACGCGACCGACAAAACCCATCATCACCTCGTCGCCGGTCAGGCGGTGCAGTTCGATCGCCACGCTCTGGATCAGGCGCGCCAGTTGCAGGCCGCGGCCCGGCGCATCCACGTCATCGCCCACCACGCCGATCAGGCTGCGGCCCTGGCGCAGGCCGGGCAGCGCCGTCTTCAGGCGTGCACGCAACTGCTGCATGTCGCTGGCCGAATAGGGGGCAGGGTGGCCGAGATCGAGAATGCTCAGCAGGCAAGGCTCGGTGCAGTAGCGGTTGGCGCCGTCGAGATAGCGCTGGTCGATAATTTTCATGGTGGAACCATCCTTTAAAACAACAGCCAACGCGAGACCGGGAGGTCTGGCGCTGGCGGAATGGTTGCCATTATCTCAACCGCGACCCGCGTCCGGCATCGGTGCGGGTCTGGTAGTGCTGTAAGACAGGACTTACAGCTGAGCAGATGCCGTCAGCCTTCCTCGCGCCGGCGGCGCAGCCAGATGGCGGCGGCGATCATGGCGGCACCCGCAACGGCGCCCCCGATCATCTCCGGCGTTGCCACGGCGGTCCAGGACGACCGGTAGATCATGTCGAACGCGGCGACGGGACCCTGGCGGCTGGTGACGATGTCCATATTGCTGGCGTGCTCGGCCACGCCACCGGCCATCAGCCAGGTACCCGGCATCACGCCGGTCAGCAGCCGGGAAATGAATTTTTCGACCAGCCAGGCGGCGTTGAGGGGCAGGTTCAGGTTCTTCTCGGCCCAGAACAGCAGCATGGTCGCCAGTCCCGGCACGCCGATGGCCCACAGGAAGACCTTGGAGCGGGCCCAGGCGGAAACCAGCAGCAGCCAGCCGACGGTCGGCAATGCCCACAGCGCATAGACCGGCAGCAATGACGGCACCTTCACCAGTCCCAGCCAGAACTGCGGATGCGCCAGTACCGGGCCCATCAGGTTGACGCCCTTGCTGGCCGCCATGGCCAGCACGATCGCGAGCATCACCAGCGAGGTCGCCAGCTCCACCACGATGACCAGCAGCGGTATGCCGAGCAGGGCGAAGGCTGCCTTCGACAGCACGGTGGCCGTGTCCGACACCGGCAGCGACTTCCAGAACAGGATGCTGCGGTCGCGCCGCTCATCGTAGAGTGCGCCCAGGCTGTAGAAGAACACCATGAACGCCAGCGATGCGTACAGCACCATGGCGAGGGCGGGATAAGCGGTGGCGGCCGCTTCGGTGGCGGCCAGTTTCTGCCGTTCGCCGAGCTGTATCGTCACCTCCTTGCCGCCGATTTCTGCGCCGTCGATGTGGATCGTGCCGCCATGCCCCATCACGGCGGCGATCAGGACGAAGGCGATCAGCAGTGCCGATATCGCCAGCGGCACCCACACCAGCATGCCCTTGTTTTCCCAGATTTCGCGGCGGATCAGCCAGGGCATCGTCCTGCGCAGCGTGGCGCGCAGCCGCTGCGGCGCGGCGTCCGGCACGGCATCGGGCATCGTCTCCGGCATCGTGTTTCGCATCGTACTCATTGCTGGCCCCCTTTCATGCTGGCGACGAACAGGTCCGCCACGCTGGGCGTGCGCAGTTCGCCAAGATGTTCGAGCTGCTGCTTCGGCACGCCGTCGAACAGCATCACGCTCCTGCCGAACACGGTGCGCTGTGTCAGCGGCTGCAGTGCCGCGGCCGCGGCGGTATGCTGCGGATGCACCATCACTTCCGTGTAGCGCTCGCCGATTTCTTCCATCGAGGCGGACAGCGTGATCCGGCCCTCCCGGATGAACAGCACGTCCGACAGGATGTGCTCCACTTCCTCGATCTGGTGGGTGGTGATGACGATCGTCTTGTGCTCGTCGAAATAGTCTTCCAGCAGGTTCTGGTAGAAGTCCTTGCGGTACAGGATGTCCAGGCCCAATGTCGGCTCGTCCAGCACCAGCAGCCTGGCGTCGATCGCCATCACCAGCGCCAGGTGCAGCTGCACGATCATGCCCTTCGACATGGCCTTCACGCGCATGTCCGGCGCCAGCTTGGTGCCGGCGATGTAGCGCTCGGCCTTGGCGCGGTCGAAGCGCGGGTGCACCCCCGCCACGAAATCGATCGCGTCCTTCACCTTCAGCCAGCGCGGCAGGATCGCCACGTCGGCGATGAAGCAGATGTCGTTCATCAGTTCGTCGCGGTGCGTGCGCGGGTCCATGCCCAGCACGGCCAGTTCGCCGTCGAACTGGCACAGGCCGAGGGCGGCCTTCAGCGTGGTGGTCTTGCCGGAACCGTTCGGGCCGATCAGGCCAACAATGCGGCCGGGCTGCACGTCGAAGCTGACGCCGTCGAGTGCCGTGTGCTTGCCATAGCGCTTGACCAGGTTGCGGGCGGAAATGACGGCGCTCATGACGCGCTCCCCGGTTGCGCTGCAAGCAGCAGCTGGTCCAGGTCCAGGCCGAGCCGGCGGATGCGCTCCATCATCGCCGGCCATTCTTCGCGCAGGAAGCGCTCGCGTTCGGATGCCAGAAGTTTCTGTACCGCGCCTTCGGTGACATACATACCCAACCCCCTTCTTTTTTCGACCAAGGTTTCATCGACCAGCTCCTGGTACGCCCGCGACACGGTGATCGGGTTCAGTTGATAGTCGGCCGCCACCTGCCGTACCGAGGGCAGGGCGTCGCCGGGCTTGAGCAGGCCATCGAGCATCATGCCGATCACCCGCGCCTTCAGCTGGCGGTAGATCGGCGCATTGTCATTCCACATACATGGTTCCTCCAGTGGTGTTTTGTTGAACTGGTGTTGTAGTGAACTATAACACTAAGCTGAACTTGCGCAAGGCTTTTGTAAAAATGCCACGCATCGACCGGGCGCAGTCGTCCGCCGCCGCCGGCGCGAAGCGGCAGGCGGCAGGCGGCCATCTGCCGGGCGGCGCAATCCATGAAACATCTTTATTCGGTCATTCCGCTGATATGCGTCTGAGGAATATCGGATATCTTCAATGATTATTACCTGCTCAAAGCCGCATTTTCACTGGCGTCGATATTTCTACGATTACAATAAGAATATCCTCATAAAAAATATAACTTTGAGGAAATACGTAGTTATACGGAGGCGGATAAACTGGCAATTGCGCAGTGCAAAAAACGCGTGTTATATTGTTTCGACAAATGAGGCATCGTTGACATTTCCCGATCATTTAAAGGGAGATGCTGCTGCTTCGCTATTCATTGCCGGTGCAGTCACTCCGTCAGTCGGGAGTACTGCCGCCCACGATTAATTAATCGACGTTTCTGACGACACGTGGGATGAGGGGCTGGCGCGTACGACTGATAATCGAATCAAACGCGTATCGCCATGAATATCAATCACCTCAAGCAAGATATCCCGGCAGGGATCGTCGTATTTCTTGTCGCCCTGCCTTTATGCCTCGGCATTGCACTGGCCTCCGGTGCGCCCTTATTCTCGGGGATTATCTCGGGCATCATCGGAGGCATTATCGTCGGGCTGCTCAGCGGTTCGCATACCAGCGTCAGCGGCCCTGCGGCAGGTCTCGCCGCCGTCGTGCTGGCGTCCATCACGAAGCTGGGCGCATTTGAAATCCTGCTGGCGTCGGTCGTGATCGCCGGCTTCCTGCAACTGGCGATGGGCATTTTTCGCGCCGGGTTCATCGCCAACTACGTTCCGTCCAACGTGATCAAGGGCTTGCTGGCGGCGATCGGCATCCTGCTGATCCTGAAGCAGATCCCGCATGCGCTCGGTTACGACGCCAATAACGCCGACGAGTATGCATTCTTCCAGGCCAACGGCGAAACCACGTTCTCCGCGCTGGCGAGCGCGCTGGGCAGCATCACCCCCGGCGCGGTGGTCATTGCCGGGCTGTCGATGCTGGTGCTGCTGTTCTGGGACCGCACGCCGTTCAGGAACGTCAAGCTGCTGCCGGCGCCCCTGTTCGTGGTGGTGCTGGGCGTCGCGCTGCACGCACTGTTCAGCCGCCATGTGCCGGGCCTCAGCCTGTCGCAGGCCCACCTGGTGGATATCCCGCCGGTGGACGTGGGCAACCTGGGTGCCTACCTGAATTTCCCGGAGCTGCGGCATTTCGCCAACCCCGACGTGTGGTTCGTCGGTGCCACGATCGCCATCGTTGCCTCCCTGGAGACGCTGCTGAACGTGGAAGCGGTGGACAAGCTGGACCCGCACAAGCGCGAATCGCCGCCGAACCGCGAGCTGGTGGCGCAGGGCGTCGGCAATATCTGCGCCGGCCTGCTGGGCGGCCTGCCGGTCACCTCCGTCATCGTGCGCAGCTCGGTGAATATCCAGACCGGCAACGCCACCAAGGCATCGGCAGTGTTCCACGGCTTGCTGCTGCTGGCCGCCGTGCTGGTGCTGAGCCCGGTCCTGAACCAGATTCCACTGGCCGCGCTGGCGGCGATCCTGATCGTGACGGGCTACAAGCTGGCCAAGGTCGCGCTGTTCCGCGACATGTACGGGAAGGGCGCCACGCAGTTCGTGCCGTTCGTGATCACCGTCACCGCCATCGTGCTGACGGACCTGCTGATGGGCGTGCTGATCGGCCTGGCCGCCAGCCTGTTCTATTTGCTGCGCAGCAATTTCCGTAACCCGTTCGCGATCGAGCAGTACCGCCTGCATATCGGCGAGGTGATCAAGATGGAATTGCCGAACCAGGTATCGTTCCTGAACAAGGCCACCATCAAGACCGCACTGTGGGACGTGCCGCCCGGTTCGAAAGTACTGATCGATGCCACCAACGCCGACTACATCGACAGCGACGTGCTGGAAACGATCGACGATTACCGCGTCGCGGCGGCCGAGCGCGACGTGCAGCTGAACGTGATCGGCCTGCGCGACGAATACAGCCTGGCCGACCCGATCCAGTTCGTTCCGGCGCTGGACAAGGAAACGCAGACCAGGCTGCAGCCGGCCGATGTGCTGCAGCTGCTGAAAGACGGCAACGAGCGCTTCCAGGCCGGGCGCTGGATCAAGAAATATTACCTGCACCAGGTGGATGCCACCGCCGGCGGCCAGCATCCGATGGCCGTGGTGGTCAATTGCATCGACTCGCGCACGTCGCCGGAAATCATCTTCGACGCCGGGCTCGGCGATCTGCTGACGATCCGTATCGCCGGCAACGTGATCAGCGACGAAATCATCGGCAGCCTGGAAATCGCCCACAAGCTGGGGGCCAAGCTGATCGTCGTGAAAGGCCACTCCAGTTGCGGCGCGATCGGCCTGGCGCTGAAGAACGAGCACGCGCACAGCATCGGCACGATCACGGGCAAGATCCAGACGTCGATCTGGCAGTGCCAGTGCGCCACGCAGGGCGGCCCGGCGCCATCCGCCAAGGAGCTGCTGGAAAAGGTCACGCGCCAGAACATCGAGAATTCGCTGGCCGAAATCATCAACGGCAGCGCATACCTGCGTGGCTGCATCGAACGGGGCGAGATGGGGCTGATCGGCGCCTATCACGACATCGCCACCAGGGTCGTGCATTTCGGCGACCTGGTGACGCCGGACCGGTTCGACCGCTATCGCTCCGGCGATTCCGGACTGGCCGCCTGACCGGGCGGCGCCGGCAATCCCAGCATCTCCAGCGCGTTCGCCGTGGCGGCCCCGCTCGCGGTGTTGTCGAGGATGCACCACGATGCGGGGTGCCGCGCCAGCCAGGCACGCACTTCGTGCATCCGTTCGAGCGTGTAGCGCGAGTAATAGATGCGCGGATTGCCGTGCAGCCGCACATAGGCCGGCTCCGCCGTCGGCTCGAACGGCCCCGTATGGCCGACCACCGGATCGGCCAGCACGCGCGTCACGCCGGCCTGCCGCAGCAGCTCCGTCGCGCCGGCAGTGAACCAGCTGGCATGGCGCGCTTCGCAGGCGATCATGCAGCCGAGCCGTTCGTGCAGCGCATCGAACAGCGCACCGGCGGCCGGCGCCTCCAGTGCCAGGCTGGGCGGTAGTTGTACCAGCACGGCGCCCAGCTTGCCGCCGAGTGCTCCCGCTTCGGCGGCGAAGCGCGCCAGCAGTTCGTCGATCCCGTGCAGTCTGGCCTCATGCGTGATGGTGCGCGGCAGCTTCACCGCGAAACGGAACTGCGCCGGCGTGGAGGCGGCCCAGCGTTCATAGGTCCTGGGCTGATGCGGGCGGTAGAAGCTGGAGTTGATCTCGACCGCGCCGAACACGGCGGCGTAGCGCGCCAAGTGGGTGCCCTCCAGCGGAAAGGCATCCCAGGTCTCGCGCGGCAGGCTCCAGCCGGCCGTGCCGATGTAAGCCGGAAAGTCAGCGGAAAGCGGTTGCATGGCGCAACGTTACGCGGCCGGCGGGCACGCGACCGTTCGCTTCCGCACACCGGAACACTGTTACATTTATTGACACACATGGCGGGCCGATCGGCTATCATCCGCACTCTTTTCCATGAGGGTGACTATGCAGACGATGTCCATGCCGCGGCGCAAATTGATGCTGGTGCCGCTGGCCGCGGCGGCGTTGCTGGCGGGCTGTGCCAGCCTGACCGGGCCGCGCGAAGTCGAGGTGCCGCTGGAGCGCCTGCAGCGCGGCCTGGATGAACGCTTCCCCCTGCAGCAGCGCGCCCTCGGTGTGTTCGAGCTGCAACTGTCGCGGCCCCAACTGGCGCTATTGCGCGATAACGACCGGCTGGCACTGTCCGCCGATGTGTCGGTCACGTCGCCGCTGTTGCGGCCGGCGTTGCAGGGCAGCGTGGCGCTGTCCGGTCGCTTGCTGGTGGACAATGTCCGCAATGCCGTGGTGCTCAGCGATGCCCGCATCGAGCGCTTCTCGGTCGGCGGCACCGATGCGCGCACGCAGGGCCAACTCACGGCCGCCGCCAACGTCGTCGTTGAACGCCTGGTGCGCGACGTGCCGGTCTATTATTTCCGCCCCGACGAACTGCGCTACCTCGGCGTGCAATACGTGCCGACGACGATCCATACCACGCGCGACGGCCTCAATGTGCGCTTTGAGCCGGTCAAGTAAGTACCCGGCAGGCAGCTATAGGGACTGTCAACATGCTGTCAAACGGCAAGGAATTGCCTTGCAGGTCATAAGTTGTACAGAAGAATCGAAATCCCTACAATGACCGCTCGGTGAACCGGTGGAGAGCGTGATGTTGATCTTTGTAATCGGGCTGCACGTGCTGATCGCGGTCTTTTTCGCCGCCCATGCGATCCGCAGCCGCCAGCAGGCGCCCTGGCTGTTGATCCTGTTCGTCATACCGCTGCTGGGCGCCCTGTTGTACTACGTCGGCGTTTACCTGCCGAGTTCGCGGCGCGAACGGCGCGACCGCAAGGCTGCCGCGGGTGCCGCGCAGGCGTTCGACCCGGTGCGTGCTTTGCGCGACGCGCAGGCCGCATTCGATTTCGCCCCCAGCGCGCATCATCAGGTGCGCCTGGCAAATGCCCAGTTGCAGGCGGGCGATGCCGAGGCCGCCGCCGTGACGTATGGCGCTTCGCTGCAGGGCCCGTTTGCCAACGATCCGGACATCCGGCTTGGCGCCGCGCGCGCCAGCCTTGCATGCGGGCGGCATGCCGAAGCGATCGGGTACCTGGAGCGGTTGCGGCACACCGATCCGGATTTTCGTCCCGAGCAGGCAAGCCTGCTGCTGGCGCACGCGCTTGCCGGCGCGGGCCGCGCCAGCGAGGCGCGCGCCGAGTTCGAGGCGGCGGTGAAACGCCACGGCAGTTTCGAGGCAAAGGCCGAGTTCGCGATCTGGGCCGCGGGCGCCGGCGAGTTTCAGCTGGCGCACCGCCTGCAGAATGAACTGCAGTCGACGATGGACCGGTGGAACCGGCATACACATGCCATGAACCTGCCGCTGATCCACCGTATCGAGGCGGCGTTCGCCGAGGTGCCGCGGCAGCATTAGCACGGTCGGCGAAGCAGGCGGCAGCGGTCAGGCAAGGCTGCTGCGCAGCAATTTGTAGACGGCCAGCCGTTCCTTCATGCCCACGGTGCCGCCATTGATGCGGCGCGTAATTTCCACGAAATCCTCGAGATCGTCGTCCGGCTTGTCGTGGTCGGCCAGCGCATTCAGGCCGCGACTGTCCCAGAACCAGGCCGCCGACAGTGCCGCCACTTCCTTCGACACCAGCTTTTCCGGTGCTCCCACCAGGTCGATGCCGAGCGCTTCGCCGGCCTGATGGTAATTGCTGCGGCCGGTCAGCTGGATCAGGCCGCGGCCGCGGAAGCGAAAACCGTCGCCGCTGGCTTCGTCGCCATTGCCCATCCGCCGCGCATAGACGAAGTTCGCCAGGCGTTCCGGATTCCGCACGAACGGGGTGGCGCTGGCCACGTCCGGAAAACGCCTCGGCCACACGGCCATCAGCCGCGCCGGAGTGCGGTAGAACAACGATTCCTCGAGCCGGTTGAAGTGGCCCGACTCATGGCTCGTTTGCGCAAGAAACGCGCAGACGCGGTCGCGGGTGGTGATGTGAAACCGGCTCAGCGCGCCGTCGAGCGCGGTGGCCCAGTCGTCCGCGTCGCTGCAGTCGGGGAAGACCCGCCGCAGGGTGTCTCCATTCAGCATGATGGCTCCTCGGGACTACGCCCCTGTTCGTTTAGACTCCCAACTTCCAGCTTATTTCACGGCTGGCAATTTTCAAGTCGCCTCGCGATCTTTTCACAAGGAGTGCAACATGCCGCCCGATCCGCTGTCGCGGTACCTGCTGGCCCAGGCTCGCAACAATGCCTGGGCCGATCACCGCCTGCTGCGCGCATGCAGCGCGCTGTCGCAAGCCGAGTTCGAGGATGCGACACGCACCAGTTTCTTTCCCAGCATCCGCTACACGCTGAACCATAATCTGACCACGCAGCGCTTCTACCTGGATGCGCTGTGGCGCGACCGGCACGGCGAGCCGCCGCACCCTGACTACCGGCAGTTTTTCGCGCCGGAGGAGCCCTGCGCCACCTGTGCAACGTTATGGCAGGCGCAGCGGGAAAGCAACGATTCGCTGATCGCCTACTGCGCCGAACTGGTCGACGGCGAGCTCGACGTCATCGTCACCATCGATCGCGGCGACCAGTTGCAGCGCGACACCCGCCAGCGCCTGCTGGCGCACCTGTTCCAGCACCAGGTCCACCACCGCGGGCAGGTGCATGCGATGCTGGCCGGCACCTCGGTCGAGCCGCCGCAGCTGGATGAGTTTTATTCGTCGGGAGAGGCGGACCTGCGCGCGCAGGACTTTGCCGAGCTGGGCTGGACCGAAGACGCCGTATGGCCATAAGGCAAAACTGGGGACGTACCCCTGTTTCCAGGAAATCTTCCGGGCAGCAAACGCCGCCGGCCATGCACGAACCGCAGAGCACTGGCGCTTTGACGAGACTGCCGTCATTCGCGCCGCCCCGCATTTCCTGAAAAACAGGGTCCGTCCCCAGTTTTTCTCAGTGCAGGATGATGCCGTCCAGCGCATGCCGCGTGATCGCGCCATCGTCGCCGATCGCGATCCAGCCGCCGCGCGGTGGTGAGGCCTCCGGTTCCCAGTCCGGCAGCACGTAGCGTAGCCGGTCGCCGTGCGCGTGCAGGGCAGGGCGGTGCGTGTGGCCGTGGATCATCACGTCGGCGTTCGTCTGCACGAAGACGTCGTCGATCGCCTGCGGCGTCACATCCATGATCTCGTAGGATTTTTCGCCCTGGTCCTTGCGGCTGTTGTCGCGCAGGCCGGCGATGATCGCCTTGCGCTGCGCCAGCGGCATGGCGAGGAACTGCTGCTGCCAGCCGGGCTGGCGCACCTGGGCGCGGAAGGCCATGTACTTGACGTCGTCGGTGCATTGCGCATCGCCGTGCACGAGCACGATGCGGCGGCCGTGGTCTTCGATGACCCAGGTCTCGGGGAGCAGGGTGAGCCCCGCGGCGCTGGCAAAACGTTCGCCGACGAGGAAATCGCGATTGCCGGCAATCCAGAAGACCTCGACGCCGCTATCGGCCAGCGCGCGCAGCGCGGCGGCAATGCGGGTGTGGAACGCGTCGTCCAGGTCGTCGTCGCCGGCCCAGTATTCGAATAGGTCACCCAGCAGGTAGAGCTGCCGGGCGGAGCGGGCCCGCTCGTCGACGAAGCGCAGGAAGGCTTCGGTCAGGGCGGGCCGGTCGACCTGCAGGTGCAGGTCGGAAATGAACAGGATCAAGGCAGGATCGAGAGCGAAAGCTTATGCCGCTTCGACCTTCTCGATGATCACGTCTTCCACCGGCACGTCGGCAAACATGCCGCTGCGCGTGGTTTTCACTTTGCGGATTTCGTCGACGACTTCCTTGCCTTCGGTAACCACGCCGAACACGGCATAGCCCCAGCCATCCTGGCCCGGGTAGTCGAGGAAGCTGTTGTTCTTCACGTTGATGAAGAACTGCGCCGACGCCGAATGCGGGGCCGACGTGCGGGCCATCGCCAGCGTGTACGGTTCGTTCTTCAGGCCGTTCTTGGCTTCGTTTTCCACGGTCTGGTCGGCGGCTTTTTGCTTCATGCCCGGCTCGAAACCACCGCCCTGGATCATGAAGCCATCGATCACGCGGTGGAAGATCGTGTTGTCGTAGTGGCCGGCCTTGGCGTAGTTCAGGAAGTTCTCGACGGTCTTCGGCGCTTTCTCGGCGTCCAGCTCGGCAACGATCTTGCCCTTGTTCGTGGTGATGGTAATGGTGGTCATGGTCTTTCCCGTTGAATTTGGAAGAGTGTTCAGAAGAGGGCCGCGATATTACCGCAGCCGATGGCAAAACGCTATTTTACTGTGCTGGCGCGGCCGGTGCTTCGGCGGGCGTTTCTAACTGGACCTGCGGCTGTGCTTCCGGCTGCGCCGCGGCAGCCGGTTCGGCCTGGGCCGGCGCCTGGCCCGGCGGCTGCTTCGGCTCGATCGGCTTCTTCAGCACGGTGGCCGACGTGATGACGATCGGCGTCACGGGCACGTTCTGGAAGGCGAAACTCTTGTCGTCGACCAGCACGCCCTTGATCTTGTCGACCACTTCATAGCCGGAAATCACGCGGCCGAACACGGTATAGCCGACGCCGTCGAAGTTCGGATAGTCGAGTGCCATGTTGTCGGCCACGTTGATGAAGAATTGCGAATTGGCCGAGTTCGGGCTATCCATGCGCGCCATCGCCACCGAGTACGCCACGTTGTTCAGGCCATTCTTCGATTCGCTGGGAATCGGCGGGCGGGTCGGCTTGCCCTTCAGGTCTTTCGTGTAGCCGCCGCCCTGGATCATGAAGCCGTCGATCACGCGGTGGAAGATCGTATCCTTGTAGAAGCCGCTCTTGACATAGGCGAGGAAATTGGCCGTGGACTTCGGCGCCTTTTCCTGGTTCAGCTCCAGCACGATCTCGCCGGCGGTGGTCTTCAGCGCTACCTGCGGGTTGGCGGCAAACACGGCTCCGGACAGCAGCAATCCGGCAATCATCGTTCCGTAGTAGAGCTTATTCGTGTACATGTTCTCGTCTTTCTGTTGCGGGTGGATATTGAGCCCAGGGCATTTTATCAATGCTATACTTGGCGACGGCTTCCATTCTAGACCGTCACGAGTGGAACCAGAACATGAGAACAAACAGAACGAAGAACTAGCCTAGAGCTACTGCGGGTCTGTCCGGCTTCCCAGCCAATCGAGAAAACCCGGTGCGGCAAGTAACGCCAGCGCCCGGTTTTCTCTTTGTGCGTTGAAGGGGCGGGCGCCGAAGAAAACAAGAGTCCGATGAGCAACTTAAAGATCTATAACACGCTGGCGCGCGACAAGCAGACGTTCACTCCGATGGAAGCGGGCAAGGTCCGCATGTATGTCTGCGGTATCACGGTCTATGACTACTGCCACGTGGGCCATGCGCGCATGATGATGGCGTTCGACGTGATCTACCGCTGGCTGACGGCATCGGGCTACGACGTGCAATACGTGCGCAACGTCACGGACATCGAGGACAAGATCATCCGCCGCGCGGTCGACAACAACGAGTCGATCCACTCGCTCACATCCCGTTTCGAACGCTACATGGACGAGGACGCCGAGGCGCTCGGCATCCTGCCGCCAACCGACGTGCCGCACGCCACCGAGTACGTGCCGCAGATGCTGTCGATCATCGAGCAGCTCGAGGCGAAGGGCCTGGCCTACCAGGGCGAGGACGGCGACGTGAACTATGCCGTGCGCGGCTTCGACGGCTACGGCAAGCTGTCCGGCAAGTCGCTCGACGACCTGCGCGCCGGCGAGCGCGTGGACGTCAACACCGGCAAGCGCGACCCGCTCGATTTCGTGCTGTGGAAAGCCTCGAAGGAAAGCGAACCGGCCGAAGTGAAATGGGAGTCGAAGTGGGGCAGCGGCCGGCCGGGCTGGCACATCGAGTGCTCGGCGATGTCCTGCGCGCTGCTCGGCGAACAGTTCGACATCCATGGCGGTGGCCAGGACCTGCAGTTCCCGCACCACGAGAACGAGATCGCGCAGTCCGAAGGCGCCTTCGGCAAGCCGCTGGCGAACTACTGGATCCATAACGGCTTCGTGCGCGTCGACAACGAGAAGATGTCCAAGTCGCTCGGCAACTTCTTCACGATCCGCGACGTACTGAAAAAGTTCGACGCCGAAGTGGTGCGTTTCTTCATCGTGCGCGCCCACTACCGCAGCCCGCTGAATTATTCGGACGTGCACATCGAGGATGCGCGCGGCGCGCTGACCCGCCTGTACACGGCGCTCGATGGCGCGGCAGGCGATGGTGCCGAACTGGACTGGAACGAAGCCCACGCGAAGCGGTTCGCCGAAGCGATGGACGACGACTTCAATACGCCGATCGCGGTGGCCGTGCTGTTCGACCTGGCCTCGGAAGTCAATCGGTCGAAGTCGCCCGAGGCCGTGCGCCAGCTGAAAGGCCTGGCCGGCGTGCTGGGCCTGCTGCAGCGCAGCCCGCAGGAGTTCCTGCAGGCCGGCGTGGCCGACGCCTTCGGCGAAGTGGCCATCGTGGAAGCGATCGCGGCCCGCGCGGCGGCGAAGAAGGCACGCGACTTCGCGCAGGCGGACAAGATCCGCGCCGACCTGCTGGCCGCCGGCGTCGTCCTCGAAGACAAGCCAGACGGTACGACGAACTGGCGCCGCGCATAATGGTTCTCCAGTCCAGGGATAAATCGGGCGGCGCGGGCCGCCAGGTGGCCTTGCCGCCGTACTGGGAAGAGGCCAAGGCCGAGCTGATGCGGCGCGACCGCATCATGAACAAGCTCATTCCCCAGTTCGGCGACCTGCACCTGGTGGGGCACGACGATCCGTTTACCACCCTGGCGCGCTCGATCGTCAACCAGCAGGTGACGCCCAAGGCCGCCAACGCCGCCTGGCAGAAGCTGCTGGTGGCCCTCCCCAAATTCACGCCGGCGCTCGTCATGAAGGCGGGCGCGGAAGAGCTGGCCGGGTGCGGCCTGTCCAAGCGCAAGACGGAATACATCCTCGATCTGGCCGACAACTTCAAGGCCAAGAAGGTGCATGCCGGCGAGTGGCACCAGATGGAGGACGAGGCCGTCATTGCGGAGCTGGTCCAGATCCGCGGCATCACGCGCTGGACCGCGGAGATGTTCCTGATCTTTAACCTGCTGCGGCCGAACGTGCTGCCGCTGGACGACCCGCGCCTGATCGCGGGCATCAGCCACAACTATTTTTCCGGCGAGCCCGTCTCGCGCAGCGATGCGCGCGAAGTGGCGGCCAATTGGGAACCGTATCGCACCGTTGCTACCTGGTATTTATGGCGTAGCCTCGATCCTGTTCCGGTAGAATAGCCAAAAATTTTGAAGCCTCGGCCGCTCGCGCTCCCGCCTGCGCGAGCGCGCCCTGGGTTCATACTCTCGGAGGACCAATGACCAAAACTACTTTCCTCAATTTTGAACAGCCCATCGCGGAGCTCGATTCCAAGATTGAAGAGCTGCGCTTCGTGCAGGACGATTCGGCCGTCGACATCTCGGAAGAGATCGACCGCCTGGCCAAGAAAAGCCAGCAACTGACCAAGGACATCTACGCCAAGCTGACGCCATGGCAGGTGTCGCAGATCGCCCGCCATCCGCAGCGGCCATACACGATGGATTACGTGAACGAGATCTTCACCGACTTCCACGAACTGCACGGCGACCGCACGTATGCCGACGACCAGTCGATCGTTGGCGGCCTGGCCCGCTTCAACGGCCAGCCCTGCATGGTGATCGGCCACCAGAAGGGCCGCGACACGAAGGAACGCGCACTGCGCAACTTCGGCATGCCGAAGCCGGAAGGCTACCGCAAGGCGATGCGCCTGATGAAAGTGGCGGAGAAATTCAACCTGCCGATCTTCACGTTCGTCGACACGCCCGGCGCCTTCCCCGGCATCGACGCCGAAGAGCGCGGCCAGTCCGAAGCGATCGGCCACAACCTCTACGTGATGGCCGAACTGAAAGTGCCGCTGATCGCCACGATCATCGGCGAAGGCGGCTCCGGCGGCGCGCTGGCGATCGCCGTCGGCGACTCCGTGCTGATGCTGCAATACGCCACGTATTCTGTGATTTCGCCGGAAGGCTGCGCATCGATCCTGTGGAAGACGGCCGAGCGCGCGTCTGACGCCGCCGAGGCGCTGGGCCTGACCGCACACCGCCTGAAGGCGATGGGCCTGGTCGACAAGATCGTCAGCGAGCCGCTGGGCGGCGCCCACCGCGACCCGAAGGAAATGGCCCGCCTGCTGAAGCGCGCGCTGGCCGACTCGCTGCGCCAGTTCCAGGGCGTCAAGACCAAAGACCTGCTCGAACAGCGCCACCAGAAACTGATGAGCTACGGCAAGTTCAAGGAAACCACGTCGCCGGAGTAATTCCTCCACCAACAAATTGGGGACGGACCCTGTTTTTCAGGAAATATCCTGAAAAACAGGGTCCGTCCCTATTTTTTTATTCTTCGACATGAAATCGCGTCATTCCGACCTCGCAACCGTTTTTTCCTCGGCGCTCGCCGCGCTGCCGCGCCAGGCAGGCCAGCCCGTCGCCATCGCCTATAGCGGCGGCCTCGACTCCTCGGTGCTGCTGCACCTGGCCCATGCGGCAGCCGGAGAGGCGCCGCTGCTTGCCTTCCACATCCACCATGGCCTGAGCCAGAACGCCGATGCCTGGGAAGCCCACTGCGCGGCCGAATGCGACAAGCTCGGCATCGCGTTCGCGTCGCGCCGGGTCACGCTGGCGGATCGCAAGGCCGGCACGGAAGCCTCGGCCCGCCAGGCGCGCTATCAGGCAATTGGCGAGCTGTGCCGCGAGCATGGCGTGCCGCTGCTGCTGACGGCCCACCACCTCGACGACCAGGCCGAAACCATCCTGCTGCAACTGGCGCGCGGCGCGGGCCCGGCCGGCCTGTCCGGCATGGATGCGTTCAACACGGCGCCCGGCCTGCTGGGCAGCGCCGACATCGTGCTGGCCCGCCCGTTGCTGCAAGCCTCGCGCGCCCAGCTGGAGGCGTACCGGGGCGAACATGCCGTCGCCCACATCGACGATGAGTCGAACGACGATACCCGCTATGCCCGCAACGCGCTGCGCCATATGGTGATGCCGGCGCTGGCGGCCGCATTCCCCGGTTACCAGGAGCGCTTCGCCCGCAGCGCCGTGCACGCACGCTCCGCCCAGCGCCTGCTGACGGAGCTGGCCGAGCAGGACCTGCAGGCGGGCCTGGCCGACGACAGCGTTTCCGTCGATCACCTGCGCGCGCTGGGCGAAGACCGCCGCAACAACCTGCTGCGCCACTGGTTCGGCGTGCGCGGCATCCGCATTCCTTCGGCCGCGTGGCTGGCCGAAATGGTCGCGCAACTGCTGGAAGCGCGCGACGGTGCCGAGCTGCTCGTCACGCACCCCGATTGCGAAGTGCGTCGCCATCGCGGCCGCGTGTACCTGGTGCCGAAGCCGAAAGAACTGGCCGGTGCCGAAGAGGACGAATACGACGAACGCCCGGTCCAGCATTTCCGCTGGAATGGCGAATCATCGATCGCCTTCCCGGATTACGGCGGCACGCTGCATTTCGACGCGGCGGAGCAGGGCGTTTCAGCCGACTGGCTGCGCGAGCAACTGCTGACGATTTCGTTCCGCCGCGGTGGCGAGCGCCTCAGGCTGGCGCCGAACCGTCCCACGCGCGGCCTGAAGCAGCACCACCAGAGCCTGGGGACGCCGGCCTGGCAGCGCTCCCGGCTGCCAGTGGTCGGTATTCCCGGCCGACTGTTGTATGCGGCGGGCATCGGCATGGATTGCCATTATGTTGCCGCCGACGCGAATTTCCGCATAGCACTACGTTGGGAAGACGAATAAAGTTTTGTCACCCATGGCTATTCTTATGAGCTTATGCTCTAAGTGTATGACTTCATTACTTTTTTGACTTGTCGTTTTGCATTGCAGCAGGTAGAGTAAAGGGCTCCCTTACTTCAACCGATTGAAAAACGCAATGGCTTTAATCGTTCATAAATACGGCGGGACGTCGATGGGTTCGACGGACCGTATCAAGAACGTCGCGCGCCGTGTCGCCAAATGGCACGATGCGGGACACCAGGTGGTGGTGGTGCCGTCGGCAATGTCCGGCGAGACCAACCGCCTGATCGCGCTGGCCAAGGAAATCCAGAATCCGCCCGACCCGCGCGAACTGGACATGATCGCCTCCACCGGCGAACAGGTCTCCGTCGGCCTGCTGTCGATGGCCCTGCAGGCGATCGGCAAGGCTGCCGTGTCGTACGCCGGCTGGCAGGTCGGCATCAAGACCGACTCCGCGTTCACCAAGGCGCGCATCCAGTCGATCGACGACAAGCGCGTGCGTGCCGACCTGGACCAGAACAAGATCGTGATCATCACGGGCTTCCAGGGCGTCGACGAGAACAGCAACATCGCCACGCTGGGCCGCGGCGGTTCCGACACTTCGGCCGTGGCGATCGCCGCCGCGCTGAAAGCGGACGAATGCCTGATCTACACCGATGTGGACGGCGTGTACACGACCGATCCGCGCGTGGTATCGGAAGCGCGCCGCCTGAAGAACATCACCTTCGAAGAGATGCTGGAAATGGCATCGCTGGGCTCGAAAGTGCTGCAGACGCGCTCGGTGGAATTCGCCGGCAACTACCGCGTGCCGACGCGCGTGCTGTCGTCGCTGACCGACCCGCTGATGGACCTGGCCGAGGAAGCCAAGTCCGGTACCCTGATTTCGTTTGAGGAAGACAATATGGAACAAGCAGTCATCTCCGGCATCGCCTTCAACCGCGATGAAGCCAAAATCACCGTGATGGGCGTGCCCGACCGTCCTGGCGTGGCTTACCACATCCTGGGCCCGGTGGCCGACGCCAATATCGAAGTGGACATGATCATCCAGAACCAGTCCGTCGAAGGCAAGACCGACTTCACGTTCACCGTCTCCCGCAACGACTACAACAAGGCGCTGGAGGTCCTGAACGGCGAGAAGGAAGAACTCGGCTTTGCCTCGCTGGTTGGCGATGCGAAAGTGTCGAAGATCTCGGTGGTCGGCGTGGGCATGCGCAGCCACGTCGGCGTGGCCTCGCAGATGTTCCGCACGCTGGCTGACGAAAGCATCAACATCATGATGATCTCCACCTCCGAGATCAAGATTTCCGTGTTGATCGACGAGAAATACATGGAGCTGGCGGTGCGCGCGCTGCACAAGGCTTTTGAACTCGAAAAAGAGTGAATATTTCAGAAAAAAACCGCCGATTGCCTTGACCAAACAGGTCGTGGCAATTACTATGGCGGGCATCTGATCTGACGCAGAAATGTTGCAGAAAAGATGATAGGTGAGTAATCATCTAGGAGACGTGGCCGAGTGGCCGAAGGCACTTCCCTGCTAAGGAAGCATATGGCTTATACCCGTATCGTGGGTTCGAATCCCACCGTCTCCGCCAAGCGTTCTGAAGAAGAGCCCCACGATGTGGGGCTTTTTTTCGTCTGTCATAGGGAAAACCGCGCATTCCACTGTCCAGCATCGTCCGGCTGAATCCGCCACTATCCACGCATGAAAGGTGGGTAGAAAGGTGGGTAGGATTGGCAGCCTGAAAGGTGGGTAGAAGTGCCTTATAACGGTGACGGTCCCTATGCCCGGTGCGTAGCACATGTCCCGCCGGGTTGCCCAAGCTCTGGTCCAATCGTCCCTACCTTCATTGCTTTTGCCCGCGCCATGCCGGGACATGCTAACGCCTTCCACCCGGCGACATTTTCGACGCTTCCATCCCTGGCTTTGATCGGCTTGCGTTTCATGGTCGGGCGTCGATCAGCGATTCGCACAGGATGATTTCGCGGCTGGCCACCAGCGCCGCCTCGTTCCATACACCCTTGAGCGGGCGTGGCAGATACATGTGGCGCGGCTGGTCAGCCGGGATCTTGCTGTTCGGCGCGATGCGCCTGCCGTACAGCTGCATGATCTTCCCGGCCTGCTCGGGCATGGCGCCATCCTCCATCCCGATCACCGGCACTACGATGCAGCCGTTCAGATGCTCATGGCCGCTGCTGCGGTACACGCCCAGTGTCTGCAGGTGGGTGCGGATCTCCCGGCCGGCCACGTTCTGCCCCGGCGGCAGCCGGTACGTCAGCGTGCGGTCGGCGTAGCCCAGCTTGAACACGTCGATCATTTCGGCGCTCACCAGGCCCCGGCTTTGCAGGTAGGCCAGCGCGTCGGGCGACTGCTTCAACGCCGAATGGTAGTAGTCCGTCACCTGCACCAGCAGCGCCTGGTCATCGGCCGTGTCGGCAACTAAGGGAGGAAGGTGCCGCTGGTGGCTGCGCTTGATGCCGACCTTCTCGCCGGCCTGACCACCTTCCAGCGGCGCCCCGTTACGCATTAACTGCACGGCATGCGGCAGCGAGACACCCTGCGTCTTCATCACCCAGTCGATCACGCTGCCGGCCGCGTTGCAGCCGAAGCAGTGGTACAGGTTCTTGCTGTCGGTGACGACCAGGCTGGCCGTGGCATCCTCGTGGAACACGCAGCGCATCACCCAATCCTTGCCGCGCTTGGTCAGCGTGTGCCCCTGGCTCTCGATCAGGCGCACCAGCGACACTTCATTTTTTTAGCCGCTCGATGTCAGCTTCCGGGATACGTGCCATTTTTCGTGCTCAGCTCAAAACCTCTCAAGGGGGTAAAAATAAAAATAACCGCCTTAATACTTACTCTAGTTCAGAGTAGTGTCAACTCTGTTTCTAAAAACAGGAGGTATCTTATGGGTCACACACGCACCTTTGGATGGATGCAATGGCCTCAAACGACAAGCCGTTCTTCGTAGAACTGGGCAAGCGCATCGCCCAGCTGCGCCACGAACATGGCATGACGCAGCAACAACTGGCCGAAGTGCTCGGCATCGCGCAGCAGACGCTCGCCCACTACGAGGTGGCGCGACTGCGCGTGCCGGCGTCGATGCTGCCGACCCTGGCTGAGACTTTTAAGGTACAGGTGGATGTGCTGCTGGGCCGGGCGGCGGCCGCTACGCCGCGCGCAGGCAAGCGCGGGCCTGCCTCGCAGCTGGAGCGCAGCATCGAGCGCATCAGCGAACTGCCCAAGCAGAAGCAGCGCTTTGTGATGGAGATGCTGGAAATGGTGCTGGCTCAGGCCAACGCCTAGCGCTCTTTCTTAGCAGCTAAAAAAGAAGCCGTACCCGGACCCCGCGCGAACAGCAGCGGGTTGGGGACGGCTTTTTTAATTTAAAAGACATGGCAGCGGCAGACCGCGTTTAACACGGACCGCCTGCAACGACGGGCGCTATGGGCGATTTCCGCGCCAAGCGTTAAACGTAGAATGCGGTAGCGCTAAACGCGCAAAGCCCGCAACGGCGGGCTTTGCGCCAACCCGAAGGGTTGCGTGATGTGTGAGAGATCGGCAGGGGCGGCGGGGACTCCCCGCACACCCTACCCATGACCGTTTCCTGCTGGGGTTTTCGTACCAGGGCGGTTTTTCAGCCGCCCGGATGGGATACGGTTAGACTACGAATGGCCTACGATAAGATACCCACAGGATACGAACAGGATATGGCCGACGCCAATTTACGGTAACGCGGCCACTTGCTCTACTGCTTCGTCCGTGACTGATTGTCAGTACACTGACCAGTGCCGCTTTCACCTCCTCATTCCAACTTCCCTGCAATCCGCCGTAAGCCTTCCCGTGCCTTTTTCATTACGTCCGCATCCTCGCCATATATCAGGTAATGCTTATTACTTATTGGGCAGACTAGCCCCGAAATGTGACCGGTTCCGGGCGCAATACCGGCCGGAATGGAGTCTAGTAAGGCGTCACAAACTGGACAACTTAAATGTTGCCCACCTTCAAAAAAACGAAGTGCTTGTACTGCCGATACCTCGCCACCCTTTACATTAATCGGCTTCATGGTTTCCCCCCTCCAAACGTTGGCAATTTCCCGCTTGGCAAGTGCGGATATAAAGGCTTCACTACATCGTTAATGATCTGCTGACGTTCCATAAGCGTCGGCCGCCTAGCGTTCTGGAAAAGAAATTCGTTCCTGAAAGCTAAATATTCCTCAAATTGTGTTCCTGGAGCGACGCCACTCCGGAAAAATCTATTCTGGTGCAGCGCTTCATGAACAACGGTTGAACCTGCTTCTCTAACCGACGAATGCCTGAGCATGTTCACAGTAACCTCATTCGAGTAAGGATCAAATAGTCCCATCTCACGCATGTTCGGATCGTTTACAAATTTCACATCAGTCCCTTGACGTTGAAGTCGTGCATACGATGCCCTCGCGACGGGGTCCCTTGCTAGCATCTCGCCGGTCTGAACGCTCCAAGCCCTGTCGACTGTATTTAATGATGAATCAAATGTTAGTTTCGCACCTGAGCTATTTGCCCCTGCTAGCGCAGTAGCTCTTGTGGCAACGCCTTGGCGCAATACTCCCACAGATCCAAGGCTGAGCAAGGTTGACCCCAATTCGCCAACCGCAGCCGCACCATGAATTACAGAGATGCCGTAATTACCAGCCTCCCAGTTTGTCTTTGCAGCACTTGCACTATGTAGCCCCAGCATGCCTTTCCCAAAATCCGCAACTGCGGCAGCCTGGCGACCAAGTACTTCACCGCTCGGTGCTGGCCCTTGCAATACGCTTCGGTGCGTACTGTCGAAGCCTCGGCTAAAATCATTGCCAAACTGTCCAGGTGCACTTGCGGGAACGCGTAAATCATAGGCCAGCTTCTCTTCAAACGTCATCTTTGCATGCGGAACAAAGATTGTTGGAATAGACGAATCGATATCCCAAGGAGCGCGTGACATCGTGTTTCCCGCAAAAGCGCTGTTGTTTTGCTTGAGGTTTCGGACGTCGTTGGCTTCCAGTTGTTCCAGGTAATTTGTACTTTGATCTCCACCGTCGAAGGCGTAGCTATTTCTGGTTGGGCCTTCAAACGGATTGTCTCGCCAAGCCTTGACGTTATCGCCGAAAATTTGATCCGCTGAGGTGTGCGTCGTTGTGCTTATACGGTCAGCCAGGCTACTCCCCAGCGCATTGCCGAACGCATCTGTGGCAATCCGCGCAACCTCGATTTTACCGCCACGCGCAACCGCCGTGCTCATACCGGCAGCGAAGCCACTAGCGGTTGCCTTTGCGACGCCATTACCGCCGAACAGTTGAGATCCGACACCCGGTTCGTTCAGGTACTCCGCTGTACGGGCACCCACTGCCGCGCCGATGCCTGAGGCAGCGACACTACGCCAGTTGAATCCATCCTGCAGTCCAGTAGCGACACCGACCCCCTGCGATGCGACGTTGCCCAGGACGGCGCGGGCCGCTGCTTCCTGCGAACCCTTCGCTGTGAACGTGCTACCAAGATTTCCAGCGCCTGCCGCAATGCCAGCGCCAATGCCGCTGCCGATGGCGGATAGTGCAACACCTTTCCAGCTGAAGCCTTCTTGGGCACCAATGGCGATACCGACTGCCTGGCTGGCGATCGAACCCACGGCGCCGCCAATGGCGGCGGCCGTCATTGCCCCTCCAAGGGTCAATGTGGAGGCGCCGGTGAATACGCTGACACCAGCGGCCATCGTGGCCGAGAGACCGGTAGCGGCTGTCGTTCCCGCAGTGGCGAGCAGGCCCGATGCAGCGCCCGCCGTATAGATCGTCGCCACGACCGCCACGACAATCATCACCAACTGGCCAACACCACCGCAACCACCACCGCCACTGCTAGGCGGCGGCATGGCCGGCGCGGTGCTACCGATCTGCTCGCTTGGATCGTAGGGCTTGTAGGTGTTGTAGTCGTTGTGCACCGTATTGGCGCGCGCCGGGATGCGCAGCGTCTGGCCCACTTCGAGCTTTGCATCGCTGGACAGCCCGTTCGCATCAGCGATCAGGTACCACAAGTTGGCATCACCCCATACGCTCTTGGCGATATCGCGCAGCGTTTCGGAGCTGCTCTGCACGCTGTACAGGCTCGGCGCGGCCGACAGGGAAGGGCTGTTCACCGGCATGTAGGTCGAGCCCAGGATATTGTCCGTGGTCTGGGTTTCCTCGCCGAGCACATTGCCGTTAACGATCAGGTTGAACCGTTCTTCCTTGCCGTTTGCCTGATAGGACTGGATATGGCCCTCCGCGTCGTACCAAAGTCGATTCAGAACTTGGCCGGTGCCACCTTCAACCACCAGTTTGCGATTGCCATTGGCATCGTAGACGCTGTAGTTGGATCCCGTAGCGCCTCCAACGCTCGAGGTGTCGTTCGTATAGTGGGGCCAGGTTCCAGTTTTCCAGATGCCTGTCTGCGCTTCCTTGTACGTGTCGAACAGCGCATAGGACACCACATAGCGCACGTTGTCTTCACGCTTGACGCCTTGCCGGGCGACGGTGTATCCCAGCAGGTTGCCCATGGCGTCGTACCCGCCATAAGGGTTGCCATAAGGGAGATCGAATCCATCCTTGACGAAGAAGATATCCTGGCTCTTGGTCAGCTGGATCGTCAGCTCGCGCTGGCGTGTAATGTGGCCACTGGCATCGTAGCTGTAGATATGGCCAGCAGAGTTGATGCCGAGAGCCTTCAGCACATTATCGACGCTGCTCGTACTGCTGGCGCGGAGGCCAGACTGCGCGACGCGACCGGCGGCGTCATAGCGGCGGTAGTCGATCTCCAGGCGATACGCTTAAGATCGACAGGTCGTTTGTTCAGGCGCTGGTCGTTTCAGAGAGGGCATCGGCGGTTATCCGAGGCATCGTCGGTCTCGCGAGGTCCTTGGGCATGAAAACAGTCGCGGAAGGGTCGAGAGCGAACTCCAGGCGGCGGAGCTGAGGAACGCCGGATGTGATGTTATCCAAGGATATCTGATCAGCCGCCCACTGAAATCGGATTCCGTCGCTGAATACATGCTTCGCCTCTGAGAGTGTCAAGCGGGACTTATGTTCGCGCACAGCGGGCGGTAAGCCTCGGCAAGTATATTTATCTGAACCTTGCCGACTATGGAAAATTGGCATTCAATTAATTGTGATGTCGAAGATTCTTATAGAAAACTTTTATTACTTAAAGTGCCACGACCTTGACGCTCGCCCAGCTTTTGGACCCACATGGCCGCTAATGGGTAAGCGTCGGCTGTGCGCCGTCTTGAGTCGGTTGGCAGGAAGCGAGATGATGCTTACCACACCGCTGGGAAGCGGAGTTTAGCCGGCCAATTTGGCGGCACAGTTCCAGGGCAGGAAATCGTCGACGCGGTTCACAGTTGATCGGCGATATGCGTCAGCACGTGACGCAACCAGGCTTCCGGGTCGACTCCGTTCAGCCTGGCCGTTCCGATCAGCCCATACATGGCGGCAGCGCGTTCGCCACCGCTGTCGGCACCGGCAAAGTGGTAATTGCGCCGGCCCAGCGCGACGCCGCGCAACGCGCGTTCGGCGGCTGAGTTGTCGATCTCGATGCGACCGTCGTCGGCATAGCGAGTCAGTGCTAGCCACAGCTTGAGGGCATACAGGATCGCCGCTGCCGTATCGGATTTGCGCGACAGCGTGGAGAGCGTGGCGTGCAGCCAGCGCTCCAGGTCGTCGAGCAGCGGCTTCGCTTGCAGCTGACGTGCAGCACGCCGTTCGTCAGGCGGCTTGCCGCGGATAGATTCCTCGATGGCATACAGCTCGCCGATGCGGCGTAGTGCTTCCGTCGTCAGCGGTGTCGGGCGTTCTGCATACAGGTCGTAAAACTTGCGGCGTGCGTGCGCCCAGCAAGCTGCTTCGACGATGCGGCCGGTTTCGTAGATGGCATTGAAACCGGCGTAGGCATCGGCTTGCAGCACGCCGTTGAAACTGACCAGGTGCGCCCGCGGATGCTCGCCCTTGCGGTCTGGCGAATAGGCAAACCACACTGCTGGTGGCGTGTCGTCACCGCTGGCGCGGTCGTCACGCACATAAGTCCACAGGCGTGCCGTGCGAGTCTTGCCATTGCCCGGTGCTAGCACCGGTACTGGCGTATCGTCGGCGTGCAGCTTGGTGCCGGCAAAAACATGGCGGCGTAGCGCATCGATCAGAGGCCATAGCAGCATGCTGGCGGCGCCGACCCAGCTGGCCAGTAGGCTGCGCTCCAGCTCCACACCTTCGCGTGCGTAGATCACGCTTTGGCGGTACAGCGGCAGGTGGTCGGCATACTTCGCCACCAGCGCATCGGCGAGCAGACCAGGGCCTGCAAGGCCACGTGCGGTCGGCCGGCTTGCCGCCGGCGCCTGCACGATGGTATCGCAGCAAGCGCACGCCAGTTTGGGGCGTACGTGGCGGACCACGCGGAAGCTGGCCGGCACGTACTCCAGCTGTTCCGAAACGTCTTCGCCGAGATATTTCAGTTTGCCGCCGCAGTCCGGGCACGCATCGCCCAGTGGCATCTGCACGCGCTCGTCACGCGGTAGATGCGGTGGCAGCGGCTTACGTTCGGCTTTCTTGCGGGGCGCCACCTCTGCAGGTGCATGGGCTTCGGCGACAGCTTCTTCCGCTTCCAGGTCTTCCAGCTGGAGTTCCAGTTGCTCGATCCGCTGGTCCAGCTTTTCTGAGCTGCGGCCAAACTGCATGCGCCGCAGCTTGGCCAATACCAGCTTCAGGTGCTCGATCTCGGCGGTGCGTGTCGACACCTCAGCGGCAAGATGCGTTGCACGCGCTTCGCTTGCCAGCAGCATGGCCTTCAAGGCAGCGATATCGTCGGGCAGGTCGGCGGCGTTAAGCATGCGGCCAAGTCTACGCGGACCATAGCAAGTTTACAAGGCCGACTCTGGTCGCCAGGTGCGCTCTGGCCGGCGCCAGTCGATCCCTTCGAGCAGCATAGAAAGCTGCGCGTGCGTCAGTGTAACCGTGCCGCTGGTGGCCTGCGGCCAGATGAGAGACCGCGCTCCAGGCGCTTACATAGCAGGCACAGGCCATCGCCGGTCCACCACAACACTTTGATCAGATCACCGCGGCGTCCCCGGAAAACAAACACATGGCCGCTGTACGGATCATCCTCCAGGGCCGTCTGCACTTTCGACGCCAGGCCGTTGAAACCCGAGCGCATGTCGGTGACGCCCGCCGCGAGCCAGATGCGTGTTCCTGCGGGCAGACCGATCATTGGCGCAGTCCTGCCAGCACCACTGCCAGTGTTGCAGGATCGGGGCGGCCTTCGATGCGCACCGTGACTTTGCCCAGGCCGATTTCGATCACGCCGTTGCAGCACTGATCGCTCACACCAGCTTGTGACGACGCTGTTGGCGTCAATGTCACCGCGACCAGCCCTCGTTGATCTAACATGCCAGCGCGCAACTGGCGCCGCCATTTGAACACCATATTCGTGTTCAGATCGTGCTGTAGGACCAGCTGTGCGACTGATACTCCTGGTTCGCATGCTTGCTGTGCCAGCTTGCGCTTGAACTCTAGCGGGTAGTTCGCGCTGCGCCGGCGCCTGCCGTGTTCAATTCCAGTCTCCAATAGTCCCCACCAATTTTAGTGGGGACTATCTTGGAGACTGGGGCTATTTGATGTCTAGACGGTGCAAGCTCTACGCTTACTTTCAACCATGCCGCAACAAAGCCTCTTCAAGAGTTGTCAGATGGTCGGCGCCTTCTGTTCAGAGGCGTCCTGCACGGAGCTGACACCAACCTTAGCGCTGGTTGTTCTTCGCATCCGGCCCAGTAGTGCTCTCATCCCATGCTCGGCGTCATCGATGTACGAGAACACTACTGGAATGACCAGCAGGCTCAATAGGGTGGAAGTAATCAGGCCTCCGATGACCGTGATCGCCATGGGCGAACGGAAGCTCGGATCCGCTCCCCAGCCCATCGCAAGCGGAAACATACCTGCGGCCATGGCGATGGTTGTCATAACGATCGGCCGGCTGCGCTTATGGCATGCATCGACCAAGGCGTCGAAACGCGACACTCCCTGTTGGCGTGCAATGATCGCGTAGTCCACCAGCAGGATCGAGTTTTTGGTGACGATGCCCATCAACATGATCAGGCCGATCAGCGATGGCAGCGATAAGGCGCTATTCGTCAGCAGCAGCCCGACAAATGCACCTCCGATAGAAAGGGGGAGAGCGGCAAGAATCGTCAGCGGCTGAAGAAAGTCTTTGAACAGTAATACCAGCACACCGTAGATGCACAGAACGCCAATTGCCATCGCGACGCCAAAGCTTTCGAACAGTGCTGCCATCTCTCGAGTGTCTCCCAGGTCGCCGTGCGTCACGCTTGCCGGCATTGCCTGCATCGAAGGAAGCGCCTTTACCTGCGTGTCCAGCTCGCCAAGCGATCTGGTACCCAGTTCAACTTCCAGCGTCACGCTGCGTCGGCGGTCGAGGCGCGCGATCTGCGCCGGTCCGCTGTCCATGGTCAGGCCGGCGACATGCGCCAACATGACAGGCCCGTCCCGACCTGGAACCGTGAGGCGCGACAGCTCGCCAATGTCAGATCTGGCCGTGTCGGGAAACCGTACACGGATGGGTACCTGACGCTCCGGCAGATTGAGCTTTGCCAGGTTGATGTCATAGTCGCCCGCGGTCGCAATTCTGACGGTATTGGCGATTGACGTCACCGTCACTCCTTTTTCTGCGGCACGCGCGAGATCCGGACGTATCACGATTTCAGGGCGCACCAAAGCGGCGCTGGAGCTGACGCCGCCGATGCCTTGCAAGGTCCGCAGCTCTCGCTCGACCGTGCGCGCCACATGGGTCAGTGCCGGGATATCGTCGCTGAGAAGCACTACCTGCAGCTTGGCCCCGGTGGCCGCCTGACCCACGCTGACGCGTACCCCTGACAGCTTTGCTAGGCGCTGGCGCACGGCAGCCTCGATCTCGCCCATGGTTTCCTCGCGCAGCGAGCGATGGGACACTGTGATCATGAGCGCGGCGCGGCGGACTTCCGCGGCCGTCCCACCACCTCCGGAGAAAGGGTCGCCGCTAGCGCCGCCACCTATCGAGCTGAATAAGCTAATCACACCGGGCACTCGCATCGCCGCCAGCCGTGCCAGTTCGGCAGTCCGGTCAGTTTCCGCCAGCGTGGCGCCGGGAGGAAGTTCGAGACTGATCCGCGTCTGCGCCCGGTCTGCCACCGGGACAAAGCCGGTTGGCAGCAGCGGTACTAACATCAGCGAACCAACGAAAAATAGTGTTGCAGTAGCGGCAGTAGTGCCGCGATGGTGCAGGCACCAGCGCATCATGGTCATGTAGGCGCGCATGACCGCGCTGTCCGGTGGCTCGACATGCGGTGTCGGTTTGAGGATGAAAGCGGCCATCATCGGGGTCAGCAAGCGCGCGACCATCAGCGAGGCCAAGATCGCCAGCACCGCCGTCCAGCCGAACTGCTTAAAGAACCGCCCCGCGATACCGCCCATGAATGCGGTCGGCAGAAACACGGCAACGAGCGCGAGGGTGGTCGCAATGACCGCCATGCCGATCTCGTTGGCGGCTTCCATCGCCGCCTCGAATGGTGTCTTGCCCATCTGCAGATGGCGCATGATATTCTCGATTTCTACAATCGCGTCGTCAACCAGCACGCCAATCACCAGCGCCAACGAAAGCAGTGTGACCGTATTGAGCGTGAAGCCGAAATAGGCCATGCCAAGAAATGCCGGTATGACCGACAACGGCAACGCGGAGGCGGCGACCACAGTCGCTCTCCAGTCGCGCAAGAACCATCAAACGACGAGAACGGCCAGGATGGCTCCTTCGTACAGCAGCGTCATCGAACCGTCGAAATTCTCTTCGACCGCGGTCACATTGTCGATCACGATGTCCAGGCGGATCCCTGGGTGAGCTGCCTGCAGTTGCTTTACCGCCGCTCTGGCCCCCCGTGCTACATCGACTTCGCTGGCGCCTCTCGTCCGGTACACTTCGAATCCAATCACTCGCTCGCCGTTATGACGGGCCAGCGCACGCTGCTCGGCGACCGTGTCGCTGATTTTGGCGATTTGATCCAACTGTACGTGGCGGCCGCCGCGCAGCGGAATATCGAGACGGCCAAGGTCCATTGCGCTGCCAGCGGTTGCGATCGCACGGATCGACTGCTCGGCGCCGCCGATATCGCCGCGCCCCCCGGGCGCTTCGGCCTGTGCCACACGCAGTTGGGTCGACACTTCTTCCGCTGTCACGCCCAGCGCAGCCATGCGCACGGGATCCAGTTCGATGCGGACCTCGCGACTGACACCGCCGATGCGGCTGACTGCACCAACGCCAGGAACACTGAGGAGGTCGCGCATGACTGTATTGTCGACAAACCAGCTGATGGCCTGTTCATCCATCTCGCCGTTCCGGGCGCTTGTCACGCTGAAGGTCAGGACCGACTGGCCGGCGGTGGAGCGCTTCGTGATGATAGGGTCGAGCAAATCGCGCGGCAGGTCGGCACGCACACGCATCACCGCGTCACGCACTTCGACCACGGCCACGTCCAGCACCTTGTCGACGTTGAATTCAACAGTGCTGTTCGCCGTTCCGTCCAGAATCTGTGTGCTGATGCTCTTCACGCCCTCGAGGGTGGCGATCGAATTCTCAATTTTTCGGGCAACCTCGGTTTCGAGCTGGGCGGGCGCCGCGCCTGGCAAGTTCGCGCTGACCGTGACGAATGGCACTTCGATGTCGGGATTGTCCTGGATCGGAGTGGCGCGAAAGGCCAACAGGCCCGCCAAGGTCAGCAGGGCGAACAGCATGATTGCCGGTACCGGGTTTTTGATCGAATACGCAGACAGGTTCATGGATATTCCTTCGCAATCGCGAGCGTCGCAGCGGCTTTGGCATCGTGGCGCACTAGGTCGCCGTCGTTCAAGAACGCTCCTCCCTGTAAAACGATGGGAACTCCAGGCTTTAGTCCGTCGACGATTTCCACGCGGTCACCAGTGCGGCGCCCGACTGTCACGCGCGTTTGCGCGACATGGCCGTCGGGCCGCAGGCGAAATACATAGTTGAAGCCATCACGCAGGACGACGGCCTGCTGATGCACCGTAAGGGCCTTGGTGTGCCCCAAATTGAACTCCCCGCGAGCATAAATGCCTGGTCGCAGTGTGCCAGCTGAGCCCAGCCGGTCGAGGTCGACGTAGACCAGTGCGTTGCGGCTCGCACTGTCGACGATGGCTCCGAAAGCGCGAATTCGTCCGCGCAGGCGGCTGCCCTCCGGACCGATGACATCTGCCCCCATGCCGTGCCTAAGTTTGCCCAGTTCCGACCCTGGCACCTCCGCGCGCCACTCAAGGCGGCCCTGGCGAACCATTCGAAACAGCTCGGTGCCCTGTGCGGGCACAGCGCCCACGGTTGCGTCGCGCGCCGAAATGATGCCGGCGTCCGGCGCGCGCAGCGTTGTGTACTTCAGTTGTAATTTGCGCGAGGCAAGCATTGCCTGCGCCGACTCGACGCGGGCAATGGCCGTATGCTCTGCAGTGAGGATTTGGCTGACTTGTTGCTCGGACATTGCACCGCTTGGGCGTAGCGCGCGAGCCCGCCCGGCATTGCCGGCCGCTTCGATCGATAGTGCCTTCGCTTCGGACAAGGCCGCTTCCGCTACCGCGATATCCGCTTTCGCGGCGTCAGAAGCGAAGGTCGCCAATACCTGGCCGGCATTGACGTGATCGCCTACCGCGGCAAGCACACGTTCCAGCCGCATCCCGCTTGTTTCGGCGCCGATAACCGCCTCCTGCCATGCTCCAATTTCGCCATGCGCGGCCAGGACGGTATCCATTTCTTGGATGACCGGCGTCTCGACCGTGACGCTGAGCACCGGCAGCCGAGCTTGCGATGCGCCTGAGGCGGCCTTTGGTGCGGAAGTAATCGGAGCACGGTTGACCACAATGGCGATGGCAATCAGGACGATTACAAAAAAGGCCGTGACGGCCAAAACGGTTTTGCGTTTGAAGGGAAGCTGCATAATGTCGGAATCAGAGACGCGCAAAGTAGGAACGACCGGCAGGGAAGCGCTGGGAGGTCTGAGGTCGTGGGGATGAAAGCCGCGCCACTCGGCACGGCTCACTTCAAGGGGCGGTGTCGCCCGATGAATTGCAGCAGCAACAGGTTGATGGCGATTGTGGCTAATGACGGACTTCAGCACCTGGTAGCGGATCGACGATGTCGACCCGAACGCCAGCGTCACGCAGCATGCTGCAGGCATCGGTTGGGATGTAGCAGTCCGTGATTACCCGGCTGACCTTGTTCAGACCGCACAAAATCAATCCGCCGATGCTATTGAATTTCGAGCTGTCAGCTAGGACAATCAGCTCTTCCGCCTGGGAACGCAGCCGTAGCTGGGCGCGGATCAGCATGTGATCGGTCTCGATCAAGCCGGATGCGGCAATACCGCCTATGCCTGTGAACATCTTCGTTGCACGGGCATAGGGTGGTTCGCCCTCATCGAAGGGACAGAAGATAATGTTCTGGTCACGGTACACGGAGCCGCCAGGCACGGTCACATCATGTTCGCCAGAGTGAAGCAAATGGTTAGCCATAGCGAACGAATTGGTCAAGATTTGCAAACGCTTTTCGCCCAAATACTCCGCCATCATGTACGTCGTAGTCCCTGCGCCGATCACAATGCTCTCGCCAGCGTTGCACAGGGCCGCTGCCTGGCGTGCGATGGCGCGTTTGCTGGCTACCTGGCATCGCAGGTTCTCGACGAAAGACGCTGCGCGTAGCGGGCGCAAGGTAGAGCACGGGGCCTGTGTCGCGCCGCCACGGACTCGCCGCAGCAATTGATGCCTTGCTAGCCAGGCAATGTCGCGCCGAACAGTGGCAGGCGACGCGCCGAGCCACGCTCCCAACTCCTGGACTGTCGCACTTTGATGCCGGTCGAGCAGAGAAAGCATCTCGTTGCGCCTTTTTGACTCCGTCATTTTTGTCTCCTTCGCTGGTAACCCAGACACATGGCTGCGGCACTGAATGCGCGGCTGCGCTTGCTCGGCAAGCACTACCACGACCGGCTTGCGATGGCCCAGGCGGCCCTCGGCGACCTGGATGACCAGATCCGTGCCTACAATTTCGCCGCCGCGAAGGCCGCCAAAGAAAGCTTGGAGAGAGATTTCGACCTTGCCTCGATGCCGGAAGTGAATTTCGCAGCGCAGATGTCGTTTGGCAGGCTCCACCTTCTCAATAGCGAGTATGAGCGCACGCTGGCGCATTACGAAGCAGGGCGGGCACTGGCGGGCCGTCTGGCGCACCCGGCCGCTGCACGGGCGGAGGCGCTGATGAACCTCGGGCAGCTGTACAACGCATCGAAGGATCCCGTCCAGGCATTGCGCCACGTGGACGAGGCGGCGCCCTACGCCAATGCGTTGCGCCCACGCATGCGCAGCCATCTTCACTTCACACGGGCCCAGGTGCTGGTCAACCTCGGCCGGCTCCCCGATGCGCATGCGGCATTCCAGCGTGCACTGGAAATCGCCCGGGCTGGCGGCATCGATGTGATGGAAACGCATGTACTGGGCAACATGGCCGACCTGGCGCTGCGCCGCCACCGCTGGCGCGAGGCCGAGCAACTGGCCCGCGATGCGCTGGCCGTCGCGTCGCGCAGCCACGACGAGTCCGCCCAGTTGATGGCGCGGGCAAATCTCGGCTTCGCGCTGGGCGGGCAAGGAGACATTGCCGCCGCAAGACCGCTGGTGGACGGCGCGATCGCCAAGTTCCGCGAGGATGGCAACCTGCAGGCGCTTTCCGGCATGCTCGACGAAAAGGCCAGCCTGCTCGAGCGCGTTGGACTCTACAGGGAAGGCATGGCGGTGCTGCGCGAACAGCAGGCGCTGGAGCGCAGGCAGTTTACGATCGACCGCGCCAATGCGGTGGCCGCGCTACAGGACAGGATCGCGCAAGCCGAGAACCACCGCCGCATTCAGCAATTGCAAGAGGAAAACCTGCTGAAGGACGCCGACATCCGCAATCGTGAACTGAAACAGTTGGCCCTGGCACTGGTGGCACTGCTGCTGCTCGCGGTAGGAGGATTCGTGTTCGTGCTGTACCGCCGCGCCGGCGAATCGAACAGTCAGTTGCGCGAACTGAACACCAGGCTCGAGTACCACGCCGAGCGCGATGCGCTGACCGGCTTGTACAACCGCCGCTCCTTTGTCGAGAAAATGCGTGCCGACCTTGCGGCGGTTCCCTTGGAGCGCCGCCGCGCCGATGCGCCGGCGAGCGACATCTACATGATCCTCGATATCGACCACTTCAAGCGGGTCAACGATACGCACGGCCACGGCGCCGGCGATCAGGTGCTGGTAGAGGTGGCGCGGCGCCTGCAACAGGCCGTGCGCGACGGTGATACCGTGCTGCGCTGGGGCGGCGAGGAATTCGTGATCCATTTCCGCGGGAAGCAGGGCGCCCCGGCCGCCATGCTGGGCGCGCGCATCCTGGCAGCGATCGGCAGCGCGCCGATCCAGGCCGGCAGCGTCGAGCTGGACATCACAGCCAGTGCGGGATTGATCGAACTGCCGCTGGCTGGCGTGCCCCCACCCACCCTGGATTGGGAACGCGCCATTGCCCTGGCCGATATGGCGCTGTATCGCCCCAAGGCGGCGGGACGCAACCAATGCTGCCACGTTATCGGGCTGGCAGGCGATGCGGATGCCCGTCGGCTCGCGGAACTGGAACCAAAGCAGGCCCTGATGCTGCTGGAAACCAGGACCATTGCCGGTCCGATGCGGCCGGCGTGACGCCCCTCCGCGTCAGCAGGCCTGCGTGTCCAACGTGCCCGCCGCAAGGCCGACCGCCTCGACGTGCCGGCATCGCTGCCAAGCGGGAGCGCATCACCCGGCTTTGACCGGGGGCGATCTTCGATGTCTTGCTGCTGGATCGCCAGGTTACCAGCAGCATCCACTTCGCCGCTCAGCACCCGGGTACATACTAGGGCTGGCTCTGGCTTGCCGTTGGCACCGGTCAAGGCAACGAAGCCGTGCCGGAGAGCGGCCTCACCCAGACATTCCTGAAGCTGACCGCATCGCCATGATCCTGCAGCTTGATCGGCGCGGGACCATGTTTGCGATAAGACGGCTTGCCGGCATATACCGACTCTCCCTGGAGCGCGACATGGTTCTGCACCAGTACACCATTGTGCAGGGCGGTGACATACGCGGGTGACAGCAATGCGCCATCGTTGGCAAAACGCGGTGCGGTCCAGATGACGTCGTAGGTCTGCCATTCTCCGGCAGCGGCGCACGCATTGACCAGCGGGATGTGCTGTTTGTAGATGCTGGCTGCCTGCCCATTGGCATATGTCCTGTTATCTGCGCAGTCGAGAATCTGGATCTCGTAACCGCTGTCGATGCCGGTCGAGGCCAGGAACAGGCCGCTGTTTCCCTTGCCTTGACCGCTTCCCGTCGCCGATGCCGGCACGCGCCACTCCAGGTGAATCTGGTAGTCCGTGAACAGCCGCCTGGTCTGGATGTTGCCGCTGCCGGAGCGCACGGTGAACACGCCGTCCCTGACGATCCAGTTGGCCGGCTTGTCGGGCGATGTGGTCGAAACCCATTCGCGAAGATCCTGTCCGCCGAACAGTACGATCGCATCCGAGGGCGCACTGGTCGAGGAGCCCGGAACGACGCGCCCGGGTTCCGCTGCCCATACTTCCGTAGCTTTCGGATCAGGCTGTGAAGGGGAGCGGTCCTGAGCGGTGGCGGAAAACATCGTTGAAAATCCGATCATTACCACAACGGTCTTTGCAATCATCATTCATCCTGCATGAAGGCGTGACAAGCGCACGCCCGGGTTAGCGATTCATCGGTGCCGAGCAAGTGTTTCGGGAAGGTCAATCGAGCCCGCACCCATCACTCGCAAGCCCGGCCAGCCTCGATTATGCGATACGCGACGCAGGTCGGCTACGACGGCGGGATGCAGCGCGAAACGGCCCTCCATACGACCAGCGCCACGACCAGCAAAGGAAGCTTGCTGGCCACCCGGACGATCAGTTGGCCACTCCGGAGCATGCAAGGTTTCCAGCGCCAAGCTCGTCGGCGATCAGCTTGTCGAGTACGCGCCGCGCGCGGATCGCACCGGCATCGCCTGCCAGCAGAACTGGCTTCATCGACCAGAAATCGCGGTCGCCGATCGCTGCCTGCTGGGCTTCGAGCATCGGCAGGTCCTCTTGCTCGAATGGCTGCCTGGCGCCCGCCACAATGCTCTCCACGACGGCTTCGCCGTGCGGGCCGGCGGAGCGCGCCATCGTTGTCGCGTACCAGTAATGCGTCGAGCTTTCGGTTTCAGGGCTGAACAGGTGGGGGAACATTGGCGCGCCCGGATCGTGCTGGCGCGGTTCCCCGGTTGGGGTTGCCCCGGCGTCGAGCAGCATGCAGGCCGGCGCATTCCAGCGTACGTCGAACCACCGGTCCACCGCGATGCCCTGCGGCAGTCCCATCGCGTCGTAGAGGAAGGGCGACATGTGGTCGTTGACCGTGCTCCGGTAGATGGTGACCTGGTTGCCTTGTTGCTCGACCCGCGTGATCGCGTCCTTGACTCCCGGGCTGCCCAAGGTACCGGGATGCAGGAATTCGATGTGGGACAGGTCGAGGATGTTGTCGGTCTCCAGCACGTAATTGGCGCGCGCATGCAGGTAGCGCTTGCCAACATGGTTGGTTGCCGGATCCATGCAGGAAAAGTCGGGGATCAGCGCTGGATCGGCCTTCCCGGTGTCGCCCATCCACACCCAGATCACGCTGTAGCGCTCGATGGTCGGATACGCCCGAACGACAGCCGCCTTCGGAATGACGCCATTGCCGTGCGGGTTGTGGACGCAGGCGCCGGTGGCATCGAACTCGAGCCCATGATAAGGGCATTTCACGCAGTCGCCCTTGTGGGTACCTTTCGACAGAGGGGCGAAGCGGTGCGGGCAGCGGTCGAGCAGGGCATGCGGCACGCCGGCCGTATCGCGAAAGAACATCAACGGTTCGCTCAGCAGCGTGCGACGGAACAGATCGTCCTTGCCCACCTCGTGATCCCACGCTGCCACATACCAGCAATTTCTCAAGAAGGCCATGCAGATTCTCCATGCTGAGTCAAGATGGAGCCGAGTGTAATCCGCGAGCTTTCGGTGAAACAGCCACTATTATCCATATGACGCATTCATATTTTGGATTGGCGATTCGCCGTTTTTCGTGACTCAATTCACATCGGGGTGTGTCTGGCGTTGGTCCGGTATCGGCTGAAGGTAGAAGACCGCGTCAGCCTGATGGCCTGCGACCGGCATGGCCAGCTGCTCTACGCGGTGGCCCCGGAAGGCACTGTTCGTCACCAGCGTCTCGACGCCGCCAATCGCATGGTTCAAGCGTCGATCCGTTGGGCTACGTGCAGAACTACACCTACGATGCGCTGGGCAACGTCACCAGCCAGACCCGCTACGTCACATCGATCTTCGCCGGCGGATCCTTCAGCGAGCACACCGACGCCGGGCTGGACGCCCGCGTCGTCGTGAATGCGCACGACGCGACCGGGCAGTTCCGCCATAACGCCATGGGCCGGATCATCTGGCACCTGGATGCGACTGGCAACACGGAAAGCACGCGCTACGACAGTGTGGGCTGGACAATCGGCCGCACCGACAAGGGTGGCGGCGAGTGGATTTACCGCTGCCGCGTGCCCCAGGAAGCGCCGGCCTCGTGGCAGGCCAGGCCATCCCCATCATTCAGGAATTCGGTATCCAGGAACAGTGCTTCCACTTGTGTGCGTGCCCATGGCGTGCGGCGCAGGAACTTCAGGCTGGACTTCACGCTCGGCTCGCTCCGAAAGCAATTGATGTCGATGCGGCGGCCCAGCTCGTGCCAGCCATAGTGCTCGACCAGGCGGGTAAGCAAGGATTCCAGGGTAATGCCGTTCAGGGATTGCACACGCATGTCAGGGTGGGGTGGGGTGGGAAGGACAGGCAGCCAGTATACCCGCCAGCATCCACCAGCGTACGTGCTGACTATGCCCCCAAGCGGGCTGACGATGTTGTTCACTTAAAAAGAGATCGACGAAAGTTGTTGTTTCACGCGCAGCGACGCCAGAAACAATTTGCCTCACTGCAACTTTCATTCTATAGTCGCATCTTCCTCCGTCGCTCTCATCCCAAAGCCTGACATGAAGCTCAATCGTATTGGCATCATTCTGATCGCCTGCGCGCTCGCTGCGATCACACTCGTGGTCACGCTGCTGGTTGTGCGCCAGCAGGACAGTCAGGCGGCACAGGTGAGGGTGAAGGGCGTTGCACTGGCAAAGTCATTGAGCGGCATCCCCGTGACGCAGCTCGATGACGGCAGGACCACGGGCCTGCTGAATGCGCTGCTGGCCTACCACGACGATGGCAATTTCGCGTATGCCGCGATCGCTGGCGCCGACGGCCGTACGCTGGCCGAAGTGGCGAGCCGCGGCACCATGACGCCGCATGCACCGCTGCCTGCCGATGCGGTGGCGGGATTCGCCGAGCGCGAGATTCCCGCTTCCCCGGCTGGTCCAGCGCTGCGCGAGTTCTATGGCCCGATGGCCGACCGTAGCAACGGCACGGTTTTCGTGCGCGTGGGCTTTCATCAGCCGCGTTTTGCCGTGCTGGCGCGCGACGTATCGTTCCTGGCCTTGCTGGCATTGATGATGTTCCTTGTCGTACCGGTGATCTACCTGTTGATCAAGCGTGAAATGGCGCCGCTGGCAGGCCTGCACGACCAGTTGCGCCAGCTTGCCGCGCCGGAGCAGCCTGCCGTGAAGGCGGAAGACGTGCGCGAACTGGTGACGGGCATGCAGGGTTACCTGGCCCAGGCAGGCGAACGCATCGCCCGGCTAGAACTGGGCGAACGCAATTCGACGGCCGACAACCGCCTGCTGCAATATGGCAGCAAGAAGCTCAATGCCGCGCTGCACTCGCTGCCGGACGGCCTCCTGATGCTCGACCCGGGCGGCGACGTCACCTTCGTTTCCGGCAAGGTTGAGCCGCTGCTGGGCATGTCCGCCGATGCACTGCTGGGCCAGCCGGTCGATGCCTGGTGCCGCGATCCGGCGTTGCGCGCCCTGCTGGCCCGCTACAGCGGCGCCTCGCGCGATGGCGCCCGCCCGCAAAGCGTGGAATTCGCGTCGGCCAGCGTGGAAGGCCGGCAACTGTGCGCCACCGCTCAGCCGCTGAGCGGTGGCCAGGGTGCCATGGTGTTCGGTACGCTGGTGGTGCTGCGCGACGTCACCCGCGAACACCTCGCGCGCCAGGCCGGCAACGACTTCGTGGCGCACGTGTCGCACGAGCTGAAATCCCCGCTTAACGTGATCGGCATGTATGCCGAAATGCTGGCCGACAGCGACGAGGAAAGCCTGCGGGTGGAATCGCTGAACGTGATCCAGGATGAAATCGAACGCATGAATGCGCTGGTGGGGAACCTGCTCAACGTCAGCAAGCTCGATGCCGGCAGCATGGCACCGGAACGCAACCGCGTGCGGCTCGACGACCTGCTGCGCGACGCCTACGACCAGGCGATGCCGCGCGCCCAGGGCAAGGGCCTGAGCGTGATCCTCGACATGCCACGCGAGCTGGACGCGGTCACCATCGACAAGGACCTGTTCCGCATCGCGCTGAACAACCTGCTGACCAACGCGATCAAATACAACCGGCCGGACGGCAGCGTCACGCTGGCAGCCCGCAATGACGGCCACGAGATCGTGATCAGCGTGCGCGATACCGGCATCGGCATCGCCGCGCCGGACCGCGACCGCATCTTTGAAAAGTTCTACCGTGTCAGTGAAAGCGGCACGCCGGCCGCCCGCGGCGGCCATGGTCTGGGGCTGTACCTGGCTGCGCAGATCGTCGAACTGCACCATGGCCGGATTGTCGTCGACAGCGAACTGGGCATCGGCAGCACGTTCTCCATTTACCTGAAAAGCGCGCCTGTCGCAAGCGGCGCGCCTGTCCTATGACCCAATATCACATCCTGCTCGTGGACGACGAGCCGCACGTGCTGCGTGTGCTGCGGCTGGCACTGGAACGCGAAGGCTACAGCGTGGCCACTGCCAGCGACGGCCATGCCGCGCTGGCGGCGATGGCCCAGCGCCTGCCCGATGTACTGATCAGCGATATCCAGATGGATGGCATGGATGGCCGCACGCTGTGCCCGCTGGCGCGCAGCACGTACCCGGACCATTCGTTCCTGATCCTCGTGATGACATCGATGACGGCGCTCGACGAGCGTGCCTGGGCGCGCGAACTGCCCCATACCGAATTTCTTGAAAAACCCCTCAGTCCGCGCCAGCTGGTGGCGCGGCTGGGGCGCCACTTCGCTGCCCGTGAGGCAGAGAGCAACCCGTTGGAGTCCAGCCATGCCGCGTAGTTTCCTGTCCAGTCTCGATCATTCCCGCCACGCCCGCTGGCTGCAGCGCATCACCGGCGCCGACCAGGCGCTGGCAATCTGCGACGCTGCCGGCGTGCCCTGCTGGACTGCGCCGGAGCACGCCGACCTGGAGCACTGGCTGCTGCACCTGAACCCGCAAGGGTTCGCATGGCAGGCAGATGGCGACGGCATGCAGCGGCACGATACGCCCGATGCCACGCTGCTGTACCAGCCGGTCAGGTCGAAAGGCCGCACGCTCGGCTGGCTCGCCGTGCGCGTTGCCCGCGTCGACGGAACGGCGGCGGCCCCATTCGAGTGGGATGCGCTGGCCGAGGCGCTGGAAGACATCGCCGCGACGATCGGTGACGACTTCGTCACGCACGGCGAACTGAACGCAATGGCCGGCGAACTGTCCGACCGCTACGAAGAACTGCACCTGGTCTACGCGATCGATCGCCAGGTCCAGGAAATGACGAGTGGCGAGGACGTGTTCGGCGGCCTGCTGGAAAGCTGGGCCGAACACATGAACGCCGACGTGGCTGCCTTCATCAAGCCGGGCGACAACCTGTGCGTCTCGGCCACCAATCTCTCGGCGCCGATCCACAACCTCGACCTGGTGCTGGTGGAGATGCGCGGCGACCTCTATCGCTTTACGCACTCCTCGCGCCAGCCGATCGTGATGAACGATGCGACCGATCCGCGCCGCGCCTATATCTTCACCGACATGCCATTCAAGATCCTGTGCTGCCCGGTGTTCCAGGACAAATCCGTGGTGGCGATCCTGGTGCTGCTGAACCACGCGGAGAAGGCCGACTTCACGAACAGCGACCGCAAGCTGGGCGAAGTGCTGGCCAACCATTTGTCGAGCCTGTCGCGCATGCACAGCATGCTGGCCGAAACGAGCAAATTCAACCAGCAGATGGCGGCCGCGCTGATCGAGGCGGTAGAGGCCAAGGACCCTTACACCCGCGGCCATTCCGAGCGCGTGCACCATATCTCGATGGAGATCGGCAGGGCGCTGCGCCTGCCTCCGCGCGAGCTGGACAACCTGTTCTGGGGTTCACTGCTGCACGACGTGGGCAAGATCGGCATACCCGACGCGGTGCTGTGCAAGCCGGGCCGCCTGACGCGCGACGAGTTCACCTTCATCATGGTGCACCCGGAACGCAGCTACGAGATCCTGCGCCACATCGACCGGCTGAAGGGCGCGGTGCCGGGCGCCCGGCACCACCAGGAAAAGTACGATGGCACCGGCTACCCGCATGGCCTGGAGGGCAACGACATTCCCTATAACGCGCGCATCATCGCGGTGGCCGACACGTACGACTCCATTACCAGCTCCCGTGCCTACCGCGCCGGCCGCAGCCATGAGGTGGCGATGGCCGAGATCGCGCGGGTGGCCGGCATGCAGCTTGACCCGGGTGTCGTCGATGCCTTCGCCCAGCTGTGCCGCGCCGAGCCGGAGTGGATCGCCGCGTTCGGCATCGCCCGCGACACCAGGCCGGAGACCGCGGCCGCATGACGACCGGGCTTGCCGGCGGGGAGACGATCACCCGCAGCCGAATCGGCGCGATGACGTATCTCGCGCCGGTGACCGCGCTCGTGGCCGACGAGGCCGTGCGCGCGCTCGAGGCGGCGCTGAACGAATGCATCGGCCAGCACCAGGTGTCGATCGTCATCGACCTTGGCAAGGTGCCGCTGCTGTCCGGCCGCGCTCTGGGCATGATGGCCGACATGGCCGGCCGGCTGGCGGGCCTGGGCGGGTGGCTCAAGCTGGCTTACCCGAATCCGCTGCTGCAGGAGATCCTGGCCGCCACCGGCTTGCAGGAGGAGCTGCCGCCGTTCGATACCCGGGCGGCGGCGGCGCGGCACCCGCGCGAGTCCGGCAGCAAGCTGGGCGACATCCTCGTCGAGCGGGGCGCCGCCACCGCCGAACAGGTCGCCGAGGCGGCGCGCCTGCAGGAACAGACCGGCAAGCGCATGGGCCTGATCATGGTCGAGCGCAAGTGGATATCCGAGGCGGCGCTGTACGGCGCGCTGGCCGACCAGCTCGGCCTGCCTTACGTCAACCTGCGCGCCGGGCTGTATGACCCGGCCGCGCTGGCCATCCTGGACAAGGACACCGCGCGCCGCCTGAACGTGCTCCCGCTGTTCCAGGTGCGCGACACGCTGACGGTGGCCAGCGCCGATCCCCAGGCGATCCACCATATCGACGAGCTGCGCAGCCGCACGGGCTGCCGCATCCGCATTGCCATCGCGCCGCCGGCCGATATCCGCCGCGTGGCCGACGATGCCTATGGCGGCGTGCTGCCCGAGTTCGTGCACACGGAGGCCAGCGACCTCGAACTGATCGAGTCGACGATCCCCGACGACTATACGCAGATCGACGAGATGGCCGGCGCCAGCCCGGTGATCAACATGGTCAACGCGGTGATCCAGCGGGCCATCCGCGACAGCGCCAGCGACATCCACATCGAGATCTCGCGCAATCGCGCACGCATCCGCCTGCGCATCGACGGCATCCTGTACGAAGTGATGGCGCCGAAAGCGGACCAGCACCCGGCCATCGTGTCGCGCCTGAAGGTAATGGCCAACCTGGACATCGCCGAGCGCCGGCTGCCGCAGGACGGCCGCATCCAGGTAGCGACGCAGGGCCGCACCGTCGACCTGCGCTTTTCGTCGCTGCCCGGCATCTACGGCGAAAAGGTGGTGCTGCGCGTGCTCGACAAGAACCAGTCGATCCTCGACGTGGACAAGCTGGGCATGAACGACGGCGCGGTCACGGCGTTCAAGCGCCTGCTGGGGCGCAGTCACGGCCTGATCCTGGTCACCGGGCCCACCGGCAGCGGCAAGACCACCAGCCTGTACGCGGCGATCAGCCACTTGAAGAGCATCGAGAAGAACATCGTCACGATCGAGGATCCGGTCGAATACCAGCTCGACATCATCAACCAGAACCAGGTCAACGATGCGATCGGGCTGACCTTCCCGAAGATCCTCAAGCACGTGCTTCGGCAGGATCCCGACATCATCATGATCGGCGAGATCCGCGACCGCCAGACCGCCGAGATCGCGGTGCAGGCCGCGCTGACGGGGCACCTGGTGCTGACTACGCTGCACACCAACGATACGCTGGGCGCCGTGTCGCGCCTGGTCGAGATGGGCGTGGAACCGTACTTGCTGTCGTCGGCGCTGATCGGCGTGATGGCGCAGCGCCTGGTGCGCCGCGTGTGCCAGGGCTGCCGCACCAGCTACCTGGCCACGCCGGAAGCGGCGGCCGCGTACCGCTGGCGCGGCAAGGGCGATCTGCGCCTGGTGCGCGGCCGCGGCTGCCCGGCGTGCTACGACTCCGGCTACAAGGGACGCATGGGCATCTATGAGCTGCTGGAGGTGAACACCGACCTGCAGCGCATGATCGTGGCGAACGCCAGCAAGGACCAGATGGCGGCCCATGTGAATGCCACCGGTCACCACGACCTGTACGCCGATGGCATGTCTCGCGCCTTCGACGGCTACACGACCCCGGAAGAAATCGCCCGCGCGGTGCACAGCCTGTAACACAGATCCCCACATGCCGATCGAACTCGACCCGCCAGAGTCCGCCGCTGCGCCGCGCGCGGCGCTGAAGCTCAGCTTCGGCGAACGGCCGCCCGGCGTGCGCGAGCGCGTCATGTTCACGGAGCGCCTTGCTCTGCTGCTGGAAACCGGCGTGCCACTGCACGCCGCGCTGCAGTCGCTGCTCCAGCAGAGCGACCAGCCCCAGCTGCGGCAGATGATCGCCACGGTGTCGGACGATATCCTGGCCGGCGCACGCTTTTCGGAGGCGCTGGCGAAGCACTCGCTGTTCCCGGTTACGTACGTGAACCTGGTGGCGGCCAGCGAGGCCGGCGGCTTCCTCGGCCAGGTGTTGGTCCAGCTGGTGGAGATGGATGAAAACGAGGAAAGGCTGCGCGCCACGCTGGTCTCGGCGCTCTCGTATCCGCTGTTCCTGATGGCGTTTTCCGGCGCCGTGGTGCTGTTCATCCTGGTGTCGGTGTTTCCGAAATTTTCCCCGCTGTTCGCGTCGATCCATGAACAGCTGCCATGGACCACGCGCGTGCTGCTCGCGCTCTCCAATGTGCTGACGCAGCACGGCGCGCTCGTCGCGGGCGCCGTTGCAATGCTCTGCGGTGGTGGCTGGCTGTTGACCCGCAGGCCGGACGTGCAGGCCGGCATCGACCGCATGAAGCTGCGCGCGCCCCTGGTCCGCGACATCTTCGCCAAGATCTACATGACCCGCTTGCTGCGCGTGATGGGCATTTCCCTGGAGCGGGGCGTTACCATCCTGGCAACGCTGGAAGCCTGCCGCGCCGTGGTGCCCAACGCCGACATCCAGCAATTCATCCTCGCGCTGGAAGCCGACGTCACGGAGGGCAAGGGGATCGCCGCGGGTTTCGAGGATACTCCGTTCGTCCCCGTCGCCGTGCGGCAGATGATCGCCACCGGGGAAGCGACCGGCACGCTGGGCCGGGTGATGGCCCGCATCGCCGACTCCTACGACCGCGAGCTGACGCGCCAGCTCGCGCGGCTGTCGAAACTGGCCGAACCGGTGATGCTGCTGGTCATGGGCGTCATGGTGGGCACGATCGTCAGTTCCCTGATTCTGCCTATTTTCAAATTGTCACGTGCGGTGCACTGACGTGTTACAGATGTGCGACAAATAGAGCACACAATTGAAAGTTCGCGCCGGTAATAGCATGGGTTCATGTTACCCTACGGAATTAGATATTTCTATAAATAAATCCAACAAAGTTGTTTTTTTATCCACAGAGAACATGATGCGAATGACCTTCAAGCGCGCGGCCGCGGCCGGCTTTACCCTGATCGAACTGCTCATCGTGGTGATCATCCTCGCGATCCTGGCGGCGATCGCGATTCCGCAGTTTTCGGCCTCTGCGGGTGACGCGCAACGCGCTGCGCTCGATGCCAACCTGTCTGCCGTGCGCAGCGCGATTGAGCAATACCGCGCGCAGCACGCCAATTTTGTCTTCCCGGGTGCGACAGCATCGAGCGGTGACGCGGAGTGCCCGAATGGCGGCGTGGCTGGCACCGGCGAACCCGGCTCGGTCCTGGCGTTCCAGGAGCAGATGCGGTTGCCGTCGAACCGTGAGGGCCAGACCTGTACCGTAGCGGGCGGCCAATTCCGCTACGGCCCTTACCTGCGCCAGGGCATCCCGACTGAGCCGATCAACAACTCCACGGCGATCGTCGTGCAGAGCACCGGCGTGCCGATTGTTGCCACGGCCGCCGGCGGCTGGGCCTACGACACCGTTTCGGGCCAGTTCATCATGAACAGCACGGCGGAGGATCCTGACGAACGCGCGTACTCGCTGCGCTGATTTTTTTCCCGAAGCGATGCGCTGGCGACCGACCGGCTACACGCTGGCTGAAATGCTGGCCGTCTGCGCGGTGCTGTCGATCGCTGCTGCGGCGGCTATTCCCTCTGCCGCGCCGGTGGCCGAATTCCGGGCTGATGCCGCCGCGGGCGAAGTCGCGCTCGCGCTGCGTTTTGCCCGCAACGAAGCGCTGCGCACCGGCGAGTTGCGGAAAGTCCGCTGCGAACAGCACCTGAACCGGTTGCGCGTGGTCGGTGGGGTGCCGTTGGGTCCGATCGTGTTCGACTCGACGGTACGGCATCCGGGCAACCGGCAGCCGTACTCGGTGCCGCTGGCCACGACGCCGGCGGGCAGCAACGCGACCCTGGCCGGATGCAGCTTCGCGTTTGCCGGAGGCGCCTCGGCAGCGGAGGTGGCCTTCGATGCCAATGGCATGCCGGTGCGGGGCAGTGGTGATGCGGAGACCCGCACCCAGGCGCTGACAACCGGCGCCATCGTCGTCCGCATCGGCAATACCGTGCGTACGGTCACCGTTGGCGTGACTGGCCGCGTCACAACTTCCTGACAATATGTCCCATTCGCCTCATTCCTGCCCCCCGCGGCGGGCGGCCGCCGGCATGACGCTGGTGGAAGCCGTGATCGCGCTGCTGCTGCTGTCTGTCTGCCTGGTACCGGCAGCGAACGCGCTGCGTGGCGCCATCGCCGCCCCCGGCAACACCGCGCAGGCCGACCGCGACCTGGACTGCGTGAGCGCGCGGATGGAAACGGTACTGGGCGAACCCTACGCACGCTTGCTGGCGGCCGCCGGCAGCATGACGGCACGTTCCGCATATTCGACCGCGGCGGGCGAGGCCTGCCCCGCGATCAATGTGTTCATTGCACGCTACGGCAACGACGATACGGTCCGGCTGGGCACCGTTGGCGCCGGCGACAACCTGCTGTATGTGGGCGTGCGCCTGGCCGATACCGGGGCCGGCAATGCTTTCCCTTTGGTAACTCTGGTGACGCGATGAGCCGGCGCCGCGCACAGGCCGGGTTCACGCTGGCCGAACTGCTGGGCGGCCTCGCCATCGCCGCCATCCTGGTATTGCCGCTGGCGGACCTGCTGCGCACCGGCGCCGACAGCGCGCGCAGCGCACGCACGGCGCTGGACCTGAATGGCGATGCGCGCTTTGCGCTGGGCCGCATCGTTGCACGCGCCGCCGAAGTCGAAAAAGAAAAGGCATTTCCAGCGGGGGCAAGCGTGCCAGCGGCCTCCTGGCTGGCGCCGGTCCGCTATGCGCTGGCCGGCACCGACCTGGTCGAAACGGATCCCCGCGCATCCCCGACACGCATCAGCACCATCGCCACCAACGTGACGGCGTTCCGGCTCACTGCGCCGGAAGTGGTCGACGGCCGGCCCCTGCTGGGCATCGAACTGACGCTGAGCGCCGACGGCAGCACCGTGACGCGCACGCGCATGGTGCGCCTGGGAAAACTGTCGTCGGAAGGGCTGCCATGATGCGCGGGGTGCCATGCCGCCGCCAGGGCGGCGCACTGCTGTTGATGGTGGCGCTGCTCCTGGCCACGCTGGCCGCGCTGGCGTTCGGCATGAACCGGGCGGCCGGCATGGATGCCGCATCCGTGAAAAGCGACTATGACAGCCGCGCCGCCGGGTATCTTGCCGAAGCGGCGGCGGCGGCGGCCATCTGGAGCAACGGGGCGGCCGGCTGCACCCATGCGTCGGTGCCGCTCACCTCTTTCGGACCGGGGAAGTTCCGCGCGGACGTCAACCGGGTGGGCTCGAAGAACCTGGACATCGTGGCGCGTGGCGAGACCGGCGATGGCACGGAACGCACGATCGAACGCAGGAATGCCACCCTGGTCGATTTCAGCAAGAAGTCCACGTCCGTCGATCTCGGCGGCGCCGCGATCGACACCACGATCGCCGCCAGCATTGTCCAGCCTGACAGCAACAATGCGCGGCTGTCGCTGGCGCCGGACGCGTCGCACGCGCTGCTGTTCTGGCCCGCCAGCGAGATCAACAGGGAGACGAGGGTACTGTCCGCCACCCTGACCGTCACCCGCAGCGGCGCCATCGCCACCGGGCACCACGTTGCCGTGCACCGGGTGAAGACGCAGTGGGATGGCACGGCGACCTGGCGCTATGCCCGGCTCTACCTTGCCGGCTGGACCGGCGGCGACTTTGGCGACACGCCGGTCGTCACCGCGGCCGTCGCGGGTACCAGCGGCACCACGGTCTCGTTCGACGTGACGGGCCTGGTGGACGGCTGGGTCAGCGGCCGCCTTGCCAACTACGGCATGCTGCTGCGCATGGCGACCGCCGGCCCGTCGGCCGTGTTCCACAGCCGCGACGCGACCGCCAGCCAGCGCCCCGTGCTTCGGGTGACTACCGCCAAAGCCTGCTAGCAGGTCAACCTATGAGATCCATCATGCCATTTTTCGCCGCCCCGCCTCCGCTGCGAACGCTAGCGGACGCCTTGCCAGCCCTGTGGTCCTCCACGGGCTTCGCCCCGCAGGAACTCGCTGACTACGCCACCCCGCACATCGAGCGCGATACCCGCCAGGGCGTCGCATTGCTCGCCGCGGCTGCCCTGCTGTTCCTGGCACAGGCCGGCGCTTTCGCCGCCTGGTTCGACCTCGGCCGCGCCTACACGCACACTTACCTGCTGCTTGCCGCGCTGGCACTGCACATCCGCTTTTCCGCGGCACGGGTGCGCGACGTCCAGGCCCTGAACCTGCTGGCAATGGCGCTGCTGGTCATCTGCGCAGCCGCCCTGGTGCTGCTGGCGCGCGAATCGGGCCGGCTGCACGTGATGGTGCTGCTCAGCGTGGCCACGCTGCACATGCTGATCCCGCTCATGCCGTGGGGCATGCGCGAAGCCGCGCTCACCAGCCTGGCGATCTACGCGATGTTTACCTCGCTGACGTTCTTCACGCGGCTGCGCTTCGGCGACGTGGAACCCTGGGCGCTGCAATTCACCATGGTGACGGCATCGCTGCTGTCGCTGGCGCTGGTGGCGCGCACGCTGAGCCTGCGCAAGCGCGACCTGGCGGCACGTTTCGGCCTGGAACGCGCGAGCGCCGACATGGCCAGCCTGGCCGAGCGCGATCACCTGACCGGCGCATGGAACCGGCGCTACCTGGAGCGCCGTTTTGCGGACATCGTTGTCGCGCATGCGCAGTCCGGCACCCCGGCCTGCTTCGGCCTGCTCGACATCGACCAGTTCAAGCCCTTGAACGATACGTTCGGCCATCGCCATGGTGACCAGGTACTGCAGTCGCTTGCCGCGGCCTTTGCGGATCTGGACGGAGATCTGGAATGCCTGGTGCGCCTCGGCGGCGACGAGTTCGCCTTCATCCTGGCGGGCAGGCCGGCTCCGCTGGCCCGGCTGGAAGGCATGCTGGCCGACGCCGCCGTGCGCGCGGTCGCTGGCGCGCCGCCGGGTACGCCGCTTCCCACGATCAGCGCCGGCATGATCGCGCTCGATGCGGCCGGCGCCTGCACGCTCGATGTCGCCTACGCCCAGGCAGATGAATTGCTGTACGCTGCCAAGCGGGCTGGCGGTGCGCACGTGCGGCTTGGCGCCGCGCAGGTGACGGCATGAAATTCAGGCGCGATCTGCTGGCCGGCTTGCGCACCTCGGGCATGCGAACGGCGGTGCGCCCGATCGGTGCCGACTTCGCCGCCAACCGGCTGAACCTGGTGCAGGCCGACGTGCACGATGGACGCTGGCGCCTGCGCGCGGCAGCCTCGGTCCGCTACCCGGTGCCGCGCGCGGAACTGTTCGCTGCGCCGAGACAGCTGGCCCGCTTTGTCGATGCCGCGCTGGCCTCGGCACCGTTCGCGGGCCGCCGCGTAGTGTCGGCCCTGCCACCGGCGGACGTGCGCATCCTGCCGCTCACGGTGAACGTGGCGGCAGGGCAGCCGGAAGCGCAGGCCGTGGCCAGGGCGGCCGCCGAGCAGCTGGGCAACGGCGCCGCCGACCACGTGCTCGACTATTACCAGGTACGCGGCGCCGATGCCGATGGTACGGAGCGGCAGGTATTGGTCGCCGCCGCACCCCGGTCGCGCGTGCTGGATTACCTGGCCAGGCTGGAAGCCGCCCGCCTCGAACCAGTGGCGCTGGATATCGGCCCCACCGCGATCGGCCGGTTGCTGGCGACGATGCATGGCAACGAGGTCGGCCAATCGGTGGCGCTGCTCAATTTCGGCACCGCCAGGAGCTACCTGACGGTGATCTGGGGGCGCCGCCTGATGCTCGACCGCGAGATCGATTTCGGCGAAAGCCGCCTTGCGCGCAGCCTCGCGGCGGCGCTCGACCTGCCGCCAGACACGGCCACCCACCTGATGCGCGAACATGGCATAGGCGGCCGCGGCAACGCGCATGACGAGCTAGCCCGGGCAATTCGCGAAATCCTGCATGCTGATTGCCGGGCGCTGGCCGACGAACTGGCGCACACGCAGGTCTATGTTGCGTCGCGTACGCGCGGCAGCTCGATCTGCCGCCTGTACCTGAACGGCAGCCTGGCGCGCTATCCCGATATCCGCGATCGTATCGGCGAACTGATCGACGTACCAGTCCACCTGCTCGATCCGCTGGGCGCTTTCGACCATGCACTGCCAGCAGGGCAGGCTGTGGAACTGTCCACCCCGGTCGCGCTGGCGGCCGGGCTGGCGCTGCGCGGAGGCCTCGATGGCTGACATCGACATGATCCCGCGCAGCTACCGCACCGGCATCCGCGTGCGCCGTGTACTGCGCCGCACGGGCCTGGCACTTGCCATCGTGGTGCTTGCCGGCGCGCTGGCCGGCGGGTGGCTGCGCTGGCGGACGGTGGTTTTCGAACGCGAGGCGGCGAGACTGCGCGCGGCGGCAATGCAGGCGCAGACCGACCAGGCGCGCGAGGCCAGCGCCCGGAGCGACATGCAACAGCGTTCGGAGCGCGATGCGCTGCTGAGGGCGCTGCGGCGCGAGGGCGAGCTGGCAGCCCTGGCGCAAGCCATCGACGTGGCCCTGCCACGCGGCGCCTGGCTGACAAACATGATGCTGCGCCGCGGTTCCCCGCTTGCGGAGGGTGCTCCCATCGGATCGGGCAAGGCCGCCGCCATGCCGGTCAAGGTGCCGGCGTCGGCCAGCATCGTCGAACTGTCCGGCCAGGCGCTGGACTATGCCGCCGTCACTGCGTTCCTGGAGCAGCTCGGCCGCGCGCCCGGCGTGGGCAGCGTGCAGTTGCGCTCGAGCGGTGCCGCCGGCGACACGGATGAAATCGCCTTCGATGCCATTGTCACGCTGGCCTGGGAGGATCGGCCATGAGCGCGCGCCTTCGGACCGCGCTGGGCATGCTGCCGGCGCGGCAGCTGAACCTGCTTTGCATCGGCATCGTGGCAATTGCTGCGATGCTCGCCTGGAGCGCCGGCGTGCGCGCGCCGCTGGCCGCCTGGCGCCAGCAGCGCGCGGCGTTGACGGCCTTGCAGGCAGCTGCTGCTGCCATTCCCGCCGTGCGCACCGGCCCCGTGCCGCCCGCCGCCGTCGGCCGGCCGATCTTGCCACCCACCCCGCTCGTGCTGATCGGCGCGGCAAGCGAGGCCGCGCGGCTGAACGGGGTCGCCGTGTCCTCGGCGGCACAGGGCGCCGAGCAGTCCGTGGCGGGCCTGCGCCAGCAGACTGTCGACATCGCCGCGATCGGCACCTACCAGGCCATCCAGGCCTGGATAACCGAACTCGAACGCAGCCAGCCCACGGTCGGCATCGTGCGACTGGCCATGCAACCCGGCCAGGCCGGCGCCCAGCGCAAGGTCATGCTGCAACTGGCCATCTACGGCCCGCCATCCGCACCATGAGATACCTGCTCGTCATTTTGCTGCTGTCCACCGCGCTCCCCAGCTCCGCAGCGGAGCTGCGCGACCCCTTCGCGCGGCCCGCGCCGGCCGCACCGCCTCCCGTTGCAGCGGCCAAGGTGCCGCCGGAACCGCTGCGCTTGCGTGCGCTGATCCTGAACGGCACCCGTTCGCTGGCCGACATCGACGGCGGGATAGTGGCGGTCGGCGACCGTGGCCCTGGCTACACCGTGCTGCGCATCGACGAACGCGGTGTACTGGTGGCGCGCGGCGGCCGGCAACAACTGCTCGTGATGGGCGACCCTGGGCAGGATCGCCCGCATGACAAGGAAACCGAATGAAGCTCCGGCACCAACCGACCTTACTGGCCCTGCTGTGCGCATTGCAGCTGGGTGCCTCCGCGCCGGCGATGCCGGCAGAACCCGCCAGGCCTGCTGCTCCCGAGCCGGCCACGGTGATGTCTTATACCTTCCGCGATACCCCGATCGCCGACCTGTTCAACATGATCTCGCGCACGGCCCGCATCAACGTCGTGCTGGGTCGTGGCGTGGCCGGCAATGTGTCGATCAACCTGTACGACCTGACGGTACGCGAAGCGATCCACGCCATTGCCGAGGCAGGTGGCTATACGGTCATCGAACGGGCCGGCGGCTTCCTGATCTCGGATCCGAAGACCGGCGCGAAGGAGGCTGCCGGTGTCCAGGTGGCGTCGCTGAAGGTACGCTACGCCGACGTGAAGAAGGTCGGCGAGATCCTGGCCCGCCAGGTGGGTGCGCTCGGCACCGTAACGGTACTGGAACAGACCCGCAGCGTGGTGATCGAATCGACCGAAGCGGGTATCGCCCGCGCCACGCAGGCGCTGCGCGCCATCGACGTGGCGCCGCAGCAGATCCTGATCGAGGCGAAAATCCTGGAGATCACGCTCGACCAGGCCGAGAACTTCGGCATCGACTGGTCGCGCGTGTTCAACGGCAACGGACCCGACGTGGTCGGCGCAACCGGTTTCGCCAACCGCACGGGGCCGCGCTTTTACTTCAGTCTCGTCAACAACAGCATCGATGCATACCTGAGTGCCCTCAGCAACAAGGGGCGGGTGCACACGCTGGCCACGCCACGCCTGCTGGCGCTGGAGGACCAGGAAGCCACCACCAACGTGGGCGATCGGCTCGGTTACAGGCTGACGACAACGATCAACAACGTCACGTCCGAGTCGATCGAGTTCCTGGATACGGGCGTGATCCTGCGCGTGACACCCTCGGTCGATGCCGACGGCCGCATTCTGCTGAAGGTGCGGCCGGAAGTGAGCTCGGGCAGCATATCGGCGGGCATTCCTTCGAAGAAGACCACGGAAGTCAATACGCAGCTGGTGGCGAACGATGGCCAAGGGGTACTGATCGGTGGCCTGATCAAGAACAGCCGCACCTATCGCCGCCAGGGCCTGCCGTTCCTTTCCGACCTGCCCGTGGTGGGCAAGGCGTTTTCCAGCACGGACGATGGCGGCCTCACGACCGAAACCATCGTCGTCATCACGCCACGCATCGTGCCCCCGGGTGGCATCGCCATCGACGATGCAAGCATACGCAAGCTCCACCAGGCCGAACATGGCATGGAGCAGCGCTCCAATGCGCTTGACCGCAAACTGGAACGCATCGCTCCGTCGCGCTGACGCTTCGATACGGCTGCCGGCGGCCGACGAACGGCGAACGTTCGCGGTGCCTGCCGTGTGCGAGTCGCGCGAACGCCGGCAGGGCATCGGATGGGAACTGGTGATGCCCGAAGAGTCTTTCGGGGCCAGCCCGTTCACGCAGGCACTGCAGGAACGTCGCTTCTTCTAGCGTGGCGGCTCGGCGGCGTCCACCAGGTCCAGCGTGACCGTAAAGGTGCTCCCGGTGCCGGCACCGTTGCTGCGGGCGCTGACTGTGCCCCCGTGCAAGGTGACGATGTTGCGCACCAGCGCGAGGCCGACGCCCAGGCCGCCCTGGGTCCGGTCGGGCGAACGTTCCCCTTGCGTGAACAGCTCGAACACATGGGGCAGCAGGTCGGCATCCAGGCCAATGCCGTTGTCGGCCACATCGATGCCGACAGTGCCGCCCTGGCGCGCCACCGTGAGCGCGATACGGCCGCCGCGCGGGGTGTACTTGGCGGCATTGTTGAGCAGGTTGACGAAGACCTGCACCAGCCTGTTGTAGTCGCCCAGTACCCGGGCATCCCGCACCGCGCCATCCACGGCCAGCGCATGGCCGCGGGCATCGATCAAGGGCATCGACTGCTCGACGGCGCTGCCGAGAACGGCCATGATATCCACCGGTTCGCGAGCGAGTTCGATCAGGCCGCGGGTGACGCGCGACACGTCGAGCAGGTCGTCCACCAGCGACCTCATGTGCCGCACCTGGCGGCTGATGACCTCGCTCGCGCGGCGCACCCGTTCCTCGCTGGCGCCGCCCAGGCGCAGCATGTCCGCGGCGGACGAGATCGGTGACAGCGGGTTGCGCAGCTCGTGCGCCAGCATGGCCAGGAATTCGTCCTTGCGCCGGTCCTGCTCCTGCAGCGAGCCGTACAGGCGCGCGTTCTCGAAGCCGTTGGCTGCCAGCGAGGCCAACTGCATCAGGATCGATTCGTCCTCGGCCGTGAATTCTCCATCGGCCTTGTCCGATGCCTGGATCAGGCCGATATTACGGCCTGTCCGGTCGACCAGCGGCACGGCCAGCCAGCCGCGCATTGGCGGGTGCTCGCCAGCGTGGCTGCCGAACCCTTTCCACGCCGGATGCGCCGCCAGTTCCGCCTGCGTCAGCCGCATCACCTGATTGGTTCGGCACACCTCGGCATAGATGCCGGTGCCTTCCGTGCTGGCTGCATAGTCCCGGTAGCGCGCGTATTTGTCCGACAACGACACTGCATTGATCGCCTGCAGCCAGCTGTCGCCTTCGGTCAGCGACACCACGGCTTGATGCACTTGCAGGATGTCGCGCACCTTCACCACCAGGGCCTGGGCGATTTCCTTGCTCGACAGCGCCGTGTGCAGGCTGCGCGAAGCCTGCGCCACCTTGGCGAGCAGGGCCGAATTGCGCTTCTCCCGCTCCAGGCGCTGGGCCAGTTCGTTCTCGGCCATCACGCGCTCATGGATATCGGTGTTGGCGCCGATCCACTCGCGAACGCCGCCATGGGCATCCACGATCGGCAGGCCCTTGACGGCCATCCAGCGGTACTGGCCATCGGCCTTGCGCAGGCGGTAGCGCGTTTCAAACACAGTCTGGCTGGCGACGCAGCTGGTCCACAAGGCGATGGCGCCGGCGCGGTCCTCCGGATGCAGCGCATCGAGCCAGCCGAACTCGCGCCATTGTTCGTAGGTCTGGCCTGTGAAGGCGCGCCACGACGGCGAATCCTCCAGCACGCGCCCGTCCGGCGTATTGGTCCAGACGATCTGCGACGTCGCCATCACGAGCAGGCGAAAGCGTTCTTCGCGAACGCGCAGGGCCGTCTCGGCCTCGATCCGGTCGGTAATATCCTCGTGCATCAGCACGACTTCGAGCAGGGTGCCATCGCTGGCCTTGATCGGGTGGGCGCGCGCCGTCACCCAGCGCGCCGGGCCGCCTTGCCCCAGCGCCGTGACGTCGTAACGAATGGCGGGGATCTCGACTGATTCGCCGGCGAACGCCCGCGCCAGGTAGGGCGTAATACCGCCGGCCAGCAACTGCGCGTCGGTCAGCACGTTATAGCCGGCGCTCAGCACATGGGCCATCAACGAGGTGCCGCGGCGGATCTGCCACAGGTCTTCCCACGCCTGGTTGACGCGCAAGGTGCGGCCGTCGGCCGCGAGGACCTGGATGCTGACGGGCGCCTGCTCGAACAGCGCCTCGAAACGGGCTTCGGAACTCGCGCGGTCGGCGAGCCTGGCGGATGAAATCATGGGATGAGGCAAGGACTGTTCAATGAGTGGCAACGGCTGAGGCCACGCATGATCCCACAGTTTCCGGGGCGATGCCGGACTATTGGCGGTCCGGCAGGAGGACTGTTGCAGGCTTGATCCTGGTGTCCGAGGTGGCGCGCATGCTGTGAACGCACCCGGCCCCGGGCAAGATGCGTGCCGCCAGCACGCCGTTCGGGTGCCCCTCCGGCACAAGCTGCAACAGATTGCTGGTATCCATGAAAATCATTGGTGTGGCCCTCGGCCGAGGTCTAGTATTGACTCAGGTCCCTGCGCGAGCCTGCGGAGGACGATAAAAAATATCGGAGACGGTCATGACACTACTTGCACTTACCCTGTCCGGCATCGCCATCGTGGCGGGAGCCTCCGCCGTGGTCCTGCAACGCGACAGCGCGCCGCAACAGGAGGCCAGTCCGGCCCAGGCCGCGCAGCCCGCCTTCCACCCGCCGGCCATCGACCTGGGGCGCCTGGCCCAGGCGTGCGGCCGGCTGGGCTGAAACGCGGCCAGGCCGGCCTTGCTGGTCGGAACCGGCGAGGCCAATCCGCATCCCGGCTCAGGAATGTGAAAGCACCGCCCGGTCCGCCCGGCCCGGCAGGAAGCAGACCGCCGCGCAGGCGGCGATCCCGGCCGCGGCCAGCCCGAGACTCGCATAGCCCGACAGCTTCACCACCGTGCCGCCGAGGATGGGGCCGATCGCCGCGCCGGTCATCAGCATGGCCGGTGTCGCACCCACCGCGCGGCCGCTTGGATCGAGTGCGGCCAGCAGCCCGAACGCAAAGGTGTGGGTGAAGATCATCACGGCGGCGAAGCACGCCGCACCGGCCGCATAAGGCAGGAAGGTCTGGCTTTGCGTCATCAGCAAGGCCAGCACCGCCTGGACCACGGGACCGCACACCAGCACCGCGCGCGGATTGACCCGTTTTTGCAGGAACGCGGCAAGCGGTGCCGGAAGCAGATTGACGAAGCCAAGCGCGATCAGCACGCCCGCGATGGCAGCCGCGGCGAAATTGCGCTCGGCGCCGATGCGCTCGACAAAGGCGAAGATCATTGCCTGGACGAGGGCCATGCAACTGACGCCGAGCGCCGCCAGCCAGACCGCGCGCGGCAATTTGCCGGCAATGCGCTGCGCCCCCGTGCTGGCGGTGCGCGGCGTGGGAAAGCCCAGCGCGGCAACGCAGGCTGCAACGGCCATGATGCCGCAGAAGCTCCAGAACAGCGCCGGCGCGCCCAGCGCGGACACGAGCTTCGGCACGCCGCCCATGAACAGGATGCCGAACACGCCCAGTGCAAAGCCGACGATGGCAAACAGCCGGTGCGGGTTGCCGCTGCCGCCGATGGTGGCATGCGTGACGCTCAATGCCGTTGCTGCGGCCAGTCCGGCCACCACGTGCAGCACCGCCATCGCCGCATAATCACTAACGAGCCCGACAGCGCCGAATGCCAGCGCCGCGACGGCAAAGCCGCCGGCCGCCGTGGCTCGGGCCGGCAGGCGGGCCGAGCGGGGGGCGACGAACAGGCTTGCGCATACGGCGCCGATGAGGAACAGCGTGGCCAGCCCGCCCGCCTGCTGCGGGTCCAGGCCGTAGCCGCTGATCAGCACACCCACCCAGACCGGCAGCGCGACCAGGTCGACCATCCCGGCACAATGTGCCACCATCAGGCTGGCGCGGCCAGCCAGGCTTTCGCTTGTCGTTTTCATGCTTGTCTCCTTGATTTTTTGGCCGTTCGCGCACATGGCCGGAAGCCATGTGGCGATGCGCCGGCTGCCCGCTGCGATCAGGCGACCGTTTACGCGGCAATGGGGCGCCGCCAGGACGAGTGCCCTGTTGTTCTTCTATTCGTAACGGCTTTGCGAATGTATCGGCGGCACGTCATCGCCACAAGTCGGACCTTTCGATTGCAGGTATCCGCCAGGGCGATGGATCGGCACACGCCTCGCTGCCGCCGGCCGGGATTGACCTGTCCGGCGTGTAGAGAGAGTCTTCCCCTTTGCCTATGCTGCGGGAGATTGCAGGATGACTTCCACCCGATCGCGTCCGCCCGACTTGGCGAGGTACAGGGCAGCGTCGGCGCGCTTGATCGCTTCGCCGAAGTCCTCGCGGGGCGCCAGTGCGGTGACGCCGGACGAGGCGGTCACCTTCAGGCCGCATGGCCAGTCATGCCTGGACATGGCCAGGCGAAGCTTCTCCGCAATCCCCGCGGCCAGCTCCGCACTCGTGGCGGGACAGACGATCAGGAACTCCTCGCCGCCCCAGCGCACCAGTTTATCGCTGGAGCGGATGGCCTTCGTGACCACCTCGGCAAAGGTGCGCAGCACGTCATCGCCGGCTGCATGGCCAAACGTATCGTTGATCGACTTGAAGTGGTCCAGGTCCATGAAGACGATCGACACGCCCTGCGTCATGTCTCCGGACCTGTTCCATTGTTTCAGAAGAAGTTCGCGAAGGCCCTGCCGGTTCAGGGCGCCAGTCAGCGGATCCAGGAAAGCCTGGCCGGCCAGCTCGCGTGTTTCCAGTTGCAGGGTTTCGTTCAACGCACTCAGTGCCGCCAGCCGGGCCTCCCTGTTTCGCAATGTCGAGCGCAAGTGCAGGGCACCGAGCAGGGGCCAGACGATGCCGCAGCAAAACCATGCGGCGGTCAATCCCATCAACAAATGATTCTGGCTGATCCACTTGCCATGGAACCTGATTGAACGAAATTCGATTGCGTGCTGGCCGATCTCATTGGCCACGCCGCTCGACAGCTCGACGGTCGTGACGTTATCCAGCCGTACCCGCGATTCCTGCAGCGAGCGGTTCTGCAGCTTGACCCACCAGGTGGCGGTATGTAGAAGATCGTATGGAACAGTCAGCTCGCCCTGGTCCGGGACGTCGAATTCAATCTCGTTGACTTTCTGCGAATTGAGTTCGGTGAGGTTGGAAATGCCCTTCTCGAAATTGCGCAGGTACAGGCGAAGCCGGTGCAGGCCCGGCCCCCGGTGCGAGACGTCGAGGCTGATGCTGTCGAAATCCGACATGTCCATCCCGTCGGGTGCGTTCCCCAGGGTGAAACGGATACTGCAGTAAGGCCACTCGAACTTGCGCACCAGCGTGCAGTGCATCTTGATCACATTGCCTTCCACGACATGAGAAACGATGCTCGCGCCGTGATCCTTTGAATCGTCGAGAACCTGGTAGCTGAAATCACCGTTGGCGGAAAGTTCCACGACCCGCTCCATGCCATAGTGCTGCCATGCCAGCAGGCCGATCGTCAAACAGGTGAGCACGCCGACGACGTAGTGCATGCATTTCAAGGCGCGGGCTGACAGTTCCATCTTTGTTCCATTGTTGTGCTGCACTTCCAGGCCAGGCTCGGCGTGGCAAGGCATTGGCTCCTCACAGGCATGTCGTGCGTGATGCCCTGGGATTGCTTAAGGGCAATAGTTTGCCTCAGGCTGTGCTGCGAGTAAATCGATTCCCGGCGTTTATGGCCACGCAACAACGAAATCGGCCCGGGCATGGCCAACGAATCCTCTTCCAGAAGCGGGAGCCTCCGGTATCCAGATGAGAATGATTCGTATTATGTCGCGGCGGTTTATAATGGCGGATCCCATTTTTACTGCCCGAACATGTCCAAGCCCGCCTTGCCCCTGACTTCCTTCACCCCCATCGCCTGCGCCGCGGCACTGCTCGCCGCCGGTGCCGCGCATGGACAGGAAAGCGCATCGCCAGCGCCGCAAACGATGCAGACCGTCGTCATCAGCGCCTCGGCCGATGCCTCGGCCGAGGGCCTGACAAAGGCTTATTCGGGCGGCCAGGTGGCCAGGGGAGGGCGCGTCGGCCTGCTCGGCAACGTGGACATGATGGATACGCCGTTCAACGCTACCAGCTACACCCGGCAACTGCTGCAGGACCAGCAGACCCACAGCGTTGCCGACGTGCTGCAGAACGACCCTGGCGTGCGTGTCACGCGCGGCTTCGGCAACTACCAGGAGATGTACGTGATCCGCGGTTTCGCCGCCAATTCCGACGACCTGGCCTACAACGGCCTGTACGGCATCCTGCCGCGCCAGTACGTGGCAACCGAACTGCTGGAACGGGTGGAGGTCTTCCGCGGCGCCAGCGCCTTCCTGAATGGTGCCGCACCTGGTGGCGGCGGCATCGGCGGATCGATCAACCTGCTGCCGAAGCGTGCCGGCAACGAGGCGCTGACATCCGTGACGGCCGGTGTCGAATCCGGCGGCCAGGGCTATGCCGCGGCCGACATCGGGCGGCGGTTCGGCCCCGGCGATCGCGCCGGCATCCGCATCAATGTCGTGCGCCGCGATGGCGACACCGCGGTGGACCGGGAGCAGCGCGAACTGTCGCTGGCCTCGGTGGGGCTGGACTGGAACGGCGGAAACTACCGCCTGTCAGCCGACGTCGGTTACCAGGATCACCAGCTGACGGCTGCCCGCCCCAGCGTCAATGTCAGCGCCGGCGTGCCGGTCCCCGCGGTGCCGGATGGCAGCAGCAACTATGCCCAGCCGTGGACTCATTCGAACGAGCGCGACACGTTCGGCACCCTGCGCGGCGAACTCGATCTGGCGAAGGACACGGTGGCCTGGGCGGCGTTCGGCGCGCGCTCCGGGCGCGAGTCGAATATCCTGGCCGCGCCCCGTGGCGTCGCCACCGACGGCTCGGCGGCGATGTACCGCTTCGACAATGAACGCAAGGACACGGTGCGCACCGGCGAAGTGGGCGCGCGCACCAGGCTGCGCACCGGCTCGGTCGGCCACGCCATCAGCGCGACGGCAACCGGCTTCTGGAACGATTCGCGCAACGCGTATGCGATGAGCAATTCCACCAGCGCCGGCATGTTCCGCACCAACCTGTACGCGCCGGTGGACGCCATCGCGCCGGCGGCCACCTACATCGTCGGCGGCAGGCTGGACGCGCCACTGACCACCAGCAAGACGATCCTGTCGAGCTATGCGATCGCCGACACCCTGTCCATGCTGGACGAGAGCCTGCTCGTCACCGTGGGCCTGCGCCATCAGCGCATCAGGGATTACAGCTACAACTACAACACGGGGGCGGAAACGTCCGCCTATGACGAGAGCCGCAACACGCCGGTGGCCGCGGTGGTGTTCAAGCCCTCGAAGAACGTCTCGGTCTATGCGAACTACATCGAAGGCCTGCAGAAGGGCATGACGGCATCCGGCACCGGCGTGATCAACCTGGGCGAGACCTTCGCGCCGACGGTGTCGCGGCAAAAGGAAGTCGGCGCCAAGTACGACGCCGGCACGATCGGCTTCTCGGCTGCCGCATTCGTCACGGCGCAGCCGCAGGCCTACGTGGTCGACAATGTGTACGGGCTCAATGGCGAGCAGCGCAACCGCGGCGTGGAGATGACCGTCTTCGGCCAGCCGGTGCGCGGCCTGCGCCTGCTGGGCGGGGTGACGTTCATCGATGCGCAGCAGCGCCGCACCAACGGCGGCCTGCGCGACGGCAACGACGCGGTCGGCGTCCCGGACCGGCAGTTCAACCTGAACGCCGACTGGGACGTGCCCGGCGTGCGGGGCCTTGCGCTCAATGGCCGCTTGGCTTACACGTCGAAGCAGTACCTGGACGGCGCCAATCTCCAGCAGGTGCCATCGTGGGCCCGCACAGACGTGGGTGTGCGCTACCTGACCACGCTGGGAGAGCGGACGCTGACCGTGCGCGCGCGCATCGACAATTTGTTCGACCGCGACTACTGGGCTTCCGCCGGTGGCGCGTCCGGTGCGGGCTATCTCGTGCAGGGTACGCCCCGCACGGTGGCGGTGTCGGCCACGCTCGAATTCTAAAGGCGATCAGGATGCCGGATGAGTTTTGCCGGGATGCCTAGTGTTCGGAGCGCGGCGCGGGAAAGCGCAGCTCGATCGTGCTGCCCGATGGAAGTCCCGGCGCGCGTTCCCCGAGCACGAGCGTGGCGCCCAGGTGGGCCGAGATGCGCTGGACGATGCCGAGGCCGAGACCGGTGCCGGACGACCCACGCGCATCGGCGGGAATTGCCTCGTTGCGCAACCGTGCGCGGGCAGCTGGCGGCAGGCCCGGGCCGGTATCCTCGACGATCACGGCGCGGCCTTCCAGCCGCACCTCGACGTACCCCTGCTGCGTATACTGGCAGGCGTTGCGTACCAGGTTGCCGATGGCCGCCAGCAGCAGTTCGCGCACCCCGTGAACGAGGAAATCGTCACCGCCGCCGTAGCGCAACTGCACCGGCCGGCCGGCCACCAGGGCCTGGCAGCGCGCCACTTCTTCCAGCGCCAGTGCCTGGGCCGGCATCAGCGTCCATTCCAGCCGCTCCGGCGAGCGTGCCAGCCGCAGCAGCATCGACGTGACGTCGCTGGCATCGCGCGCTGCCCGGTAGATGCGCTCGGCCGGCGCATGCAGCACGGGATCGTGTTCCGTTCGCGCCAGCAGCACCTCGGCCGCGCCGGCGATCACCGTCAACGGGGTGCGCAGTTCGTGGCTGACGTCGCCGGTAAAAAAGCGTTCGCGGTCCAGGAACTGCTGCAATTCGGCCGTATGCCCGGCGATCATGCGCGACAAGACGCCCAGCTCGTCGTTGCGTTCCCGCAGTGGCAGGCTGGCCGCGCGCGCATCGACCGCGTCGGCCAGTTCGACGATCGGATCGACGATGCGGTTGCCCAGGAAGCGCCCGAGCACCACGGCGAAGCCCATGAAGCCCAGGAAAGCCACGGCGAACATCGAGTACACCACCAGCTCGATCTGCTCGTAGGCGCTGGCGTGATCGACCACCGCGTACCGGCCCTCGGCATTGCGTCCCTTCAGCACGTGCAGGTCGATACCGTCGACGGTTACTTCATGCACGCCGTCCGGCAGGGCGCGCAGCGAGCGCGGGATATCCTCGTCGAGGTGGAAGCTGAGCCCGGCCGGCATTTCCACCGGCAGCCCGCCCGCATGGCGCGGTCCCGCCCATGCGGCCACTTCCTCGAGGCGCTCGTCGACCAGGCGCACTTCGATGCCCTCGACGGCCAGCGCGGCGATCACGGCGAAAAACACCGACGACACGGTGGCGAACGTGAGGTACGCCACCGTGATGCGGCGGCGCAGCGATGTTCCTTCCCGCGGCGGAGCTTCCTTACTCATCGGCTGCAACCAGCTTGTAGCCGATTTTCGAGATCGTGTGCAGCAGCGGATGCGGGAACGGCTTGTCCAGCGCCTGCCGCAATGCATGGATGTGCACCCGCAGCGCATCGGTATCGGGAGGGTTGTCGCCCCACACCTCATGCAGGATCTGCTCGCGCGATACCACTTTCGGCGCCTCGCGCATCAGCAGCCGCAGGATCGTGTAGCCGGTCTTCGTCAGGACCAGCGGCCGGCCGGCGCGCCTGGCCTCGAACGTGCCGGTATTGAAGGTCACGTCGGCGAACGCCAGCACGTCATTGGCGGCATGGGTTCCCTGCGCGCGCCGCACCAGCGCCTTCAGCCGCACCTCCAGTTCGACCAGCGAGAACGGCTTGACCAGGTAATCGTCGGCACCACTGTCGAAACCGGCGACCTTGTCTTCCAGCGTATCGCGCGCGGTCAGCATCAGTACCGGCGTGGCCATGCGCAGTTCGCCGCGCAGCTTCTGGCACAGTTCCAGCCCGTTCAGGCCGGGCAGCATCACATCGAGCACCACGGCGTCGTAATCGTGCTGCGCGGCCAGGGCCAGCCCGCCGTAGCCGTTTGCCGCCGAATCAAGCACGTAGCCCTTCGGCTCGAAAAAGCCATACAGGTTGGCGACGATGTCGGGGTTGTCTTCAATGATCAGGATGCGCATTGGCTCATTATAAGAGAGCCATGGAAGCGCCGTTTCCTCGAAGGCGTTCTTTCTCTTGCCATTAACCCCGCCTTAACCGCTGCTTGACGTGAACTTTACTTGCGCTTCAGTATCTTGGGGGCTTCGAATCCGGAGTCCCGTCTGTGAAAATTTGTCTCCCGCGTATCGGTGCACCTGTCCTGACACTGGCGGCATCCTCTTTTCTGGTGCTGGCTTATAACACCAGTTTCTGGAAGTCGCTCCTGTCGGCCACCGGTGGCTTGCGTTATGGCAATCTGCCAGTTCATGCGGGGGTTTTCCTTGCCCTGGTGCTGTTGTTCAATGCATTGCTGACACTGGTCAATTTCAGGCAGGTCATCAAGCCGGTCCTGATCGTCCTGTTCATGGCGGCGTCGTTGGCTTCCTTCTTCATTACCCATTACGGCATCGTCATCGACTCGTCGATGATCCAGAATGTTGTCGAAACGGACACGCGAGAGGCCCACGAGCTGCTGAGCTGGCAATTGCTGCAGACCGTCACGGTAATGGGTTTGCTTCCTTCCGTACTGGTATGGCGCCTGCCGCTGCGCTTTCCGCCGGTCCGGCGCGATTTGCTGGCCAAGCTGGCCACGGTAGCCTTCTCGCTGCTGGCGATCGCCGGATTATTGATGGTGCTGTTCAAGACGCTGGCACCGGCTGTCCGCGAGCATCGCGAACTGCGCTTCCTGCTGACGCCGACCAATGTATTCCAGGCCACGCATGGCTACCTGAGACGCAGGTGGGCGACGCCGGCCGTCCTCGCGCCATTGGGCACGGATGCCGCGAAAGGCAGCAAGTGGGCCGGCGCCCCCGGCGGGAGAACCGTCACCGTTCTCGTTGTCGGAGAGACCGCGCGCGCGATGAGTTTTTCGCTGAACGGCTATGGCCGCCAGACCAATCCCTTGCTGTCGCAGCAGCGCGGCCTGATCAACTTCCGCAATGTCAGCTCCTGCGGGACCGCGACAGCGATCTCGGTGCCATGCATCTTTTCCGGCCTGGGCCGGGACGATTATTCGGCGGACAAGGCGAACAGCCGGGAAGGCTTGCTGGATGTGCTGAAGCATGCGGGCTTCGACGTGCTCTGGCGGGACAATAATTCCGGCTGCAAGGGCGCCTGCGACCGCATACGGTATGAGGACCTGTCGCAGCCGGTGGCTGGTGATCCGCTTTGCAATGCCGAAGAGTGCTACGACGAGCGGCTGTTGCGGGATCTGCCGCACATGATCCGAAATGCCAGGAAGGACCTGGTGATCGTGCTGCACCAGAAAGGCAGCCATGGACCGGCTTACTGGAAGCGGTACCCGGCGGAATTCGGAAAATTCGGGCCGGTATGCACGACGAACGAACTGGAACAATGTTCTCGCGAGGAGATCGTCGCGGCGTACGACAACACGATCCTTTATACCGACTATTTCCTGAGCAGGGTCATCGACTTGCTGCGCGAAGCCGCCGCCGAAGCCGACGTCGCCACCGCGATGCTGTACTTCTCCGATCACGGCGAATCGCTGGGCGAGAAAAACATGTACCTGCACGGAGCACCCTACATCATTTCGCCAGCCGAGCAGCGCAGCGTACCGATGATGCTGTGGCTGTCCGATCACTTCCGTTCGCGATTCGCTATCGACCAGAAATGCCTGGCGGCGCGCGCCGGCCAGGAGTTTTCGCACGATAACGTTTTTCATACCGTGCTGGGAATGCTGAACGTCAGTACTGCCATCCATAACCCCAAACTGGACCTGGTCCACGCCTGCAGCCGTGCAAACTGAATCGATTCGTCCGCGCGCCATGCTGGTGGCCTGCAGTATCCTCGTGTCGTCCGCTGTCCTGATCCTGTGGCTCGGCAACTTTACCAATATCGATATCGTGTTGGCCGACACGGCGTTCGATCCGGCATCCCGGACGTTTCCGATGCGGCATGCGTGGATTGCGGAAACGTTCAACCACGCGATACTGAAAACGCTGCTGTCCATCCTGGGTGCTTTTGCTGTCGTGTGCGCCTTTTGGGACGCGCTGCATCCCCATCGCACGGGTGCACATGCCACGCGCATCGGCTTGCGCGTCGTCGCGCTCTCCGCAGTGTGCGTGCCCTTGGCGATCAGCCTGCTGAAGCGCGCCAGCACGTCGCATTGTCCCTGGGATCTGCAGCGCTACGGCGGAACGGCACCCTATGTCCGACTGCTCGAATGGATGCCTGCCGGGATCGCACCGGGACATTGCCTGCCGGGCGGGCACGCATCCAGCGCCCTCTGGCTGATGTCCGTGGCCGCATTCTGGTGGCCCCATGACCGGGGCAGGGCGATTGCCATCGGCATCGCCATGCTGGCGTTTGGCTGCCTGGTGGGATGGGGGCAGCAATTGCGGGGCGCGCATTTCCTGACCCATACGCTGTGGTCGGCCTGGCTTGCATGCGCGCTGGTCCTGTCGATCTACCGGCTCGTTGCAAGGCTGCCGCTCCAGTCGGGCAGGCTGGCTTCGGGTTCGATCCCGCCGCAGGGTAAGGAAACCTCGATCGCGATAGCCGTCCCTGAAAGGCTGAGCGGCCCGGAAATCTGCACGGGGACGCAACGTTTAACGTCTATTTAACGCGACCCTAACGCGCGGCTAATGCCGCTTTCCCTACAGTGAGTGCATGCGCGGGCTTCGTCGGCATGCCGCGTCGCGGCTGATCGGCCGAGGTGCCCGCTTCACCCGCTTCATGACACGACCGACATGACTCACCCAGCATCTGCCGCAAGAAATTACCTGCATCGCCTTGGCCACACGCTCTCGCGCAAGTTGCACTGGACCGGACCGTTTTCCAACCTGGCCTTGCTGCTCGTTGCGGGGCTGGCGGTGCTGTCGCTGTCGCGGCTGGCGCTGGTTGCCTGGCAATTCCAGCGCGTCGATGCGGCGGACATCACGGCCGAGCTGTTCCTGCAGGGCGTGCGCGCGGACCTGATCCTGCTTGGCTACTTCATTGCCATCCCGGTCGCGCTGTCGCCCTTGCTTGCACACCGGCGGATGGCGCGCTGGTGGCGATACGGCACCGCGCTGTGGGTCGGGTGCGCCTTGCTGGTCATCGTCTTCATGGAACTGGCGTCGCCCCAGTTCATCATGCAATACGATGTGCGGCCAAACCGGCTGTTCGTCGAATACCTGGCCTACCCGGCGGAAGTATTCTCGACCCTGTGGAAAGGCTATCGCGCGGCCGTGGTCCTGACAGTGGGCTGTACCATTGCGCTGGCGGCCGGGATGAGCGTGCTGCTGAAATCGGCATCGGACCAGATGACCATGTGGCCGGCAAGGAAGCTGCTGCTGGCCTGGCCTGTGCTGATGCTGCTGGTGGTGGTGCAGATCAGGTCTACCACCGCGCATCGCCCGGCGAATCCGGCATTGTTCGCGCTGACCGGCGATGCGATGGTGAATTCACTGATCATCAATTCCACCTGGTCGGTTCTCGATGCCATCAATTCGATGGGCAAGGAAGCGCATTCCTCGGAAATTTACGGCAAGTTCCCCCGGGCGAAAGTGCTTGACGAGGTGCGCTCGGCACCCTGGCTGCGCGATTACCGGTTCGACTCCGGCGCCTTGCCGACCCTGCATTTCCAGCAGGCGGTGTACCAGCGGGAAAAGCCGTTGAACCTCGTGATCGTGCTCGAAGAAAGTCTTGGCGCAACCTTCGTCGAGTCGCTGGGGGGCTTGCCCGTGACGCCCGAGCTGGAGAAACTGAAGGGGGAGGGCTGGTGGTTCGAGCAGCTGTATGCCACGGGCACGCGGTCCGTGCGCGGTATCGAGGCCGTGGTGGCGGGGTATCCGCCGACGCCGGCGCGCAGCGTCGTCAAGCTGTCGCTGGCGCAGCAGAATTTCTATACTCTTGCGCTTGGTTTGAGCAAACAGGGCTTTCATACCGAATTCGTGTACGGCGGCGAAGCCCATTTCGATAATATGCGCGGTTTCTTTACCGGAAACGGTTTCCAGAATGTCGTCGACCGGCGCGACATGCAGCCGCGCTTCGAAGGCAGCTGGGGAGCGTCGGATGAAGACCTGTTCGATAAGTCCCTGGAACGCCTGAAAAAACTGCATGCCGATGGCAAGCCGTTTTTCAGCCTGATTTTCAGCTCGTCGAACCACGAGCCGTTCGAATTCCCGGATGGGAAAATCGAACTTCATGAACCCACCAAACAGACCGTCAACAATGCCGTCAAGTATGCCGACTTCGCGCTGGGACGCTTCATCCGCGAAGCGAAGAAACAGCCGTACTGGAAGGACACGGTCTTTCTCATCGTCGCCGATCACGATAATCGGGTGTATGGCGACAGCCTCGTGCCGGTCAAGAAATTCCACATTCCCGGCCTGATCCTGGGTGCCGACATCGCGCCGCGCCGCATCGGAACCATGGCCAGCCAGATCGATCTCGGCCCCACATTGCTGTCGCTGATGGGAATCTCCAGCGAACACCCGATGATCGGACGCGACCTGGCAAGGGACAGCGAATCGCCCGGCCGCGCGATGCTGCAGTTCGATAATTACTTTGCGTGGCTGGAAGGCAGCGATGCGACGATCCTGCGGCCGGACCAGCCGCCGCTGGCCGGTCGCTACGATGCCGCCAGCGGTGAACTGGCCCTGGGCAGTCAGCCACCCGCGCCCGCCGCCGTGGACCGGGCCATGGCGCATGTCATCCTGCCGTCGTTGCTGTACCGGGAGCAGCGCTACCGGCTGGCGAAATAGCCCGCCAGCCCACCGATCCCGCTAGCCCACGGGCTTCGCGGCGCGCAGCGTGATCAGCGTGATATCGGAAGGGCGCCCCAGCCGGATCGGGAAGCCTGGCCAGAGTCCCGCCCCATTGCTGACATACAGCGTCGCAGCACCGACCGCGTAGCGGCCGGACACGAAGCCCTGGTTGAAGCGCGCGACGATCCAGTCGAGGCCGCGGGCATGCCCGCCATGGGTGTGTCCGGAGAGCTGCAGGTCGACGCCGGACGTGTGATTGCGGAGAATGTTCCCCGGGCGGTGATCCAGCAGCACCACGGGAAGGCCGTCCGGCCTGCCCGCCAGGGCACGGCCGATATCGGGCGTGCACTGCCCGTGCCGGGCGCTGACTGTGTCGGGAACGCCGGCCAGGACGAAACCCTGACGCACGACCACGTGCCGGTTTTCCAGCATGTCGATGCCAAGCTCGTCGAACTTGCGCATCCATGCCGCATAGTCGGCATAGTATTCATGGTTGCCCGCCACCGCGAATACGCCATCCTTCGCCGACAGCGCCGCCAGCGGCGCGACATCGCCGCTGCGGGCCGCCGTCGTGCCGTCGACCAGGTCGCCGGAGATGACGATCAGGTCAGGGGCGAGCGCATTGGTTGCCGCCACCAGCGCCGTTGCCCAGGGCGCTTGCAGCAGGCGGCTCAGGTGCAGGTCGGTCAGGTGCACCATCTGGTAGCCGTCGAGTTCCGCGGGCAGTCCCGCCAGGTGGAACTCGAGCGGCTTGACCGCCGGCACCCTGATCGCCTGTGCCACGCCGACGCTCGCCATGACGACGCCGGCCGCAAGAAACACGTGCGGCGCCGTCCTGTTGCGCAGGATCTTCCGGCCCGTGGCGCGGGAAGGAATCCACGCGGCCAGGCCGGCCAGGTCCGCCAGCAGGAGCAGTACCGCCGTCACGAGCAGCGTTCCATACGCCACGCTCACGCCGATCAGCGCGGCCCGCGGGATTTCCGGCGACGCGATGGGCGTGCCGAAGATGCGGCTGACGAGCCAGTGGTGTTCGATCAGCGCCATCAGCAGGGCGGCCAGCGCGACCTTGCCGACGGGCCTGATGTCGAACCTCCACAGATAGCGCCACACTAGATACAGACCCAGGAAGAGGTTGACGACTGGTAGCACCGATAAATCCTTTCAGTTGTTCGATGGCCACCGGCAGCGCGTCGAGCCGCGGCCGATGAGTAGTAGTTGCAAGGCACCATGCAACGGCGTGGACTATACCTTGCCGTGACCACAACCGTTATGGAGGCGCGCTGTACAAGGCAGATCCGCCGGTTGTGCGGCGCAATATCCCGTACCGCTGAATGACGTTTCATAATACAAAATAGAGCGTTGAGTTTCGCCGAACACGGGCTCTCGTTCCGCAAAATTATGTTTCATAAAGTGGAATTGGATAGATAAGTCGTTGATGTGTAAGGATAAAAATGTTGCTGCATATGTCTTATATAAGACATGAGACTTGAGCTTCCTCCAGTATGATTATCTCAAACGACCCGGCAATACAGCGCCTGTCGAAGACGTTGTCCCGGGAACGCAAATGTTTCGATACCAGTCCAAGGAGCTCATCATGTCTCAATACCAGAACGATATCCAATCCCTCACCAGCCTGAGGGAGCGCGAAGGCAGCGCCTGGAATGCCATCAATCCCGAATCGGCCGCCCGCATGCGCGCGCAGAACCGCTTCAAGACCGGTCTCGACATTGCCCGCTACACGGCCGGCATCATGCGCCGCGACATGGCTGCCTACGATGCCGACCCGGCCAAGTACACGCAGTCGCTCGGCTGCTGGCACGGCTTCATCGGCCAGCAGAAAATGATTTCCATCAAAAAGCACTTCAACAGCACGGACCGTCGCTACCTGTACCTGTCGGGCTGGATGATCGCCGCGCTGCGTTCCGAATTCGGCCCTCTGCCCGACCAGTCGATGCATGAGAAGACCGCGGTTGCCGCGCTGATCCGCGAGCTGTACACCTTCCTGCGCCAGGCCGATGCGCGCGAGCTGGGCGGCCTGTTCCGCCAGCTCGACGCGGCCGAAGGCCCGGCGCGCGCCGCCATCCAGGACAAGATCGACAATTTCGTGACCCACGTGGTGCCGATCATTGCCGACATCGATGCCGGCTTCGGCAACGCCGAGGCGACCTACCTGATGGCCAAGCAGATGATCGAGGCGGGCGCCTGCTGCATCCAGCTCGAGAACCAGGTGTCCGACGAGAAGCAGTGCGGCCACCAGGATGGCAAGGTGACCGTGCCGCACGAGGACTTCCTGGCCAAGATCCGTGCCGTGCGCTATGCGTTCCTGGAGCTGGGCGTGGATGACGGCATCATCGTGGCGCGTACCGATTCGCTCGGTGCCGGCCTGACAAAGCAGATCGCCTACACCCGCGAGCCGGGCGACCTGGGCGACCAGTACAACAGCTTCCTCGACGCCGAGGAAATCGCCGCCGACGAACTGGCCAACGGCGACGTGGTGATCAAGCGCGAAGGCAAGCTGCTGCGCCCGAAACGCCTGCCGAGCAACCTGTTCCAGTTCCGCGAAGGTACCGGCGAAGCACGCTGCGTGCTCGACTGCATCACCTCGCTGCAGAACGGCGCCGACCTGCTGTGGATCGAAACCGAGAAGCCGCACATCGCGCAGATCGGCGGCATGGTGAACGAAATCCGCAAGGTCATTCCAAATGCCAAGCTGGTGTACAACAACAGCCCGTCGTTCAACTGGACCCTGAATTTCCGTCAGCAGGTGTTCGACAGCATGAAGGAACGCGGTGCCGACGTGTCGGCCTACGAACGCTCGCAGCTGATGAGCGTGGAGTATGACGGTTCGGAACTGGCGCGCGAAGCCGACGAGCGCATCCGCACCTTCCAGGCCGATGCCGCGCGCGAGGCAGGCATCTTCCACCACCTGATCACGCTGCCGACCTACCATACCGCCGCGCTGTCGACCGATAACCTGGCCAGGGAATACTTCGGCGAGCAGGGCATGCTGGGCTACGTCGCCGGCGTGCAGCGCAAGGAAATCCGAGAGGGTATCGCGTGCGTCAAGCACCAGAACATGTCGGGCTCCGACCTGGGCGACGATCACAAGGAGTACTTCAGCGGCGAAGCCGCGCTGAAAGCGTCAGGCAAGCACAATACGATGAACCAGTTCTGACGGGCTAGCAGCCTGTCGGACTTGGGGAGTCAGAGCGGCTGACGATCCCATGTCCGACAGGCTGCCAGGTAACACGGTTCCGTACGATCCGCGGCGTCCGTAACATTCCTCTACGGACGCTGCGTCACATCAGCCTGGCCGGGCATATCCGCGACGTGGGGTCGCCGGATGCGCACCGCGGGCACTGCGCGCGGCAGATGCCGCGCGCTCTCGGGCGCTGTTTCCGCTGCTGCGGAGACAGCGCCTTTTTTCCTTGCATGGTGTGCTAAAAGTTCCAGCGCATCCGGTCCGGCGCCTGGCACGCGGCAGCGATGAAGTTCGCTGCCGAAGCCCGGTTACGTCGCGCCGGCCGGCGCGACCAGGACCTCGACATCGAGCCCGTCGAGCGTCTCCATCAGCATGGCGGGCAGCGCCCGGTCCGTGACCAGCACGTCGATCGCCTCGAAGGCGCACAGGCGATGCATGAATCCCTTGCCGAACTTGGCGGCGTCCGCCACCACGATCACCTGGCTAGCCTGGCGCAGCATGGCCTGCTTGAGCGAAGCCTCGTCGTCCGAAGGGCAGGTGAGGCCTTGCGGATCGATGGCGCAGGCGCCGAGGATCAGCTTGTCGAAGCGGAATTGCCCGAGGCCCAGCCGGGCCTGCGCACCTTCCAGGCTGCGCTGCCATGGATTGAAGCGGCCGCCCGTCAGGTGCAGCTCCACGCCATCGCGCCCGCCCAGCACTTCGGCGATGTCGATCGAATTGGTCACGGCGTGCAGCGGCGCCGCCGCCAGCGCACGCGCCACTTCCACCACGGTGGTGGAGGTATCGAACAGGACCCGGTCGCCCTCCCGGATCAGCGTCGCCGCGGCGGCACCGATCGCCTGCTTGGCCGCCGATGCGCCGGCGCGCTCGGCGTACTGCCGCACCTGCCGGCCTTGCGGCGGCAGCACGGCGCCGCCGCGCACGCGCAGTACGCGGCCTTCCGCATCCAGCCGCACCACGTCGCGGCGGGCGGTATCGCGCGTCACGCCGAACAGCCGGCAGATATCCTCGACGCCGATGCGGTAGTGCTGGCCCAGGTAGTCGCAGATCGCGTCCAGCCGCCTCGATTGCGGCAGCACGCCTTCGCTCATTGCACCGTGTCCAGGTAGTCGCGCAGCACGGCGGTCAGCAGGTCGTGGTCTTCCTTCTGCGGCAGGCCGGACACGGTGATCGTGCCGACCATGCCGGTGCCGCGCAGGATGAGCGGGAACGCGCCGCCATGCGCGGCGAAGTCCGCGGCGGGGGTGTTGCTGTCCGCCTCGAAGGTCTTGCCCTTGCTTCGGTATTGCGTGCCCACGTGCCAGGAACTGCGGCCGTAGCGCTGCACCACATTGTTCTTGCGGCGGATCCAGTCGGCATTGTCCGGCGAGGTGCCGTCCATGGCGTGATGGAACAGCTGGTGCCCGTTGCGGGTGATGTCGATCGTCACGGCCTTGCCCGTCTCGCGCGCCCGCTCGACAAGCGCCAGGCCGAGCCGGAGGGCGTCGTGGTTCGAGAACGCGGCAAACTGCAGTTGCCGCTCCTCCAGCGCAAGCGCCTGCAACAGGCTGGCATAGTCTTCCTGCATGGTGTTCTCCTCAGGTGAAATCGATGGTGCGGCGTTCCTGGTGGCTGCGCAGGGCCAGTTCGATCACCCGTATCACGGCCACCGCCTCCCGTGCCGGTACGGGAACCGGCCCGTCTTCCGCCATGGCCTGCCAGACGCCGTGGTAGAACGATTCATAGGAGCCGGGAATGGTCTCGACGGCGCGGCGCGATCCGTCTGCCAGCGTGATGGTGGCGTAGCCGGCCGGCGCGTCGCGGCCCCAGCCCGCATCGCCTGGCCGCATGCCCGCCTTCAGGGCGTCTTCCTGCGGATCGATGCCGGACTTGACGAAGCTGCCCAGCGTGCCGTGTACCTGGTAGCGCGGACCGGGCGCGCGCACCAGCGCCCCGGCGTGCAGGATCGACTTCGTGGCGCCGTGATCCAGCACCAGCTCGAACGCATCCTCGACCTGCGCGCCCTCGCGCTGCAGCGACAGGTGCGCCGTGACCGAACGCGGCGTGCCGAACAGCTGCAGCGCCTGGTCGATCAGGTGCGAGCCCAGGTCCCACAGCACCCCTGCGCCCGGCTGCGCCTGTTCCTTCCAGCGCACCTTCACCTGCGGCGCATAGCGGTCGAAATGCACGCGGCAGGTGTGCACGGTGCCCAGTTCGCCCGATGCTACCGCGCCGCGCAAGGTGAGGAAATCGCCGTCCCAGCGGCGGTTCTGATAAACGCTGAGTTTCAGGCCTTTTTCCTCCGCCAGGTCGGCCAGTTCGGCTCCCTCGGCGGACGACAGCACGAACGGCTTGTCCACCACCACGTGCTTGCCGGCCAGCAGTGCCGCCTTCGCCAGGCCGTAATGGCTGGCATTCGGCGTGCACACCACCACCAGGTCGATGGACGGATCGTCCAGCATGGCCTGCGGCGTATCGTCCCGCTGCACGCCCGGATATGGCTGCAATGCTTCCGGCGTGGCGTTGCGGCTGGCGATGCGGGCCAGCCTGAGACCCGGCACGGCGGCAATCATCGGTGCATGGAAGACGGCGCCACCCAGGCCAAATCCGATCAGTCCTACGGCATATCGCTGCATGGTTCACCCTTGATAAGTCAATTCGATTACGCATTCTAAGCGATTCGAATGATCGAGGGTATGCTTGAGGCGTCGATTGAACGGGACCGGACCGAGCCGTCATTTGCCGGCGCTCATCTGAGACCGCTCATCTGCGACCGCTTATCTTCAGCCTTTCGACGGCTTCCAGCGCGGTGCGCAGGTGCGCACTCTCGGCTTCGGCCATGCCGGCGACGTATCCACGGGCAAAGCCGGCTTCGGGCAACGGTTTTTTCGCATCGAGCTCGCCCAGCAGCCGGTCGGCCACGGCAAGGTCGTTCAGGCGGCCCAGCTTGTCCTGCAGGCCGGACAGGGTCTTGACGTACTGCCTGACACCCTTGGCCGGCAGCAGGTCGCGGAAGAACTCCGCGGCGTAGCGGGCTTTCTTTGCCGCGATGCGCACGCGGTGGCGCTGCGCAGGGTCGCGGTCGTCCAGCGTATCGATGCGTTTGCGCAGGCGGCGTTGCGCCTTGCGCAGCAGGGGCGCCATGGCGTCGCGCGCGCGGGATGCAAGCGCGGAGCGTTCCGGCAGCGCGCCGTCCTGGCGCCACTGTCGGCCGTGGAACCAGCCGTTCAGTTGCAGGATCAATTGCGTGTAGCGCGGATCGTGCAGCGTCTTCAGCATGTCGCGGTGCAGGTCGCTGGCCCGCTGTGCGGCGATGGCGCGCAAGGTACCCAGCTCCGCGCCCTTGATGTCGGGAATCGTCGAACCGGCCAGCACATCCCAGTCGCGCGTTGCGCCCAGTTCGCCCGACAGCCACTCCACGCCGTCGCGGATCGGCGCCGGCAGCGGCGCCAGCTTGTCGAACATGTCCAGCAGCGCCCGCAGGCGGCGCAAGCCGACCCGCATCTGATGCAGGCTTTCCACGCTTTGCCGCAGCACGCCGGGGACATTCGCTTCCAGTTGCCGCAGGCAGTTCAGGCCCATGCGCTGCAGTGCGTCCTCCAGGCGCATCTTGCGGGTCAGGTGCACCGGCACCGCCTTGACGGGGGCCGGCGGCGCCGTGTCGAGCAGGGCATAGCCGCGCGCGGCCTTGCTGTCGTTGGCGATCTCGAACGGGATATCCGCGTGCAGCGCCAGGGCGAACGCGAACAGCGGCGCCGGGTCGCCGCGCTTCAGTTCGAGCTCGAGTTCGCCGATCGGTGCGTTGCGCCCGCCGGCGTGGATGTCGCCGGCGTCGAGCGCGCATTCCACCTGCTGGCCGTTGGCCAGCGTCACCTGCCAGACGGTACGCCGCGTGGTGTTCTTGAACACGGGCCGCAACTGGTTGACGATGCCGGGCGAGCGGAGCAGTTCGGCGATGGGCTTCGACTTGATCTGGCGCGCCAGTTCCGCCGGCGCCGGCGCCGGCCCGTCAAGCGCGCATTCCCATTCGCCACGCTGGTGCAGTGCCGTGTGCCCGGGCGCGGCCGTCTTGACGGTCTGGATCCAGGCGTCGCCGTCGCCGCGCACCCGCAGCGTCACGCCGTTGCGCCACAGATCGAGTTTCGGCGTATCGAAGTAGGTGTCGTGCAGTTCGTGATCGACGGGTTTTGCTTCCGCCTGGTCGAGCAGCAGGCGATGTTCGCGCAGGCGTACCAGGTCCGCCTGCGCCACCTTCAGTTTCAGTTCCGTTTCCAAGTGATTCTCCAAGGTCATGAGCGGCATGGCGAAATCGCACGCCTGCGTGTTTCATACTGTACCGGCAAACGTTTCCAGGATCTGTTGGCGGTCTATCAGAACAGTTGTATCGCCGCTGTGGATATTGACCGGAAAAATCGGCGAGACTTTCTCGTGTTGGATAGGTCTTCTTCGCCTGTCAGTGGCCTGCCGGCGAAACCATGCCCGCGTTGGGGCACGGAAGCCGGGTGCACACCTGACGGCAGTTGCTGGCCTCGAAAGCATAGTGCCATTCGGGCCTGCACGCGGCCACCTCGCGAATCCACGTGCGGCTACAAGCGGTGCCGGTCAGGCATTGCTGGTTGCCGCCACGGCGCCGGAATAGGGCAACGACAGGGTAATCGTCGTACCGGCGCCGACTGTGGAACGAATCCGCAGCGCGCCCGCCGCCGCAGCTGCCCGCTCGCGCATGCCGGCAATACCCCAATGGCCGGCACGTCCGACCTTCAGCGTGTCCTGGTCGATGCCCCGGCCGTTGTCAGCGACGGTGAGTTCGATCCCCTCGGCGCCATAGGCAAGCCGCACGCTGATATCGCTGGCGTCGGCATGCCGGCACGCATTGCGTACAGCTTCCAGCGCGATGCTCATGCACACATGCGCCATCTCCGGGGACAGCGCCCGTGGAATGCCCGAATGAGTAAAAGCGCAGCATGACGCGTTTTGTTCTTCGCAGACCTGGGCCAGGGCAGCGGCCAGCTCCATCGGCAAAGCACTGGCGCCCGGTGCTGGACTGCGCAGGCCCTGGACACGATCGCGGGCTTCGGCCAATACCGCGTCCGCCCGTTCCAGCGTTGCCGCCAGGGCTGCGCGCAGCGGATCCGTTGCCGGCATGCGCTCGGCGGTGGCATGCACGCGCAGCACCAGGCCCTGAACGCCCTGCAGCAGCGTATCGTGCAGCTCGCGCGCGATGCGCTCGCGTTCGGCGTTCCGGGTACGCTCCATGGCGACGAGCCGGCGAGCTTCCAGCCGCAGGCGGTAGCGGTACAAACCCCACAGCCCCGCCAGGACCATCGCGCCACAGGCCATCTTGAACCAGGCTGTCTGGACTACCGTTGGCGGAACGTGCACTGCCAATGCCGCGCTGGCAGGGCTGGCAACACCGGCGCCGTTGACCGCTTGAACCACGAAACGGAAATCCCCCGGAGGCAGGCCGGTATAGGCCACGTCGGTGGCGCGACCGGCCTGCTGCCAGGTCCGATCGTATCCTTCCAGCCGGTACCGGTAGCGGATGCGCGATGCCATGTCGGTGGAAGGTGTCGCGAACTGGAACGACACCCTGTCCGGGTTAGGCGGCAAGTGCACGGGTAGCGCTGCGTCGTACGTGCTCCCGTCGGCGACCGCATGCAGCAGCGTTGGCGTCGATGGCACCGGCTCCGGCCGCACGGTGGCGGGATCCAGCCAGAACACGCGCCGTTTCGTCGAGACCCAGATTCGGCCATCCGCCGCGCGCACAATCGAATTGTTGAACAATGGACGTGCCCTGCCGGCGATGCCTTCGGCTTCGTCGAACACGCGGACGGACACCGGGCCTGCTCCCTGCAACGCGGCCGCTGGCAGCAGGACCAGGCCGGCGGCGCCGTTCAACCACAGCCCTTCGGGCGCGCCGACGCCCCCCGCCAGGCCGGTGACGGCATCGGACGGCGATGTTTGCAAGGGCACGAAGCGGGCACCGTCGAGGCGTGCCAGTCCTTCGGTGCCGCCGGCCCATATCGACCCCCCATATTCGAGCAGCACGCTTACCCGGCCGGCCGTCAGTCCTTGCGCGGAACCATACAGGGTGACGCTCCGGCCTTCGACCAACGCAACCTGGTTGTCCTCGTAGCCGATCCACACGCGCTTCCGGCTATCTTCCAGGACGGCGATCGGCGTCTTGCGCCCGCCATCGGGGAGTGCGGGGTTGCGCTGCCACGCCCCGTCTGCGTAGCGCAGTACGCCACGGCCGCTGGCAACGATCCACACGGCGCCGCCACGCTCGACGGCGATGGAGCGGATATTGTCTGCTGGCGCCACATCCGGCGGGTAGGGTATTTCGGCAAGTTGCCGGCTCCCGTCGGACGCCAGGTGGCGCAGTGCGCTCCTTGTCGCCAGCCAGATGGTGCCGTCCGGCGCTGCGCCCAGCGCCATCGCGTCGGCCCCGAAGGGCAGGGCGTGCAGCTTGCCGTCGCGTTCGATACGCCATGAGCCATTGCCGTCACTGAGGAAGACAGTGCCGGCAGCTCCTGACAGCAGGCGCGCCCGGTACGGCGTCGGCAACCGGGCTTCGACCGCGTTGGCGGCGCGGAAGCGATCCAGTCCGCCGCTTGTCGCCACCCAGATATTGCCCTGCGCGTCTTCCATCAGGCAGTGCACCACATTGCCCGTCAGGCCCTGGGCCACGGTGAACAGTTCGGCACCGGGCGCATAGCCGCCACCGGGACGGTCGTTCGCATCCGATGGCGCGGTATGGCGCAGCAGGCCCGCCTGGTCGTCTAACCATAGCGCGCCGCGACTGTCGGCCAGCATGCTGCCGCTGACGGGGCCACGCTGCCGATAGACCCAGCGGGCGGCACGCCCATAACCCTCCAGGCTGTCGAGGGCGCGGATGCCCCTCTGTTCGAGGAACCACACCGGGCCGCGACCGTACTGGGACGGAGGCTGGCGTGTCGACGGGCCGGGAATGGCCGCCTCGAAATGGGCCTTGCCCCGGTGGCGCAGGAACAGGCCCTGTTCCGTGAATGCGGCCACCGTACCGTCGGCGTGGACAAAGACCGAAGCGACTTTGCGCGCGGTAAAGCGCTGCTCCGGCCCCATGCGCTGCCAACGGCCACCGTCGAAGTAGGCCAGGCCGCCGATGCCTGCCGCCCACAGGCCCTTGCCGTCTGCGGCGAACGACCAGATGGCGCCGGCCGGCAACCCGTCGGCAACACCCCAGTTGCGAACCTTGCCGGCAAGGTAGTGGCTGACGCCGCCAAACATCCAGCCGATCCAGAGTCCTCCAGCGTCATCTGCCCGCAGCGTGTAAACCGCCTGGTCGGGAAAGCGCTCCGCTCCCTTGGGTGCAACGCTGGTAAAGCGCAGGCCATCGAAACGCCACAGCCCTTCCGATGTGCCAAGCCACATCCAGCCATCGGTGCTTTGCGCCATCGCGGTGATGTTATCGGGAACGCCGTCGCGCGGCGTCCACGCCACGTGTTCGAGCTGGTCAAGCGTACGAACCGGCGCAGCCGGCAAACCCGGCGCAACCAGGCAGCACAGTACAACCAGGCAAGCGGGGAATCGGTGAGGACCATGCGGAACTTTCCGGCAGCTGTCGAACGGCATGGCAAGACTCACGAAGGAAATTGACGGCGCAAAGTATAGCGGCCCATGGATGAGGCGGCCAGCATCGGCTGGAACATCTGGCGCCAACGCACTGGCGCGAGCAGCGTACTGCCAGTGGACGCGAAGCTCCTGCTAGGTGCCGCCGGCCCCCTCCAGCGTGGCACCTCGATACGCCACCATGGCGAACAGGCACCGAAACCGGCAGTGCAGTAGCATGCAGGCTGGTAGCTACCATATGCCCCCGAAGAGTTTTCCGTACAGCAAGGGCCTTGCCATGCAGAGAATCCATCCATTCGGCACGCTGAAAGCACGGATGACAGTCATTGTCTGCGCGCTGGTCTTCCTGTCCGGGATACTGCTCGCCATTTACGCGATCAATATCGTCGAGCGGGACATGGCCCGGCTGGTCGGCGATCGCGAATACGCGCTGCTGTCGAGCGCGGCGGCGCACATGGAGCAGGACCTGCAGTCGAAGCGCGCGGTGCTGCGCGTGACGGCGGAGGGCATCCAGGCGGCCGGCGCGTTCCAGCCCGCGGCGGTGCGCCGGTATCTGCAGGGAGTGCCATCCCTGGGCCAGCAGTTTTTCAATACCGTGGCCTTCGATGCCAACGGCGTGCTCCTGACCAGCCTGGCTGAAGGTGCGGCCGCCGGCCAGGCCACGGTGGCGGCACGCGATTACTTCCAGCACACGGTGGCCACCCGCCAGGGCTTGCTGTCGCGGCCGCTGCGCAGTGCGCTGTCCGGCAAGCCCATCGTGCTGCTGACCGAGCCCGTGTTCGGCGCCACGGGTTCCCTGCAATTCGTGCTGGCTGCCTCCATCGACCTGTCGCGGGCGGATTTCTTCCGTCACCTGGACCGCCTCAAGCCGGGACGGCACGGCTACCTGTTCGTCGTGACGGCGGACGGCGTCATCCTGCATCACCCGGATGCGCGCCGCCTGCTGCGCAATGTCGCCGAGGAGGAGGGCGGCATCGTGCCGTCGACGCGGCAGGCGCTGGACGGGAAGGATGGCTGGGTGCTGGCGAAAAACAAGGCGGGCGTGAATTCGCTGATCGGCTACCGGCGGCTGGCGACCGCCAACTGGATCGTGGGCATCGTCTACCCCACGGCCGAGGCGTTCGCGCCGCTGGTGGCGATGCGCCAGCGGGCGCTGCTCCGCACCGGCATTGCCGCAGCCGTCGCCGGCTTGCTGGGGCTGCTTGCCATCGCGATACTGCTGCGCCCCCTGGAGACACTGCGCAGGCAGGTGGCGAGCATCCGCCGTGGCGATGCCGGCATCGACAGCATCGACCTGACGCGGCGCGACGAGATCGGTGCGCTGAGCCGGGCCATTCACGCGCTCACGGAGGAGCGGGCGAAGGCCGAGGCCGAATCGGCAAGGCTGGCACGCACCGATTCGCTGACCGGACTGTGCAACCGGCGCATGATGGAAAGCGAGCTGGACAGGGTATTGATGCGCCAGCGCCGGAGCCATGCCGGTATCGGCCTGGCTTTTCTCGACATCGACCATTTCAAGCGGATCAACGACAGCCATGGGCATGCCACCGGCGATGCGGTGCTGGTCGAATTCGCCACACGCCTCAGGCTGTCCGTGCGCGGCACCGATATCGTGGCGCGCTATGCGGGGGATGAATTCGTCGTCGTGTTCGAGAGCTTGTCCGGCGCCGATGAATTGCCGGCGCTTGCCGCGAAAATCGTCGAGGCAATGCGCGTACCGTTCGATGTCATCGCCGGCGGCCTCCACGTCACCACCAGTATCGGCCTGGCTTTCGGCAGCGCCGACAGCACCCGGGAGAGCCTGCTGAAATGCGCGGACGAGGCCCTGTACGCCGCCAAGGCCGCGGGCAGGGATGGCTACATCGTCGACGGGGTCGTCGCCAGGACATGCGGCGCGGCCAGCATGGGGGCCTGACGTGCGACCCCATGGGCGTGTGGCCGCGGCGTTATTCCGGTGCGCCAGGCAGGCTGGCGCCCGGGCCTATGGCGCGTCCGGCTGGCTTTCCGGCCGCGCGTCGGCGAACGCGGGCAACGCCTCGCAGCGGGCCGCGATCGCGCCCAGTACCGGATAGGCCGACAGGTCGCAGTCGAAGCGGCGCGCGTTGTACAGCTGCGGCACCAGGCAGCAGTCGGCCATCGTCGGCGTGTCGCCATGGCAGAACAGGCCGGCCCCGCCGTCGCGCCCGAGCTGGCGCTCCAGTGCTTCCAGCCCCAGCGCGACCCAATGGCGGTACCAGCCGGTCTTCTGTTCCGGCGAAACGCCCAGCGTGTCGCTGAGGTATTTCAGGACCCGCAGGTTGTCGATCGGGTGGATGTCGCAGGCGATCGCCTGTGCCAGCGCGCGCACCCGTGCCCGCCCGCGCGCATCGGCAGGCAGCAGTGCCGGCTGAGGATGGGTCTCGTCGAGGTATTCGATGATCGCCAGCGACTGGGGCAGCAGCAGGCCGCCGTCCTCTAGCAGCGGTACCAGGTGCTGCGGGTTTTTCTCGTCATAGGCGGCACCGAACTGTTCTCCGCCATCCCTGAGCAGGTGCACCGGCACCTGCTCGGCCGCGATGCCTTTCAGGTTCAGGGCGATGCGCACGCGGTAGGCGGCCGAGCTGCGAAAGTAGGTGTAGAGCTTCATGGTCGGCGGTTGTATCGATAATAAAGCGCTCAGCGGGCAGCCAGCAGCGTGCCGGAGGCTTCGCCGAAGCCGATGCGCGGCAGGCCGGGACGCCGGGCGCGGCCGCGCAGCACGATGCGGTCGCCGTCTTCGAGGAAGACGCGTTGTTCGCCGTTCGGCAGCGCCAGCGGCTGCTTGCCGCCCGCGCTCAGTTCCAGCAGCGAACCGGCTTGCGCCGCTTCCGGACCGGACTGCGTGCCCGAGCCCAGCAGGTCGCCGGGGCGCAGTACGCAGCCGTTGACGGTGTGGTGCGCCAGCAGTTGCGCCACGGTCCAGTAGGAGTGCCGGAAGTTCGAGGTCGCCAGCGACGCCGGCGCCTGGCCGCCGCGGCGCATGCTTTCCGTCTGCAGCAGCACTTCCAGTTCGATATCGAAGCCGCCGCTGCCGCGCAGCGCCGGATAGTCGAGGTAAGGCAGCGGCTGGGGATCGGCGGCGTCGCGCTGCCAGGCCGAGCGGTAGGGGGCAAGCGCCTCGGCGGTCACGATCCACGGCGAGATCGTGGTGGCGAAGTTCTTCGCCAGGAACGGGCCCAGCGGCTGGTATTCCCAGGCTTGCAGGTCGCGTGCCGACCAGTCGTTCAGCAGGCACAGGCCGAACACATGCGCTTCAGCGTCGGCGACCGGGATCGGCTCGCCCTGGGCATTGCCGGCGCCCACGAAGATGCCGACTTCGAGCTCGAAATCCATGCGCCTGCTGGGGCCGAACGCGGGTTCGGCGTCGCTGGCGCCGCGTGTCTGGCCAAGCGGACGATGGAAGGCCTGGCCCGATACGCCGATCGTCGACGAACGGCCGTGGTAGCCGATCGGCACCCACTTGTAGTTCGGCAGCAGGGGGTTATCGGGCCGGAACAGCTTGCCGACCGCCGTGGCGTGGTGGATCGATGTATAGAAGTCGGTATAGTCGCCGATGTTCGCCGGCACGGTGAACTCGGCATCGGCCTGGGCAACCAGCAGTGCGGGGCGGGCCGGCGCATCGCTGCGCAGCAGCCTGGACAATGCAAGGCGCAAGGCCGACCAGGCCTGCGGGCCCGCCGCCATCAGCGCGTTCAGGCTGTCGCGCGAAGCCAGCGCCGCGGCAGCGCGCGCTTGCGGCGCCGCGCCGTCGAGCGCATCGCCCAGCGCGGCCAGGTCGACGATCCGGTCGCCGATGGCAACGCCGCCGCGGAACGCTTCGCCGCTGCCGGCACGGCGGAATACCGCGAATGGCAGGTTCTGGATGGGGAAGTCCGAGTCCGGCAGGTTGGCCGAGGCGACCCAGCTGGTCAGCGCGGCATCATGGGTTTCGTTGAGTGGTCGGCTCATGGGCGTGGATCCTTGAAATGCTTGTTGAAGCCCTGCCAGCAGCGGTAATAGTCCGGCTGCAACTGGGGCGAGGCGAGGGCGGCGGCGGTGGGGCGGATCACGTCGCGCGTCTCGAACATGAAGGCCATCGTGGCATCGACCTTGTGCGGCCGGGCCGTGTCGGCCACGCTGGCTTTCTCGAAGGTGGGCGCATCCGGGCCGTGGCCGCTCATGCAATTGTGCAGGCTGGCGCCGCCCGGGCTGAAACCTTCGGACTTGGCGTCGTACTGGCCATGGATCAGCCCCATGAACTCGCTGGCCACGTTGCGGTGGAACCAGGGCGGCCGGAACGTGTCTTCCGCGGCCAGCCAGCGCGGCGGGAAGATCACGAAGTCCAGCGTGTCCACGCCCGGCGTGTCGCTGGGCGACTGCAGCACCAGGAAAATCGACGGGTCGGGGTGGTCGTAGCTGATGGAGCCGATCGTGTTGAAGTGGCGCAGGTCGTATTTATAGGGCGCGTAGTTGCCGTGCCAGGCCACCACGTCGAGCGGCGAATGGCCGATCGCTGCGCGCCACAGGTTCCCGGCAAACTTGGCCACCAGTTCGAAGTCGCCCTCGCGGTCCTCGAAAGCGGCCTGCGGTGTCAGGAAGTCGCGCGGGTTGGCCAGGCCGTTCGAGCCGATCACGCCCAGGTCGGGCAGCCGCAGCAGGGCGCCGAAGTTCTCGCAGACGTAGCCGCGCGCCTGGCCGTCCGGCAGCGTGACCTGGAAGCGCACGCCGCGCGGGATCACGGCGATTTCCTGCGGTTCCACGTCGACGATGCCCAGTTCGGTGGCGATGTGCAGCCGGCCTTGCTGCGGCACGATCAGCAGTTCGCCGTCGGCATCGTAGAAATAGCGGCCCGCCATCGGCTGGTTCGCGGCATACAGGTGGATGCCCACGGCCGCGTTGCCGGCCATCGTGACCCACCCGTCGATGAAGTCGGTGGGCGCGTCCGGCATCGGCAGCGGGTCCCAGCGCAGCTGGTTCGGCGGCGCCTCCAGCGCGCCGAAGTCGCCGGCGATGCGGCCATTGTCCAGCCGGGTGAACGGCTGGTGCATCGCGCCGGGACGGATGCGGTACAGCCAGCTGCGCCGGTTGTGTGCGCGCGGCGCGGTGAAGGCCGTGCCGGACAGCTGCTCGGCATACAGGCCATAGGGCGCCCGCTGTGGCGAATTCCGGTGCGCCGGCAGGGCGCCGGGCAATGCCTCGGTGGCGAATTCGTTGCCGAAGCCGGACAGGTAGCGCGGGCTCGGATCGGTCTTGTCCACGTGGTCTCCTGGTGTGGAAGTTCTTGCATCACACTGTAGACCATTGGTGCCATGAATGAGAAAATGTGAAGTATTTACGTTTGAAATAGAGGGCCGAATGGAGCTGCGTGACCTGGACCTGAACCTGCTGCTGGTGTTCCAGGAAGTCTTCCGCGAGCGGCAGATCTCCGCCGCGGCACGCCGCCTGCGCCTGACGCAATCGGCAGTCAGCAACGCGCTGGCGCGCCTGCGCCGCGCGACGGGCGATGAACTGTTCGTGCGCGTCGCCGCCGGCATGCAGCCGACACCTTACGCCGAGCGCATGGCCGAGCCGGTGGCGGCCGCGCTGGCGCACCTGGAGCAGGCGCTGGCGCCGGCACAGGCGTTCGACCCGGCAGCGAGCCGCCGGCGCTTCACGCTCGCCATGACCGACGTGGGCGAGGTGTACTTCATGCCGCGCCTGGTCGAGCTGTGCGGCGCGGCGGCGCCCGGCGTGGCGATCGCCTCGGTGCGCGCCGGTTCCGCCAGCCTGCGGGCGGAGATGGAGGCGGGCCGCATCGATCTCGCCATCGCCGCGTTCGACGATGCGCCCGATGCGCTGTACCACCGCCGCCTGTTCCGGCAGGATCACGTCTGCCTGTTCCGCGCCGGGCACCCGCTGGCGAGCGGGCCGCTGACGATGGAGCGCCTGGCCGGCGCACGGCACTTGGTGGTAGCCGCGCTGGAAAGCCCGTACGACGCCATCAACACGGCATTGCAGAAGGCCGGCATCCTTGCCGCCGCCAGCTTTTCGGTGCCGCATTTCTCGGCCGCGCCATACATTGTCGGCACCACCGACCTGGTGGTGACGGTGCCGCGCAAGCTGGCCGAGCGGGTTGCCGCGCCGTTCGGCCTGGCCTACGCGGCATCGCCGCTGCCGCTTGCGGCCCTGCAGACCAACGTGTTCTGGCACCGGCGATACAACCAGGACGAGGGCAACCGCTGGCTGCGCACGCTGGTGGTGGAGGCGTTCGCCGAATAGCGCCGCGCCGGCCGGAAATATGTGGCTTTGCGGCAGCTATATTTGCATTTGATGACAGCCCGGTGCAGGCGCTGGGCTACAATGCCTGCGCTACCGCATGTGATCGCTGCCGCCTCTTTCGCCCCTTTTGCGCCGGTTCGGTCCGATCAGGAACTTTTTCCGACATGTGCCGCCACGACGCGGCAGTGCTTTCCTGGCCCCGAATCCGCATTTCTCGACCATCGTATTAGCTGGCTGGCGCCGCGCGTTGCAGCATCGACGCTCGTCCCGTGCAGGCGGAGTTGACATGACCGACCGACATGACCCGTTGCGGGCGATCGCCGTGCTGGCGGACAAACCGATGCCGAGCGTCCTTCGGACGCTGCGGGCGTTTTCGCTGGCGCAGCCCGGCTGGCCTGGATGACCGGTCGCATCGAAGCGCCCCGCGCCGGCGTGCTGCGGGTCTTGCCGCGGACGCTGAAGTTCCGCATTGCCCTGGTCGTCAGCATGGTGGCGCTGGCGGCCGCCGTGCTGGCATCGTTCGCGGTGCTGCTGCCGATGCGGCAGCAGATGCAGGGAATTGTCGGCAACCACGAGGCCACGCTGCTGGCCAGTGCCGCCGCGGCGCTGGACCAGGAAATCTCCGCCAGGCGTGTCCTGCTGCGCTCGATCGCCGAAGCGGCCGGCCAACCCCGGCCCCATGACGGCGCGGCCGCCCAGGCGCTGCTCGAGCAGCACGGCGTGCTGCGCGAGGAATTCGACAACGTGGTGGTCTTCGATCCGGCCGGCCAGGTGATCGCCAACCTGGCCGACCGGCGCGCGGTCGGCGACCGCTCCGCAGCGGGCGGCAGGACGCTGCTCGATACGCTGGCGCAGCGGGAAGGAACGATCTCGCCGCCGTTTCGCAGCCCGCTGACCGGCAAGCCCGCCGTCATGCTGGTCGAACCCGTCATCGGTGCCGACGGCAGCGTGGCGGCGATCCTCGGCGGCGGGCTCAGCCTGCTCAATGCGCGGTTCATGGGCCATCTGCAATCGCTGCGTCCGGCCCGTTCGTCGTATTTCTTCCTGCTGGACGAACGCGGCACCATCATGTATCACCCGCACGCCGCCCGCGTACTGAAAAATGTCTGGCAGGAAGAGGGCGGGGCGACGGACATCACCCGGCGTGCCATGGCAGGCTTCGAAGGCTGGACCGAAGGCATGACCAAGGAGGGACAGCGCGCGCTGGTGGCGACGACCCGCCTGCGCAGGTCGGGCTGGATACTCGGCGTCGTCTACCCGGTCGCGGAGGCCTATGCGCCGCTGCGGCGCGGCGAGCAGGCGGCCTGGGTGTCGATGGGCGTCGTGACCGTGCTGGCCGCGGCGATCGGCCTGTGGCTGACCGTGGTACTGCTCAAGCCATTGCAGCGCCTGCAGGGGCGCGTGGAACGGCTGTCGGCGGGTGCCGTCGACATCGGGGTGCTGGACTCGCCGCGCGCCGACGAGATCGGCAGTCTCAGCCGCGCATTCTTTGCATTGTCGCAACAGCGGCAGGATGCCGAAAGCAGGCTGGCGCTGCTGACCCGCACCGATACCCTGACAGGCCTGAACAACCGGCGCATGTTCGAGGCCGAGCTGCCGGCCGCGCTGGCGCGGGCGCGGCGGGTCGAGCGCGGGCTGGCGCTGGCATTCTTCGACGTCGATTATTTCAAGCAGATCAATGATACGCATGGCCACGCCATCGGCGACCAGGTGCTGTGCGAGTTTGCGCAGCGGCTGCGGTCGACGCTGCGCAAGGTCGATACGGTAGCGCGCCTGTCGGGGGACGAGTTCGTCATCGTGCTGGAACTGGTCGATACGCCGGCAGCCGTCGAGCCGCTGATCCTGAAGCTGCTGTATGCGATACGGCAGCCATTCAGCTGCGGCGGACTGCACCTCGCCGTGACCGCCACGGTGGGGGTGGCGCACGGCACCGGCAGGATCCCGGCGGAGCGCATGCTGAAGGTTGCCGACGAAGCCCTGTATGCGGCCAAGGCCGCCGGCAGGAATACCTGGGAGTTGCGCGAGGCGCTTCCCTGAGGCGGCTGGCTGGTGGCCGTCGCCGTCACCGGCACGGGCACCGCCGGAATGTGGCCCCGGCATGCGGCTATCACTTCCGGCATGGCTGCACGCCGCGCCGGGCGGACTAGAATGAGCATTCCCGATACCGGAGGAGGCCCCATGACGACCACCCGACAATCCCCGCCGGCGGACCGCCCGGTTCCCGCCAGCACGGCGGAGCACGAATCCGACCAGCTCGACGAGGCCCTCGACGAGTCCTTTCCCGCCAGTGATCCGGTGGCGGTGAGCATTACCGCCATCGAGCCGCGGACCAGCGCGCCGGCGGCGGCGCGCTGACGGGCTGGCGGCGTTCCCGCCTGGCCGGCGACGCCCCGGCCGCCATGAATGGCGGTGCCGCGGCGCGCGGAGCGGGAGCTTTCAGGGCGGGCGCTTTCAAGCGGCAGCTTACAAGGCACGGGGGATCAGCCGGTCTCCACGGCAGATGCGGCAGGCTGCCGGCCGCGGCCGAGCAGGAAGACGGCATAGCCGGCGCCCATCAGGCCGAGGTAGGCGCAGAAGATCAGGAAGTTGTAGTACACCATCGTCACCAGGCAGACGCCCGCCGCGGCCACGGCGAAGGCCGGCACCCACGGATAACCCGGCGCACGCCACGGCCGCATCATGCCGGGCTCGGTACGGCGCAGCCTGAACAGGCTGAGCATGCTGACGATGTACATCGTGATGGCGCCGAACACCGACATGGTGACGATATTGGCGGTCAGCGTCTGCCCGCCGAAGCTCACCAGCCGGTCGCTGAAGATGGCGATCATGCCCACCGCGCCGCCGGCCAGCACGGCCAGGTGCGGGGTGCGGAAGCGCGGGTGGATGCGCGCCAGGCCGCGCGGCAGGAACCCTTCGCGTGCCAGGGCGAAGATCTGGCGCGAGTAGCCCAGGATGATGGCGTGGAACGACGCGACCAGGCCGAACAGGCCGAGCCAGACCAGCATGTGCAGCCAGCCGCTGTCCGCCCCGACGACGGCCTTCATTGCCTGCGGCAGCGGACGTTGATGTTGGCCAGCTTCGTCCAGTCGCCCACGCCGCCGGCGAACACCATCACGCCGATCGCCAGTGCCACGAGGGTGAGGATGCCGGCGACATAGGCGACGGGAATCGAGCGGCGCGGGTTCCTTGCTTCCTCGGCCGCCATGGCCACGCCCTCGATCGCCAGGAAGAACCAGATCGCGAACGGGATCGCCGCCAGCATGCCGGGAATCGCGGCCATGCTGAAATCTTCCTGCCCGGCCCAGCCTCCGCGCATGAAGCTGGCCAGCGAGAAGCCGGGCGAGACGACGCCCATGAAGACCAGCAGTTCGCCGATGGCCAGCACGGTGATCAGCAGTTCGAATGTCGCGGCAAGCTGCACGCCGGCGATATTGAGCGTCATGAACAGCAGGTAGGCGCCCACGGCGACCCACTTCGGATCGAGCCCGGGGAACTGCACGTTCAGGTAGGAGCCGATCGCCAGCGCGATGGCCGGCGGCGCGAACACGAATTCGATCAGCGTCGCCGCGCCCGCGATATACCCGCCGGTCGCGCCGAACGCCCGCTTGCTGTAGGCGAAGGGCCCGCCCGCCTGCGGGATCGCGGTGGTCAGTTCCGTGAAGCTGAAGATGAAGCAGGTGTACATCAGCGCGACGAAGATGGCCGTCACCGCGAAGCCCAGCGTGCCCGCCGAAGCCCATCCATAGCTCCAGCCGAAATACTCGCCCGAGATCACCAGGCCGACGGCGATCCCCCATAGCTGGACCGTGCCGAGTGTCTGCCTGAGTGCCGGGGCGCCCTGCGTGCCTGCCGCGTTCATGGTCTTCTCCTGGTCGAGGTACAGCGCGCCGGACATCCGCCTGCAGCCGAAGCATGCAAGCCAGCTCATGCAATGCCTGTCATGCGGGGCATGCCGGTTGCGGATCGCGTGCACGCCTGAAGCAGGCAAGAATCATGCAAGGCCGCGGCAAGTGTGCAAGGCCGGGGCGCCACGCCCGGAGGCCGTGCCATTGCCCCACGGTGCAGCGATTCTGCACCATGCTGCAGCGCTAGCGAAAGTCCTCCGCCACCAGGCCGTACTTCTGCATCTTGTGGTACATGGTCTGCTTGGGCAGGCTCAGCGTGGCGCACGCGGCAGCCACGTTGCCGCCCGCACTGCGCAGCGCCGCTTCGACGAGGGCCCGCTCGAAGGCTCCGACCTGGTCCGCCAGCGAAGCCGGCAACGCGCCGGCAGGCTCGTCGCCGGCGGCAACCCCGGGCAGGGCGCCATGCAGGCCCAGCACGTAGCGGTCGGCCGCGTTGCGCAGTTCGCGCACATTGCCCGGCCAGTCGTGCCGCATCAGCGCCTGCATGTGCGCGGCGGGCACGGCGGGAACGGCGCGCCGGTAGCGGCCGGCGGCATCGAGCATGAAGTGCTCGAACAGCAGCGGAATGTCCTCGCGCCGTTCGCGCAGCGGCGGGATGCGCAGCACGATCAGGTTCAGGCGGTAATACAGGTCGGCGCGGAACTGGCCCGTCTTCACCAGTTCCTGCAGGTCCGCCTTGGACGCGGCGATCACGCGCACGTCCACCGGCAGCAGCTGTACCGAGCCCAGGCGTTCGACATGGCGCTCCTGCAGCACGCGCAGCAGCTTCACCTGCATCGCCAGCGGCAGGCTCTCGATCTCGTCGAGGAACAGCGTGCCTTTCGACGCGTGCTCGATCTTGCCGGTCTGGCGCTTGGCCGCGCCGGTGAACGCGCCGGCTTCATGGCCGAACAGTTCGCTCTCGAAAATCGTTTCCGGTATCGCGCCGCAATTGATGGCCACGTAATGGTGGGCGGCCCTTTCGCTGAACTCGTGCAGGCAGCGCGCCACCAGTTCCTTGCCGGTGCCGGTCTCGCCATAGACCAGCACGTCGGCCGGCTGGCTTGCCACGTCCAGTATCAGGCGGCGCAGCTCGTGCATGGCCGGCGCGTTGCCGAGCAGCGCGGCGTCGATGCCCTGGCTGTGCGCCAGCCGCTGGCGCAGGCCATGCACTTCCAGCTGCAGGCGGCGCTTGTCGGCCGCGCGCCGGACCACGGCGGCCAGTTGCGCCGACGAGTAGGGCTTCTCGATGAAATCGTAGGCGCCGTCGTGCATTGCCTGCACCGCCATGGCGATGTCGCCGTGGCCGGTGACCAGGATCACGGGCAGGTCGGGATCGGCGGCGCGCACGGCCGCCAGCAACTCCAGCCCGCTCATGCCGGGCAGCCGCACGTCGCTCACCAGCACGGCGCGGCAGTGCGCATGCAGCAGGCCGCGCGCCGCCTCGGCATTGTCGAACGCACGCACGCTGAAACCCGCCAGGTCGAGCGCCTGGGCGCTGCCCTCGCGCACGGCGGCGTCGTCCTCGACCAGTATGACTTCGATGTCGTCCATCATGGCTCCATGGGTGCCGCCCGCAGTTCGATGACGAAGCAGGCACCGGTAACGGTGGGCTCGGCGCGCAGGCTGCCGCCGAAGTCGCGGATGATCTGCTCCGAGATGGCCAGGCCCAGCCCGAGGCCCTCGCCCTGCGGCTTGGTGGTGAAGAATGGCTCGAACAGGCGGCCGCGCGCTTCGTCCGACAGGCCGGGTCCATTGTCGGACACGCGGATCAGCACCGGGCCGGCCGGCCGCGTGACGCTGACCGACAGCGCGCGGGGCACGCCGCGTTCCAGCGTGGCCAGCGCGTCGAGCGCATTCGTCATCAGATTCAGCAGCACCTGTTCCAGCAGATTGCTGTCGCACAGCGCGTAAACGTCGGCCTCGCCGATATCGAGGCTGAAGGCTACCTGGTCCAGCTGCAGGCGGCGCTCCACCAGCACCAGCGCATTCGCGACGGCGGTGTGGATCGAAGCGGGGGCCAGCCCGGCATTGGACTTGCGCGCGAAAGCTTTCAGCTTGCCCGTGATGCCGCCCATGCGCGCCACGATCTGCGAGATCTTCGCCAGGTTTTCCCGCGCTTCCGCCATGCGGCCACGCTCGAACAGCAGCACGGCATTGTCGGCCATGGTGCGCAGCGCCGTCAGCGGCTGGTTCAGCTCATGCGTGATGCTGGCCGACATCTGGCCCAGCACGGCCATCTTGCCGGCCTGGTACAACTCGTTCTGGGTGCGGTGCAATTGCTGCTCGGCCTGGCGCCGCACGTCCATCTCGCCGATCAGGCTGTGCGTGGTGCGTTCCAGCCGGGCGGTGCGTTCGGCCACCATCCGTTCCAGCTCATCGTAGGCATCCTGCAACTGCGCCCTGGCCCGCAGGCGCTGCCGCACATGCAGGAACAGCAGCAGCAGGAAGCCGTACGCCAGGCAGGCGAACAGCGTGGCCGCGCGGGCGCTGGCGCGCGCCTGGCCGAGGTCCGACAGGTAGATGAACGTCCACTGGCGCGGCGCCAGCGAGCGCGTCTGCATCAGCAGCGGAGGCGTGCCGGCGTTCCCGGCGCCGCTGCCCGCGGGCGGCCCGATGGCCACCACGCGCGTGCCGCCGGCGCGTGGCTCGTCGCGGCCGATGGGTAACGGCGGCAGCGGCAGGCGGTGGTACTGGCGCGTCTGTTCGAGGCGGGCGCGCACGCTGCCGGGCAGGGGGCGCAGCGTGTGGTATTTGAACGCCGGCGCGGACGACAGGAACAGCACGCCGTTGGCGTCGGCCAGCATGACCTTGTCGGCGCCCTGCACCCAGCCCCGCTCCAGTGCTTCGATGTTCACCTTGACGACGGCGACGCCCAGCATGCGGCCATCGCGGTGGACGCCCCGCGCATAGAAATAGCCAGGCTCGCCGCTGGTGGTGCCCACGCCGTAGAAGCCGCTCGGCCGGCCGCGCAGCGCATCCTGCAGGTAGGGCCGGAAGCCGATGTCGTCGCCGACGAAGCTGTTTTTCTGGCGCCAGTTGCTCGCCGCCAGCGTGCGGCCTTGCAGATCGACGATATAGATGATGCGCGAGCCGGCCTGCCTGCTCAGGCGTTCCAGGTAGCCGTTCATTTCCCGCCGGCGCGCGCCGTCGTCCGGATGCGCCAGCAGGGCTTGCACGTCCTTGTCCAGCTCCAGCATGTGCGGCAGGAAGTCATACTTGTCGAGCAGGTTCTGCAAGCTGGCCGCGTACACCTCGAGCCGCTGCGCGCCCGCCGCGCGCAGCCTTTCCGTGCTCGATTCCACGGTCCATCCATGGACGGCCCAGGCCAGTACCAGGCCGCCCGCCAGCGCGGCGCACCAGCCCATCAGCGCGCGGCGCGACCAGCGCCGGCGCGGCACGGGCGGCCGCGGGCTGGCCGCCTCATGGGCCGCCTCATTGGCCACCTCGGCAGCAGCCTCATTGACCATCTCGGCAGGGTTATCGGACGGGACTGGCATCCTGACGACTATAGCAAATACCCGCTCCCGTACCGTCAGAACACGTGCCTGAAACCGAGATTGAAGGCGGCGTTGCCGCTGCCGTCGTCGGTGGCATTGCCGACCCGGAACGCGGCGCCGCGATCGTTGTCGATATGGCCGTAGGCCGCATACACGTCGCTGCGGCGCGACAGCGCGTACAGGTAGGCGGCGCCGGCCTGCAGCGCGTCGCGCCGGGCCGCGGTGCGGTCGTCATGCCGGATCACCGAGAAGATCACGCGGTGCGGGCCGGCCGTGTAGCCCACGCCGAGCAGGGCGTCGCGGCTTCTGTCGCCGCCGAGGCCGCGGGCACGCACCAGGGCCGCGTGCGCGGTGACGGCGCCCGCCGTGTAGCGCGCCGCAAGCAGCGAATTGCCGGTGTGGTCCGGCAGCAGCGCGTCCTCGCGCCGATGGTGGGCCAGCGAGACGGCCAGCGGTCCGCGCGAGTAGCCCAGCGCAGCGCTGATGACGCGCTTGCGGCTGCCGTTGACGGCCGCCTGGTCCGCCACCTCGCCCGCGCCGTACGCCACGTCGGCCTGCCAGCCGGCCACCCGGGGCGTGGCATACGCCACCGAGTTGTCGATGCGCCGGTAGCCCGCGATGATGTTCATCGCCTGCCCGGCCAGGCCATCGCAGAAGGGATCGGCCACGTCGCGCAGTACCTTGTAGTACGGCGACAGCTGGCGGCCCGCGCTGATGCTGCCGAATGCGCCGGACAGGCCGACCCAGGCCTGGCGGCCGAACAGCACGCCGCCCTGGCCGGATGTGCCGGTATCGATGTTGATGCCGCTTTCCAGCACGAAGTTGGCGGCCAGCCCGCCGCCCAGGTCTTCGCTGCCCTTGACGCCCAGGCGGGAGCCGGAAGCGACGCCGCCGGTGATGCCGGTGCGCGTGCCTGCCGGTCCGCCGTATTCGGCCACCAGGCCGGCGTCCATCACGCCGTAGACCTTGACCTGCGATTGGCAGTGCGCGGCGGCGCAGGCCAGTGCCAGCGCGGCGGTGACTGCATGTTTCATGGGGTCTCCCTGTTATTGTGTGATTCAAGCGGCGTGGACGTGGCCGTGCCGGTCGGCGTTTTCCGCCTGTCCCGGCGTGGGGTCTTCCAGCGCGCCCTCCCACTTGGCCACCACGGCGGTGGCCACCGCATTGCCCACGGCGTTCGTGGCGGAGCGGCCCATGTCGAGGAACTGGTCGACACCCATCAGCAGCAGCAGTCCCGCTTCGGGGATGTTGAACTGGGTCAGCGTCGCGGCGATCACCACCAGCGATGCGCGCGGTACGCCGGCCATGCCCTTGGAGGTCAGCATCAGCAGCAGCAGCATGGTGATCTGCGTGCCGACCGACAGGTCGATGCCGTAGGCCTGGGCGATGAACAGCACGGCGAAGGTGCAGTACATCATCGAGCCGTCCAGGTTGAACGAATAACCCATCGGCAGCACGAAGCTGGAGATGCGGCGCTGCACGCCGAACTTGTCGAGCGCCACCAGCAGCTTGGGGTACGCGGCTTCCGAACTGGCGGTGGAGAAGGCCAGCAGGAACGGCTCGCGGATCAGGCCGACGAGGCGGAACACGCGCGGCCCCAGCGCCAGGAAACCGGCGCCGATCAGCAGCAGCCACAGGCAGAACAGGCCCAGGTAGAAGCCGCCCATGAACTTGGCGAAGGTGAGCAGGATGCCCAGGCCGTTGGTGGTGACGACCGACGCCATCGCGGCGAACACGGCCAGTGGCGCCAGGTTCATGATGGTGCCGGTAATACGCAGCATCACCTGCGCCAGTTCGTCGACCACGCCCACCAGGCGCTTGCCCGATTCGCCCAGCGCGCCGAGCGCGGAACCGAAGAAGATCGAGAACACCAGCACCTGCAGGATCTCGTTGTTGGCCATCGCCTCGATCGGCGACTTGGGCACCACGTGGGAAATGAAGTCCTTCAGCGTGAAGGCCGCGGTCTTCAGGCCGGTGCTGGCATCGGCGGCGGGCAGCGGCAAGCCGAGGTTGGTGCCGAGCTGGAGCAGGTTGGACAAGCCCATGCCCAGCGCCAGCGACACCAGTGAGGCCAGCATGAACCAGCCGAACGCCTTGGCGCCGATGCGGCCGGCGGCCTTGCCGTCCGCCAGGTTGGCGATACCGATCGTCAGCGTGGAGAACACCAGCAGCGCGATGATCATCTTGATCAGGCGCAGGAAGATGTCCGTCACCAGCGAGATGTGCGAGGAAATGTCGCTCGTCACCGCCTTGTCGGGGAATACCGTGTGGCAGGCATGGCCGACCGCGATGCCGAGCAGCATCGCGAGCAGGATATACAGGGTGAGTGGGCGCTTCGTTTGCATTGCAGTCTCCGTTTTTTAGGGACCGCGGTGAGCCACCGCGGGGGTGGCTCGTAGATAGCAAGCGCCATGCCATTCTGGTTTGAATGGCTAAGTTATTGTTTCTACTTGATTAACCTGTACGGGGAGGGTGGAAATGTCCAAAAAATTGGACTGGACCGGGTGGCCCGGTCCCGGATCTTGGAGTAGTGCCGGCCCGCGGAACGCGGCCGTGACCGGGCTGCCTGCCGTCAGGACGCTTCCCGCGGCGCGCGGAATGCCTTGCTGTAGTAGCCCGACGGGTCGAAGCAGCACACGCGTTTTTTGCCGGAGGCCAGCATGTCGCACGCCCCGGCGATGCGGCTCAGGCGCGTTTTTTCCTGCCTGGCGGAGCCGATCCAGTGGATCCAGTCGATGCGGGCAATCGTCGTGGTGCTGTCCCATGCCGCCCTGGCTGGCGGCGACGCCGCGAGTGCCGCCAGCAATTCCGGCGGTACCTGGGGTTCCAGTTCGTCCGCCAGCGGCTGCAGCGCGAGCGTCACCCGGCTTCCCGCCCCGGCACCCGACCGTTCGAGCAGCGCCGCGGGGATCTTCAGCCAGTGGCTCAGCTGCCCGTCCGGCTCGAGAACGGCCTGGAACGGATGGCCATCGAGCCAGCCTTCCACGCTGGTCCGTCCGCGGCGCGGGAACCTGTCGCTTTCCGCCTTGGGCAGGATGACGAACGCCCAGGGGGCCTCGCCCTGATAGTCCGCCGGGCGCAGCAGCCGGGCTTCAAAGCATGCATCGGTGGGGATCGTGTTCATCGGGCCTCTTTCGGTGGTTGCGGGGTCGACAGTATGAACCGGATCGGGGTGCGAGTCAGGTACCCCGCAATGCTTGAGGCCGGTGGCGATACGGACACGCCGGCGGTGCATCGCGTGGTCTGTCTGCTGCTGAATTCAATCGCGACTGATCTCAATCGTGACGGTGATCCTGTTCGTCATCGGCGATAATACCGCCTCAAGGCCATCCAGGCCGGGGCGGTCGCCATGGGACCACCCTTCATCGCCCTCATGCTGCTGCTCATCGCCGGCTTCGTCAAAGCCATCGCGAAAGAGCCGCGCTGACCGCGCGTCCGGGACGGAAGTACCGTTTTCCGCGACAGCCATCGGGACATCAACTTTCGAGAGGACCGGCGCCCGCGGGCGCCGGGGAGAAACATCATGATCAGCATTCAAGTCAGGCGCGCAGGCGCCGCCGTGCTGGGCGCCGCCGTGCTGGCGGGCGGCCCGGCCCATGCGGACGAGCCGGCATCGCCGCTCACGATCGGTGGCGCGATCCGCTTCAATTACGTGCACAAGGGCTGGCAGGCGGAAAAGCCGCGCGGCTTCGTCGGCCTCGACACCGTGCGCCTGGAAGTCAAGTATGACGACGGCACGCGCATCGCCTCGGCCCAGTACCGCTACAACCGCTATCCGGAAGGGCAGGGCGGCTACTGGCAGCATTTCCTGCATCACGGCTGGGTTGGCCTGCGCTTCGCCGACCGCAGCACCGTGCGCGTCGGGCTGGACAAGGTGCCGTTCGGGCTGCTGCCGTTCGCCTCCAACAATTTCTACGAGTCGATCGCCTTCTATACCGGTTTCGAAGACAAGTACGACGCCGGCATCACCTACGCCAGCGCCCCGGGCAAGCTGGAGTGGCAGCTTGCCTTCTTCCCCCGCGACGGCGGTTCCTACGGCGGCGGCGACAACACCGCGCCGGCCTCAAACCGCTATTCCTACAACATCGTGCGCGACGACGACGAACAGGGCTACGGCACGGGCCAGCGCGACAGCGAGCGCAACACGCTGGTCGCACGCGTGGCCTGGCACGCCGATACCGCGATCAAGCAGGAATTCGGCGCCTCGCTACTGGGCGGCGACATCCGCAACGGCGCCGGCCAGGACACCCGCCGCAATGCCTTCGCCGTCCACTACCGCGCCACGCCGGGGCCGGTCACCGTGATGCTGCAGGCGATGCGCTACCGCTACAAGACCAGCCACGCGCCCACCCAGACCTATGGCGGCCTGGACGCCAACAGCTTCGTGATGGTCGGCGGCTTCGGCTATCCGTACCCGGTCGCAACGAAAGGCGACATCGTCATCGCCAACGTCAGCTACGACATCCCGGGCAGGATCGGCCCGTTCGGCGGCTTCAAGGTCTACAACGACTACAGCGCGCTGCACAAGCGGGTCGCCAGCTATGGGCCCTCGAAGCAGAACGTCACGGGGGTTTCCTTCTCGGCCGGCAAATGGTTCTTCTATGCCGACCTGATGATGGGCAAGCACCACCCGTACATTTCGCCGGACTTCGGCGGGCTGGCCTCGACAGCGGGCCAGCATGACCGGTGGGCGCGGCGGATCAACCTGCAGGCGGGCTACTACTTCTGACGCCAGGCAGGCCAGATGTTTTTCTCTCCGGGATACCGGTTCGGGTGCCTGTAGTGTTCCGGTAACAAACCGGATTTACCATGGACGATCGGCAGGGCGCACCGCAGGCGGCCCGCCGGCAGTCCTGCGGACGGACGCCGTCGCACGGCCGCAGGCGGTAACGCTGCCGCTACCGCGGGAGCGCTGGCTGCGCCAGGCCGAATGGCGCTCACCCGACAACCACGGAGGATGCATGCCCCGTCTTTCCCGCCGCCGCTTCCTGGGCGCCACGGCCGCGGCCGGCGCGCTCGGCGCGATGTCGCCGCTGCTGCGCGAGGCGCTGGCCGTGCCGGCGCGCCGTGCCACCGGCACGCTGGCCGATGTGCGCCACGTCGTCATCCTCATGCAGGAAAACCGTTCGTTCGACCATTATTTCGGCACGCTGGCCGGCGTGCGCGGCTTCGGCGACCGCATGGCGATCCCGCTGCGCGACGGCCGCACCGTCTGGCAGCAGCACAACGGCCGCCGCATCGTGATGCCGTACCGGCTCGATGCCCGGGCCGGCAATGCCCAGCCGGCGCTCGACCTGCCGCATACCTGGCCGGATGCGCAGGCCGCGTGGGACAGTGGCCGCCTGGATGCCTGGCCGCGCGCCAAGACCGACGCGTCGATGGCACATTACACGCGCGCCGAGCTGCCGATCCAGTTCGCGCTTGCCGAAGCGTTCACGCTGTGCGATGCCTATCACTGCTCGCTGCAGGGCGGCACGAACCCGAACCGGCTGTTCCTGATGACCGGCACCAACGATCCGTCCGGGCGGCACGGCGGTCCGGCGATCGACAACCGCATGGAAGGTTTCGGCGCGCCCGAACAGGCCTTCACGTGGACCACTTACCCCGAGCGGCTGGAGGCGGCCGGCGTCAGCTGGAAGGTCTACACGGACATGGCCGACAACTACGACTGCAATATGCTGACGACGTTCCGCACCTTCCGCGAGGCCCATGCCGGACGTCACGATCCTGCACGGCCGAACGCCCTGGCGGACAAGGGCGTCAGCAGCACGCTGGGCAACGCCACGCTGGACGGCCTGCGCGACGATGTCGTGAACGGCCGCCTGCCGCAGGTGAGCTGGGTAATTTCGCCGCGCCTGTATTCGGAGCATCCCGGGCCGTCGACGCCGGTGCAGGGCGGTGCCTACACGCTGCAGGTGCTGGAAGCGCTGCTGGCTGATCCCGAGGTGTGGAGCGGCACCGTGTTCCTGCAGATGTACGACGAGAACGATGCCTTCTTCGACCACGTGCCGCCGCCGGCGCCGCCGGCGCTGCTGCGCGACGGCACGCGCGCCGGCAGGTCGACCGTGGCCTTCGGCGACGAATGCCACGGCGACGGCCTGCTGTATGGCCTGGGCCCGCGTGTGCCGATGGTGGTGATGTCGCCGTGGAGCAAGGGTGGCTGGGTCAATTCGGAAGTGTTCGACCACACCTCCGTGCTGCGCTTCCTGGAACGCCGCTTCGGCGTGGCCGAACCGAACATCGGCGCGTGGCGCCGCGCCGTGTGCGGCGACCTGACGAGCTGCTTCGATTTCGCTTCGCCCGATGCCGCGACGCCGCGCCTGCCGGCATTCGGCACGGCGCAGGCCGATGCGGAACGGGCGCGCCAGCGTGCCACGCCCGCCATCGCGGTGCCGGTGGAAGGCGCGCAGGCGGCGCCCCGGCAGGAGCCGGGCACGCGGCCATCGCGCGCGCTGCCGTATCGGCTCGAGGCGCGGCTCGAGGCGCGGCTGGACGTGTCGCCGGAAGCACGGCAGGAAGCGCGGCAGGAAGCGCGGCAGGAAGCGCGGCAGGAAGCGCGGCAGGAAGCACGGCAGGAAGCGCCGGGCGAACCGGACGCCGGCGGCGTGCTGCTCACCTTCGTCAATACCGGCACGGCCGGCGCCGTGTTCCACGTCTACGACCGGTTGCGGCTCGACCAGGCGCCGCGCCGCTACACGGTGGAAGCGGGCAGGGAGCTGGCCGACCGGTGGACCGCGCCCGAAGAGGGAAGCGCGGTCGCGCGGGGTGACTATGACCTGTGGATCCTCGGCCCCAACGGCTTTCATCGCGCGCTGCGCGGCAGCGGGCCGCCGGACGTCGCCGTGCGCGCCGTGCGCGAGGGTGACCGCATCGTGCTGGAAGTCCAAAACGGCGGCACCGCGCCGCGCGATGCGACAGTGACCATGCTGGCCTATGCCGACCCGGCACCGCGCACGGTCACCGTGGCGCCGGGCGGTGCCGAACGCATCGCGCTGCCCGGCCTCTGGTACGACGCGCAGGTGGCGAGCGGCGCTGCGATATGGCGCTTCGCCGGCCGCGTCGAGACGGGGTTCGACGGCACCAGCGACCCGGCCATGGATACCGGCCAGGGGGATGGCAGGTGATGCGTATTCCGGCCCTGCCGTCCACGGCCGCCGAAGCGGCGCCAGCCAGCGCTCAGGGCATCATGCCGGCGCCGTACCGACGAAACCCTGTACCAGCCGGCTGAACGCCGCCGCATGCGTGGCAACCATGCCATGCGAGGCGCCGGCGATGGTGCGCTTCTCCGCATCCGTGCACCATTCGAGCAGCTGCGCGACATTGTCGCGGTACATGCGCGGGCTTTTCTCGCCTTCGACGAGCAGCACCTTGCAGCGCAGGCCGGCGGCGGCGGCCTGCGTATAGGCCGGCAGCGGATCGCGGAACTGCTTCGGCAGCGTGGACGCGTTATCGATCGCCATGCGCCGGAAGCCCGGTGGGCTCTTGCGCCAGGCCCCGGGCATGCTGACCGAATCGACGAACATTTCAAGCCCGGCATCGATGGCGCCAGCCTCGATCAGCTCGGCCACGTTCGCCCGAAGAGCCAGCGTTTCCGCCGGCAGCTGTGCCTCTTGCATGCCATCGACCTGCAGCGGTCCGCCCGGATCGGCCAGCGTCAGCGATTTCACCAGGTGCGGATATTCGCGCGCCAGGTGGAAGGCCACGCAGCCGCCGCGCGAATGACCGACCACGTGCACCGGCCCCATGCCCATCATGGCGATGAAGTCGGCCAGTTCCTCGACGTGGGTACGCCAGCCGAATTCGCCCGGCATGCGGTCCTGGTCGTCCGGCCAGTAGTGGCTCAGGCTGACCGACATGCAGAAGAACTGCTTCGACAGCACGCTGGCCTGGGCGTTCCAGTAGCGGTAGTCGCACAGGGAACCATGGATGAACAGCAGCGGCTCGCCATAGCCGGTCGCCACGTAGGGCACCCGGGTTCCGGATGGCAGCGTGGCGAAGTACACCTCGGGGACGGCAAGTTTCGACAGGTCGGTTCGTGCGTTCATGGTCAAGCTCCTTTGACGCCACTATGCATCACGCACATGATCAAGAAAATCGCATAATATTGAAGGTGACTATCAGCTTTTCTGATGCGGACTCGACTAACCATCGACTATTGAAAGCAATGCATTGCAATGAAAGCACTCGACCTCGATGTCCTGACGATGATCGTCGCCGTGGCCGATACCGGCAATATCAGCCGCGCGGCGGAAGTCGTGCATCGCTCGCAGTCCGCGGTCAGCATGCAGATCAAGACGCTCGAAGCGGCGCTCGGCAAGGCGCTGTTCGTGCGCAAGCCGCGCAGCGTCACGCCCACGCAGGACGGCGAAGTGCTGCTGACCTATGCGCGGCGCATGCTGGCGCTGCGCGAGGAAGCGTGGGCCGCCGTGGTGCGGCCCGACATCACCGGCCGCGTCGTCATCGGCGTGCCGGACGACTATGCCTCGTCGCTGCTGCCGGCGATCCTGAAGAAGTTTTCCGCCACGTATCCGAAGGTGGAGATCCAGGTGGTCGGCCTGCCCAGCGTGGCGCTGGCGCCGATGGTGAAGGACGGCTCGGTCGACCTGGTCTGCGCGACGCGGGTCAAGGGCCTGTCGGGGGAATTCATCCGTTTCGAACCAATGGTCTGGGCGGCCTCGCCCGGGGCGAACGAGATCTGGCGCGAGAGGCCGCTGCCGATCGCGGTGTTCCTGCCCGGCAGCGTCGCCCGGGAAAACGCCATCCGCAGCCTGGAGCGGGCGAAGATCACGTATCGGACCTCGTTTGAAAGCCCCAGCCTGATGGGGCTGCTCAGCATGGTCGAAGCCGGGCTGGCGGTGGCGCCGCTGGCGCAGTGCGCGGTGCCCCGGCACCTGAGCCTGCTCGGCCAGGCGCAGGGCCTGCCGGAGATCGACGCGCTGGAAGTCATCCTGGCACGCAGTGCCAAATCGCGGCGGCCGCCATGCGACTTCCTGGCCGAGCGCATCATGGCGGAGCTGCGGCGCTGAGCATGGCGGCCCTCGTTCCGCCGGTCCCGGAACCGGGGAACGAGGGCATGCCGGCATCCCTGGCCGGGCTGCCGGAGCGCTGTCGCTACAACGCCGCCAGCCTCACCGCCGCGGCGGCACCGGGCAGTTCATGCCACGTGCCGGTACTCCAGTCGAGCCGGCATGGTGCGAAGCCGCCCGGGCGGGCCCGGTCACTGAGAACCCAAACGGTACCGTCCCCGGCGGCGGCGACCTGCCGCGCCTTGACGCCCGGGTAGTCCTGGTGGGTGCCATCCTGGCGGTACAGCCGTACGTCGCCATGGCTGTCGACCGTCATCGCGCCGCCGTTCGGCAGCACGGCAACGGCCACCGCCGCGGCGGGCGCCGGCAGGGTATGCCAGACATGGTCGAAGGAAGTCCCCACGTACCAGGACAGGGCATATCCGCCTGCCCGTTCCTCGCCGCCGGCGATCCACACCGTGGCGAGCCGGTTGAACGAGAAGGCCCGCGCCGTGTGACCCGTCGCATAAGGCGTGGCGGTGCCGTCCCTCTTCACCAGGTACATGGCGCCGCCGGCATCGCCGACCAGAGCGCCGTCGATGTTCGGCCGGCCGGCCAGGTGCACTGCCGCTACCGGGCTGGCGACATCGTGCCAGGCGTTCTCGCCGCGGGCCCGCCAGGAGAGCGTCTTGCCGTCCCTGCTCAGCACCCACAACGTCGCATCGGGATTGAGACCCACGTCCAGCGCCCCGTGTGCCGTTTCAACCAGTTCGCCATCGGGCAGGGAAAATACCTTTCCTTCGTCGTTGACGGCAAACAGCGTCTTGCCCTGCAGGGTGGCGCCGATCCAGCCGGCCAGGCCGGCATCGATGTCGATGTGCTGCAGGTTCCTGAACAGGGGGAACGTATAGCTGTCGAGCCACGTGCCGCCGCGCTTCGGGCTGTCGTACAGCGCGTAGACGCTGGTGCGCAGCGCGGCATTGTCGTAGGGGTCCAGGTCGTCCATGCCCAGCGCGCTGATGACGGGAATGAAGCACGTTGCGCCGATCTTGACGGTGGCGTTTTCGCCGGCGTCCTTCAGTGCCTGGGCAATGCCGTCATAGGCGGGCGACAGGCCGCCCGGCGCCGACTCCTGGCTGGGCAGCAGTCCGCCGGCGGCGTAGAAATACTGCCAGCGGGTCTCCTTGTACGCCATCCGTGCCAGCAGGCGCCGGTCGTCCTCGGCGCCGCCCGGCGCCGTATAGAGATCGGCGCCCGCGCACGCCTGCGACCAGTACAGCGCCTGCGCGCCGTCCATGTCGGGGTTGGCGAATCCGAACGCGCTGCCATCGGCCACGGCATGCTTCGCCGGCTGCTTCGGATACCATCCGGCCGCCTTCAGCTGCGCGTTGAACGCCGCGCGTTTCGGGCCGGCGCTGCACGTCTTGTTGTCCGGTGTAAGCCAGAGCAGCAGCAACTGCTGCGATGCGCTGCTCTGCAACAGGTCCTGCACCTTTTTCACGTTGCTGTTGTAGGGTGCCAGGTAATTGGCGAAGATCTGGGCCGATACCGGGACGAAGGCGCCATTGTGCGGGGAATCGATGGAAAAGTACTTCGACGTATGGTGCGGCAGCTTGTTCGCTTCCATGTACGCCAGCGCATAGCGCGCCACGACACCGCCCATGCTGGCGCCGCCGACGATCAGCGAAGGCGTTTTCCCGTGCGCCGTCATCTCCTGCGCGCATTGCCCGATCGCGTCGATGACCACCCCCGCGTTGGCGTCCATGTAGAAGGTGCCCTGCTTGAAGCCGATGATCACGAGATCCTTGCCGCCCGCAAGCAGGTCGGATGCAAGGTTTTGCTGGTTCAGCTTTTCCCAGAGGAAGTCGAGCGAATAGCCGCCCGGGAAACCTTCGGCGACCAGCACCGGTGCCGTCAGCGACGCGTTCCCCGTGCCATAGAAGACGAACGCCTGGCCGGTCGGCGTGACGCCGTCTCTCGGCGGCAGCGTGGATTTCAGCGACAGCGTCCGGTTCGGCGTCGGTGCCGCGACAGCGCCGACCTCGAGTTCGAACGACGCGAGCATCGTCCGCCCGTCCGCCAGCGCGCGAATCCAGACCTGGCGGCGGCCCTCCGTCGCATAGACCGTTGCCAGCTCGGCGTCGAGCGCGCTCTTGCGCCAGCCCTGGCCGTCGTCCAGGTCGACCTCGAATGCCGCCGGCGGCGTGCCGGTACTCCACAGGAAGCAGTCCGACGCAAGCTTGAAGCGCACCGCCAGGCCGTAGTGTTTCGGCGTCACGGGCGCGAAGCCGAGGAATTCCTGCTTCAGCAGCGGCGCGGCCAGGAAGGCCTGCCGGTGCTCGACCGCCTCGTGCAGCTGCTCTGGCGTCGGCGCTCCGGCCGGCACGTCGAACGGCACGCCATCCTTTGCATGCCGCACCACCGCGGCGACGTAGCGGCGCCGCGCGGTCGTGTAGCGCTGCTCGACCAGCGCGATCGGCACCACGCCACCTTCCCGGTGCCTGGCCGCATGGGCCTCCAGTGCTTCGAGGGCCGGCAGCGCGCGCGCCGACGGCAGCACGCCCCGGACCAGCTCGTCGTAGAGGTCGCCGAACAGTTGCTGCCGGAGCGGCGGCGCGGCGTCGGAACCATCGAATTTGGCGATGGCATAAGGCTGCAAGGGGGACCAGTGGAAGATTCCCGTCGGCGCCACCCGTTCGTCGACCTTCTGCAGCAACTGCTGGCTCAGTTCCGCCAGCCGTGCGGTGGTCTCGTCAGGGCCTGTCGTGGATGTGATCTGGATGTCGGTGTTCATCGAAGCTCCTCTCGCGTTATGGATAGACCGGAACATCAGCAAAACCGCGCGCCTCGCCGTGGGGCGAAGGCGGGATCAGGTTGTCACAACGCCATCGTGGAAATCTCTCCAATTCTCATTCCGGCAAAATAAGCCTGGAAACCGCACACATCCTTGGGGGGGCGCATCCGCATCCGCATCCGCGGCGGCGAGACGGCGTGCCGGCAAGGCAGGGCCGGGGGCGTTGGCACGCAACAACAAGGCGCTGGCTTGTTGTTGCAACAACATGCTAGATTGAAATCCCTTCCGGCGCGGTGCCATGCCGCGTGCGCCGACCTCGACCCTCTCACCCTGGAGAGCCGCAATGCCACTCGTCCCGCTGAACCCGGCCCGCCTCGCAATCGCCTTCTTCGCATGCCTGCTGCTGGCACCTGCGGGCGCGGACACTATCCCCGCCCAGCAGCGCCAGCTCATCAACAGCACGCTGTGGCAGCAGCACGCGGCCGAATATGCGCTGATCAGCCGCGGCACCTTCGCGGCAGCCACTGCGGCGCTGGATGCCGCGCTGGAGGCGCCCGGCTCGGCGGCGCTCGAACAGCCCGACGGCGGCGCGGGGAAGAAGCCGGCGGTCATCGTCGACATCGACGAGACGATGCTCGACAATTCGCCCTACCAGGCTTGGCTGGCCCGGCGCGGCGTTCCCTTCTCCCCCGCCACGTGGGACGAATGGATCGCATTGAAACAGGCCCGGCCCGTGCCGGGCGCACTCGAATTTGCCAGGGCCGTCGATGGCCGCAAGGTCGCGCTCTTCTACGTCAGCAACCGGGAATGCCAGGTGGCGGAGAAGTGCCCGAACCGCACCCACACGATGGCGAACATGGAGGAATTCCCCGGCTCGGGAGACGAAAGCCGGTTCCTGTTCAGGGTCCCCGGCGATCCGCGCCGCGACAAGGTCACGCGCCGCAAGAAGATCGCCGAGAACTATCGCATCGTCATGCTGGTCGGCGACGACATGCGCGACTTCCTGCCGGAGGAAGATGTCGGCCATCTCGCCGATGAAGCATCGGCTATCGCCGTGCGGGCGCGCAGGGAGGTCGGCAAGCGCTGGTTCGTGCTGCCCAACGCGATGTACGGCGGCTGGCTCGACCGGCTGGGCAGGTCGGCCGACGCGCAGTTCGCCCACCTGCGGGCCGCGCCGCTGTCCGCCGCCGATTCGCCCGTGCTGGCAAGCTGGAACCTTGCCTGGCTGCTGACGCCGGCAACCTATGACGAACTGTTGCCCGCCTGCCGCAAGGGCGGGCAGATCCGCAGCGACGAACGCGCCATTCCGTGCACGCCCGGCCGGGATCCGATCCCGCAACGCCAGGCGGCCGATTTCGATGCGCTGGCCGCTGTCGCCGGCCAGCTGCATGCGGACGTGGTCGCGCTGCAGGAGGTCGACGGACCGGAAGCGGCGGCGCTGGTGTTCCGGCAGGGCTGGAAGGTGGACTGCTTCGTGTCGCGCGCCCATGTCCAGAAGGTCGGCTTTGCCATCCGCGAGGGCATTCCCTATCAGTGCAATCCCGAGTTCGCCGCGCTCGACGTCGACGGCGCGTCGCGTGCCGGCGCCGACCTGACGCTGTATCCGGGCACGCCGCAAGCGGTGCGCCTGCTGGGCGTGCACCTGAAAAGCGGCTGCGTCGACGGTTCGCTGAAGACCAGCACCAGCGAACCCTGCAAGTCGCTGCGCCGCCAGGTTCCCGTGGTGGAGCAGTGGGTCGATGCGCGCGCCGCGGAAGGCGGGCGCTTCGCCGTGCTGGGCGACTTCAATCGCGCCCTCGACCAGGATGCAAAGTACAGCGCCGGCCCGGACGAAGCGGCACCGGCATCGGTGTTCCGCGCCCTCAGCGACGGCAAGCCGGCCGGCGCCGTGCTGCGGCGCGCCACGGAGCGATCCTGCTTCGATGGCGATCCCCACGATGGTCCGCCGATCGACAATATCCTGGTCAGCCAGTCGCTGGCCGCGGGCCGCACCCTCGACGGCACGCACCTGCGCTACGACAAGGCGCTGGCGGGCCGCATCCTGTCCGATCACTGCCCGATCCTGCTGCGCCTTCAGTAGAACCGTCGCCCGCGCGGTAGCGTCCTGGCAACACGCCAGCCGGTTCATAGTTGCCAAACCGGCCTGACCAATCTAGAATGGGCCTGACCGGATGTACTGTCTTTTTGGTAACCTCCGGCAGTCGCACCGCAGCATTGACCGTCTTCGAGCAAGGCCTGGTTTGACACGCGTCCCGGCCGCCCCCGAAGCGGCGCGGGACACGCGAGGTGTCCCACGGCGACCGCTCCCCGCGGCGCTTCCGACATCACAATAACCAGATCGGAGACACGTTTGAACACCCAAGACCTTTTCAAGGCCCTGGCGCTTGCCGCCATGGGCACCGCCCTCAGTGCAAGTCCCGCACACGCGTCCGTCCTGCCGCTGCAGACCGCCATCGTCACGGCCACCTACAACGGCGCAGCCGCCGGCATGCTCGGTCTCGACCACGATTTCGCCAGCGAACCGGGCTCGAACACCACTGCGCTCGATCCCACCGGTGCGGGCGTCGAATTCCTGACCGCCGATTTCCTGTTCGGGATCGATATTTCGGCCGATGGCGGCCTGACGGTAATCGCCAACAGCGCGATTCCCACCGGCGCCTACAGCATGCGCTTCGACTTCGGCACCAGTCTGGCCGCGCCGATCGATGCCTTCACCTTCGCCGGCGCGGATGGCGCCAGTGGCGTACCGGGCCTGTCGATCGTCGATGCGCACACCATCGCGCTCGACCTCGGCGGCGTCGAATGGAACGAGTTCGGCTCGATCACGGCGCAAATCGGTGTCGCCGCGGCGGTGCCCGAGCCGGCCAGCTACGCGCTGCTGATCGCCGGGCTGGGCTGCATGGCCGCCGTTCAGCGCGTGCGAAGGGGCCGCCAGCCCGGCCGCTGATCGGCACACCGGAAGGGCGCCTTGCGACCGCAGGGCGAGCCCTCACGCCAATTCGTTCCTCCCACAGGAGAATCACATGCGACTACTTGCATTCAAGGCGGCGCTGTGCGCCGCATTCCTGCTCGGCGCAATGCCGGGCCATGGCGCTGGCGCCGTCGACCCGGCACGCCAGGCCGCCCCGCTCGACGGCTGGGCCAGCCAGGGCGGCGGCACGCAGGGCGGTTCTGCCGCCCCGGCCGAGCAGATATATACCGTGAACAACCGCGCGCAATTGCTGGCGGCGATCCATAACGGCGGCACCGATGCCAAGATCATCAAGCTGGCCGGCACCATCGACATGACCGAAGGCCAGCCGTTCGCCAGCAGCGCCGACCAGGCCGCGCGCGGCGCCATCCGCCTCAAGAGCAATACCACGCTGATCGGCGGGGCCCCGAACGCCGGCATCGTCAACGGGCACATCATCGTGTCGAACGTCTCGCAGATCATCATCCGCAACCTGAAGCTGGTCAATCCCTGCGACGTGGGGCCGGTGTGGGATCCCAGCGACGGCTCGACCGGCAACTGGAATTCGGCCTTCGACGCCATCGGCATCTCCGGTTCGGACCATGTTTGGGTCGACCACGTCAGCTTCACTGATGCGCCGGTCACCGACGACCTGCTGCCGGTCGAGAACGGCCACGTCAAACAGTGCCACGACGGCGCGCTCGACATCACCAACGGCTCCGACTATGTGACGGTGTCGTACAACCTGTTCGAGCAGCACAACAAGAACAACCTGGTCGGCGGCAGCGACGGCGCCACCGGCGACGAGGGCAAGCTGCGCGTCACCTTCAGCAACAACGTGTTCCGCGACGTGGCCAGCCGCGCACCGCGCGTGCGCTTCGGCCAGGTCCACCTGTTCAATAATTACTACGTTGGCGCGAAGTCGCATGCCGTGTACCCGGTGAGCTACGCTGTCGGCGTCGGCACCGCGGCGAAGATCCTGTCGCACAACAACGTGTTCGACGTGGCCGGCGCACGGTCCTGCAACGATGTGGTGAAGGATTTTTCCGGCGCCATCGCCGGCGCGTTCCAGGACAGCGGCTCGCGGCTGAACGGGGCGGCGCTGGGTGCCTGCGGCGTGCCCGCCAGCGCCGGCTGGACCCCGCCGTATGCGTACAGCGTGCGCCCGGTTGCGCTGGTGAAGGCCAATGCGCTGGCGCAATCCGGCGGCGGCAAGCTGACGACGAATGTCACCGGCACCGGCAGCACGACGATCGACACCGGTCCGAGCCTGGTCTGCCCGGCCTCGGGCCTGTACTTCTGCGACGACTTCCAGGATGGCGGCGCGGCGAAATGGGACCTGCTGCCGGTCGCCGGCCCGAACGGCAGCTTCCGCGTGCAGGATGAAGTGGCTGGCAGCGCCAACAAGGTGCTGCAGTACACGGCCGCATCCACCGGTGGCGTGCTGGCGCTGGTCAAGCCGGGCGCGCTGGACAAGGTGCCATCGGGCGACTACTTCGTCGAAGCGCGCATCCGCCCGATGACCAACGGCACCACCGGCAACAAGCACCTGTACCTGGTGACGCGCTACGTCGACGAAGGCAACTGGTACGGCGGCGGCCTGAACGTGCAGAACAGCACCGCCAGCACGCGGGTCGAGATCGCGAAGATGTTCGCCGGTTCGCTGAGCCGGCCGAAGCAGGCGAGCAAGCCGATCGCGATGGATGGCCCGTTCTACACGGTGCGCTTCGAGATGACCGGCAGCACGCTGACGGTCTACCTCGATGGCGAAAACCTCGGTTCGGTCACCGACAGCGCCTTCGCCGCGCGCGGCCTGGTCGGCCTGTACACGGCCAACAAGTCGTTCCAGATCGACGACGTGCGGATCGGCAACCCGGCCCTGAAGCCCGCGCAGATGACGCTCGATCCCGCGGTGACGACCTACGCCGCCGAAGTGGGCGACACGCCGCTGCAGGTCAGGATCAATGCCCGCGCGCCCGATGGCACGGCGGACAGCTACACCGCGGTATCGAGCAACCCGGCGGTGGCCTCGGTCGCCGTGGACGGCGACGTCGCCACGATCGCCGCGGTCGGCGGCGGCACGGCGAAGATCGTCTTCACGTCCGGCTCGGACCCGCTGCTGACGCGCACGATCGACGCCACCATCGCGCCGCGGTTCGCGCAGCCCACGCAGACCTACCCGCTCGACAATGCCACGTATCCGGCGGCGCACGCCGATGCCGAACCGGTCGACATGCCGCTCAAGCTGGTGTTCGACAGACCGCCCGTGCTGGGCAGCGGCGGCAGCATCCGCGTGTTCCGCAAGGCCGACGATGCGCTGGTCGACGTGGTGCGGCTCAGCGGCGAAACCGACATCATCGGCCATGCCGGCCAGGGCCAGGTGCGCAAGGTGAATACGACGCCGATCAGGATCGACGGCAATACGGTGACGATCAAGCTGCACAGCAACAAGCTCGACTACGGCACCGAATACTACGTGGCGATTTCGGATGGCGTGTTCACCGGCACCACGCTGGGCGGCGTACCGTTCGCCGGCATCGGCAGGCTGGGAGACTGGTCGTTTACCACCAGGGCCAGTTTGCCGGCGGGTGACGCCGTCACGGTCGACGTCGATGGCGCGGCGGATTTCCGCACGGTGCAGGGCGCGCTCAACTACGCAATGCAGCATTTCGCCAAGGGCGATCCGGTCGCCATCCGCGTGAAGAACGGCACCTACGAGGAGCTGCTTTACCTGCGCGACAAGGACAACGTGACCATCGCCGGCGAGAGCCGCGACGGCGTGGTGATCCGCTACACCAACAACGATTCGCTGAATCCGGGCACCGGCGCAAGCCAGGGCGCCAGCACCAGCGGATTCCGGGGCGGGCGGGCGATCATGCTGGTCGAAGCGGCCGACATGCTCAGCCTCGATTCGCTCACCTTCAACAACACGACGCTGCGTTCGCCGGCCATTTCGGCGCAGGCCGAAACGCTGTACTTCAACAGCGACGGCGGCCGCCTGGTGGCCAGGAACGCGGCCTTCCACAGCGAGCAGGACACGCTGAACCTGAAGGGCTGGTCGTGGTTCTACCGCTCGCTGGTGGCGGGCAATGTCGACTTCATCTGGGGCAGCAGCCGCGCGGCCCTGTTCGAGGAAAGCGAGATCCGTTCGGTGGGCGACACCACCAGCACGACCGGCGGCGGCTACGTGCTGCAGGCGCGCGTGCCGACCGCCACCGACAAGGGCTTTGTCTTCCTCAACAGCACGCTGACCCACGGCCCCGGCCCGGGTCCGTTGCATGGCGACGTGCCCGACGGCGCCACCTACCTGGCACGCAGCCCGGGCGGCACGTCGAGCTGGGACAATATCGCCTTCATCAACTGCCGCATGGACCGGCACGTCGCCACGGTGGGCTGGGCCGGCCTCGGCGTGAACAACCAGCCGGCGCCGAATCCGGTCCAGCCGGACGCCGCTTCCGGCTGGCGCGAATACGGCACCACCGACCTGGCCGGCACGCCGCTCGACCTGGCGGCCCGGGTGGGCGGCTTCCAGCTGAGCGCCAGCGACGTGGAGGCGGGCTTCGCGACCCGCGCGAAAGTGTTTGCCGGGTTCGGCAATGGCGCGGGGTGGGATCCGCAGCCCTGATGTTCACGTGCGTGCGCGGCGCCATGGCGGGAGTACGCCACGGCGGCCGCGCCGGCCGCATGCCGCTATCGGCAACGTCCGATCAATAAGTATTCTTTTGATAACCCGGTCGAAAACAGGCATACACTCGATCGGGGTTTCCTCTCGCGCCGTGCGTCCTGCCGGGGACGCGACCGGTTCGCCGAACCGCGCCACGCGGCATCCATCCGCCAGTTTCCGGCTTTCTCTTCCAGCAGTCTCTTTCCGATGTCCCGGGGCCCTCCGCGCCCCTCACCGTCCAGGAGCAGAGCAGCCAATGAAAACCACCCATATCAGCCAGCCGGCGTTCAGTGCCTGGCGGCCCGGCGATCCCATGCTGGAACGGGTTCGCAGCGAGCTTGCCCCGCTTGCCGAACCTCCGCTGCAGACGTTCCATGGCGGCGGGGCAGACGAGGAGGGCGGCATCCTCGATTTCGTCAAGCCGGAGAAGGACGATTTCAAGAGCCTGAGCAAGACGCTGCAATTCCTCAAGTTCAAGCCATCCGAGCAGGAAGTGCTGTTCAACGTGATCGGGTCTGGCATCAACATCGCCGCCGGCATCGTCTCGATCGTCGGCGCCGTCGGGGCGGCGGTCGACCTGATGAACAAACTGGGCATCCTTTCTCCGGCCGAGGATCCGGTGCAGGCCGCGCTGAAACAGATCGGCCAGCGTGTCGAGCAGATCTACGGCTACCTGGCCGCGCAGGAACGGCGCGGGCTGTACAACCAGGCACTCGTCTGGCGTACCCACGGCGACGATGCCCGCAACGCCGTCATGAACGTCAAGACCTCGCGCTCGCCCGCCAACCTGCTGCAGCTGGCCAACCGGGCGAGCGAGCTGAACCAGTCGATCCTGCAGATGCTCGGCGCCGGCCGGATCGCCTTCCTGCGCTCGGTGTACGGCTACCCCTGGTGGGTTCCCTACGCGCAGACGCCCTACATGAAGACCGCCGGCGGTGCGCCCATCAATTACCGCGACCCCGGGCAGGAGCTGCAGGCGGAGATCTGGGACCCGGGGCACTATCTCGACGTGCTGGTCCGGTCGGTCCAGGACCGCATCGCCGTTGCCATGACGCTGGAACCGGCGTTCCGGTCGACCGGCCACGACCGCGCCGTCTTGCGCCAGATCGCCGATGGACTGATGGATTTCGCGCATGCCTGGCGTGCTTCGATCCTGGTTGCCGATCCCGTCTTTGCGCTGAATGCGGGCGGCACCATGCGCAGTCCCGAGTTGGGCGCACCGCCGGGCGTCCCGATCGGCGCGGTCGATCCGGTGACGGGGCTGTCGTCGTTCCTGCCGCAGTGGTCGGGGTTTTCCGTCGAGTTCAAGCGCAGCTATTTTCCGGGCGAAGCCTGGGGCGGCGTCTGGGATGAATCGCGGGCAAGCGATCCGGCCGCCGCCCTCGCGGCGATCACCGCCGTGCATACGGCGGCGGTCGACAGCGTGGTCCGTGCCTGCGGGGTGGAGAAAATGCTGCGGCTGTCGCAGCGCATGCGCGAGCTGGCGAGCACCCCGCCGGGCTCGGATTTCGTCAGGCTGCCGGACGCGAAATTCCGCCGGCCGCTGCTCGGCCTGGAGAATTGGGGCATGGTGAACGGCAGCAGCGCCGGCGAAGGAACGCCGGTGGTGGTGGACCTGGGGCGCCTGCGGCTGTTCTCGCCGGCGCCCGAGCGCACTTACACGGGAATGCGCTTCAGGCTGCGCGGCACGAAGGAGTTCAGCTTCAGCATGCCGCGACGGGCCGACCAGTCCGGCATCCGGCTGGGCTACAGGCTGCGGGTCGGCGGCGCGGAGATCGGACTGATGACGTTCGCCACCGCCGCCGACCGCTCCGGCGGCGATTTTCCGGGCGGCGCGATCGAGACCGACTGCGAGATCCAGGGCCGGGTCTACGACTGTGTCCAGAGCGCGCATGTCAGCGCCGCCGGAGAAGACCAGTTCGAGCGTAACGGACGTATCGCCGGCGTCGAGCGGCTGTTCCTCAACGAACGCGTCGGCCAGGCGAAATTCCGGGTCGAGGTCAGCTTCGTTCCCTTCAAGGGCGGCGATCCGTCGGCGTATGCCGGCGAAGTGAAAGTGGCCATTTCGGCGCTGGAGCCCGACACGTTTCCCGACGCGGTGATCCTGAGCGTGATGGTGCTTGAAACGCGGGTCGGAGCCGATTTCGCGCCGGAAGAAGTCGTCGCCGATTCGATGACAGTGCATCTTGTTCCCACCTACGTCGTCCTGGGCGCGGACTTCTTCGCCGACTATCGCGCCGCCGTCGCGCAAATGGCGAGGACCGTGAAAGAGCTCGACCGCAAGTCGATCCCGCAACGCGAGATACCCCACGGCCCGCCCGATCCCGATCCGGCGTGGCAGGTGCGGGCGCGCGCCATCGAGGTGGAGCGCGGACTCGACCGGGTGCAGGACTCGCTCTCCCAGCAAAACCCCCTTGCGCAAGAGATCGTGGCGGCGAACATCGTGCCCGTGGCGACGGGCCGCGGCGAGGTACCGGGCCCTGGCTAGCCGCTGAAACGCCCCGGCGTGCGCGGGGTCCGAACGCAAACCGTGGCACAGCCAACGGCGCCCGCAAGCCGGGAGCGGCTGCGCGCCGGCACGGCGACCGCAGCTTTCATTACGCCGGGCGCAACGATGAATTGACTGCTGCACCGTTTCGCCGTGTCCGGCCCCGGCCTACCATTGACTTGCCGTTTCAGTAGTGCCCCTCTCGCCGACAAGTCAAGGAGAATTCCATGCCAGTTCCCGTCCTTCCCCGTTCCGTGGCCCACATCGCCGCCGCCATCGCGCTGGGGCTTGCGCTCGCGGCACCCGCCGCACAGGCCGCCACCGCCGCGCCGTCCGCCACGGCAATCCATCCCGTAAACTACCGCACCGTCAATATCGATGGCGTCAACGTGTTCTACCGGGAAGCCGGCCCGGCGAACGCGCCTACGCTGCTGCTGCTGCACGGCTTTCCCACCTCGTCGCAGATGTTCCGCAACCTGATCCCGCAACTGGCCGACCGCTACCGCGTGATCGCCCCCGACTATCCCGGCTATGGCCAGAGCGACATGCCGCCGGTGAGCGACTTCACCTACAGCTTCGACAACATGGCGAAGGTGATCGACAAATTCACCGTGGCGGTGGGCGCGCCGCGCTATGCGCTGTACGTGCAGGATTACGGCGCGCCGATCGGCTTCCGCCTGGCGGCCGCCCACCCGGAACGGGTTACGGCCATCGTGGTTCAGAACGGCAACGCCTACGACGAAGGCCTCGACAACGAATTCTGGAAACCGGTCAAGGCATGGTGGGCGGACAAGTCGGAAGAGAACACCGCGAAGCAACGACCGATCCTTGAACTGGCGGCCACCAAGTGGCAGTACACGGAAGGGGTGCGCGACGTGCGGCGCATCAGCCCCGACGCGTGGACCATCGACCAGGCCTACCTGGACCGGCCCGGCAACAAGGAGATCCAGCTGGCGATGCTTCACAACTACGGTTCCAATCCGCCCCACTACCCGGCATGGCAGGCGTACTTCCGCAAGCACCAGCCGCCGATGCTGATCGTGTGGGGCAAGGGCGACAAGATCTTCCCGGCCGAGGGCGCGCATCCGTACAAGCGCGACCTGCCGAAAGCGGAACTGCACCTGCTCGACACGGGGCATTTCGCACTCGAGGAAGAGGGCGCCACGATCGCCGCGCTGATGCGCGACTTCCTGGGCCGTACGCTGAAGACAGGCAAGTAGACAGAGCGCGCGCGCGGCTGTCCGCCTGCCCGGGTGGCTTATGTAATATACTAAGTTACATGAGATCGGCATGGCGCGGGCCATGCCGGCCACCACCACTTCCAGGCGAGGCCCCATGGACGCAAACCAACTGAAAACCCTGTTCGACCAGCAGGCGCCGCACTACGACCAGCAATGGGCCAGCCTTGCTCCGATCCGCGACGGCCTGCACTTCCTGCTCGAATCGGCCCTGAGCGGATTGCCGCCAGATGCCCGCATCGTGTGCGTCGGCGCAGGAAGCGGCGCGGAGATTTCCCACCTGGCCAGCCGGTTTCCCGGCTGGCGCTTCACGGCCGTGGAGCCGTCCGGCGCGATGCTGCTGCAGTGCCGCGAACGGGCCGCGCGGGAGGGTTACCTGGAACGCTGCGCCTTCCACGAAGGCTACGTCGAGTCGCTGCCGGCCGGGGCGCGATTCGACGCCGCCACATGCTTCCTGGTGTCGCATTTTTTCACCGACCGGGACGAGCGGATCGGCTTCTTCCGGGCGATCGCCAGCCGCCTGCGCCAGGGCGGCCTGCTGGCCAGCTCCGACCTGACGGCCGACCGCGCCTCGCCGGAATATGAAGTGCAGCTGGCGCACTGGTTCCGCATGATGGCCGGCGCCGGCATCGCGCCGGACAATATCGAGCGCATGCGCGCCGCCTACGCCGGCGACGTGGCGCTGGTTCCCGCCGCCGAACTGGAATCGATCGTGAAGGAGGCGGGCTTCGTGTTGCCGGTGCCGTTCCACCAGGCCGGGTTGATCCGGGCCTGGCTGTCGCGCCGGGCCTGACGGGGCAAGGCCGCCGGCACGCGGCCGGCGCTCATGGCTCCTGCACGTGGCCGGCTCATGGCTCCCGCAGGCGCCGGCTCCAGTCTTCGATGCGGCCGGTATCGAGGCGCTTCGCGAACGCGGTTCGCCAGTTCTGCGACAACGGTTCCAGCATCGCGGCCAGCGCCCATTCCGCGCGCAGGCCGGCCATCGCCGCGCCGGTCGGCACCAGCGGCGGGAACAATGCCCGCACCAGCCGTCCCAGCGGCCAGCCGGGGCAGGGGCGTTCGACCAGTTCGAAGCGCTCGCCGCTGGCGATCGCGCCTTCCTCCAGCACGCGGTAGTACCAGCCGGTGCGGCCCGAGCCCTGCAGCGCGGCGGCCGCATCGTCCCGGCCGAAACGGCGGTTCAGCTTCCAGCACGGCTGACGCCCCTGCGATACCTGCAGCAGCGCGGTGCCCAGCCGGTACACGTCGCCGATGTGCACCTCCCGTTCCGTCATGCCGAATGTCGCCACGTTTTCGCCGAACGCGCCCGGCACCAGTGGCACCGGGCTGTCCGGCCAGCGCGCCGCCCACATGGCGTAGTGCTCGGCGGCGTAGTGGTGCACGGCCTTTTCGGGACCGCCATGGTAGACGCGGTCGCCCTGTTCGTCGCCTTCCAGCCCGCCGAACGACAGTTGCACCGGTGCGGGCCGCGCCGACTTGGCGATGCCGCTGGCGACGTCCGGACGGCCGGCCCGTGCCAGCGGCCGCGCAGGGCCGGTAAACAGCGCGGCAAGGGGAATCGATGACGGCATGGCGTTCTCCCGTTCAGGCCAGGCTTGCGGCGGAAAGGCCGGCCAGCCAGTCGCGCAGCATGGCCTGGCCGGCCTGCTCCAGCGCGGCCATGGCGTGCCGTGTCGCGGCGCAGCGCCACCAGGTCGACGCCGGCGCGCGCCAGTTCCACCGCGTGGCCCGCCAGCCATTCCTCCAGCGCGTGCTGGGCGAACTCGGCGTGAAATTGCAGGCCCAGCGCATGGCGCCCGGCGCTGAACGCCTGGTACGGCGTGCCCGGCGTGGCGGCCAGCGCGGCGATGCCCGGCGGCGGCACGATATTGTCGCCATGCCAGTGCAGCACGGGGACGCCGCGCAGCGCAGCCAGCGGGCCCGCGGCCGACGGCATGTCGAGCGGCGCCCAGCCGATCTCCATGGCGGGCGCACCGTACGCACCGCTACGCCGCTCGATGTGTCCGCCGAGAGCGGCAGCCATCAGCTGCGCGCCCAGGCAGATGCCCAGCGTCGGACGACCCAGCGCCAGCCGCTCGCGCAGGCCGTGTATTTCCGCCGCCAGCCACGGGTAATCCGCGACGTCGCCGACGCCGAGCGGGCCGCCGAGCACGACGATCAGTGCGGTGTCGCGCCATTCGCCGGGCGACAGCGGCGTCGCGCCGGCATGGCAGTACTCGACCTGGTAGCCGGCGCGTTCGAGGGGCTCGGCGAAGCTGCCGAGATCCTCGAAGCGCACGTGGTACAGCGCGATGCATTTCCGGTTCGAATCCCGGCTTGTTGCTGGCATGGTCGCTCCTTTCAGGTCACGCTGGACAGCGGAATGCGGCAGCCGCCATCGTCGCATTGCGGGGCACCGGCATCCTCGTCTTCATGCTCATGCACCAGGCCGGCCACCAGGGCACCCGCCTGCATGTCGTCGGCCATGCCGAAGACCTGGTGGCGCAGCATGCCCCGGCGGTCGATCAGCAGCAGCGTGGGCGTGCCGCGCATCCGGTACTTCGCCATCGTGCGCGGTACCGGGCCGCTGTCGGACGGCATGTCGATACCGACCGGGAAATCGATCCGGTATTCGTGGATGAAGGCTTGCAGCGCTTCCTTGCCCATCACCGCATGATGCTCGAACACCGTATGCAGGCCAAGTACTTCGACGTCGCCGCGATCGAACGTGGCGGCGATCTTCTTCGCCTGGGGAATGCCGTGCGATACGCAGCCGGGGCACAGCATCTGGAACGCGTAGACCGCCACCACCTTGCCGCGCAGGGCGGCAAGGTTCACGGGGCCGTGGGCGTTCAGCCAGGCCGCCACCTCGAATTCGGGTGCGGCGCTGAAACTCGTCACGGTCCCGGCGCTCATTTTGCGCGCAGCTTCACTTGCGGGAAATCGACCGGCACGGCGAGCGCCACGTTCACGTAGTTCGTGAACAGGTTCAGCGCCACGTGGGCGACGATTTCCACGATCTGTCCATCGTCGAAGCCGGCTTCGCGCAGTGCGTCGACATCGCCGGCGGCGACCCTGGCACGGTTGCGCACAACGCTGGTGGCGAATTTCAGCGCGGCGGCGGTGCGCGGATCGTTAGACTGGCCGGCCTGGGCGGCCGTCATCTCGTCGCCGCTGGCGCCGGCCTTGCGGCCCAGTGCCGTGTGCGCGGCCAGGCAGTACTCGCAGTCGTTGATGTCGGCGATCGCCACGGCGATCTGCTCGCCCAGCTTCGCGCCCAGCGTGCCGTTGCCGAGGGCGCCGAAGCCGCCCCACATGCTGGCCAGCGCGGCGGGGGAGTTGGCGACGGCCCTGAACATGTTCGGCGTGGCGCCGAAGGCGCCGTGCACCTGTTCGAGCAGTTGTTGCGAAGCGCCGGTTGCGGTGTCGCGCGTGAGCAGGGCAACGCGGGCGGTGTTGGCATTCTGGGACATGATGCTTCCTTTCGTAGTGGCCGGTTCGGGAAATGAAGGGCTGGCCGGGCCACTTTCATCAGGAGTCCTAAATATATGGTTCAAGCAAACTGCAGGACGGGTTTGGCTTGATGTGCTTGCCGCGCCGTCCATGGAAAACATCTTAGCACGGCAAAAAATATTTATGTAGGAATCCTAACTAAAATATTCCTATTGCCGGCTTAGCCTGGCGCTATGGCATCATCGGCACGCGGCGGCGCGTGGCGCTGTCCGTCTCCATCCATCTGCCCATCACCCGACATGCGACCAGAGAAGCCGACCAAGACCAAGCCCCGTCATTTCATCCTCCCCCTGTTCTGCGCCCTCGGCCTCGCGGCCATGCCGGCGCCCGGCGCGGAACTCACCATCGACAACGGCGTATTCTGGAAGGACACTTCCGGAACACCGATCTATTCGCAAGGCGGCGGCATCCTGAAGGTGGCCGATACGTATTACTGGTACGGCGCAAAGTACGATGAAGCCGTCAGCTATGCCAGGGATCCCTCCGGGTTCACGACGCAGCCGCATTTCAATGCGGTCACGGCCTATTCGTCGAAAGACCTGGTGAACTGGAAGTTCGAAGGCAACGTGGTCAGCGCCGCCGCTCCCGGCAAGATCTTCGAGCGCGATGCCTGGCTGGGCCGCATGGGCGTGGTGTACAACCGGCAGACCCGCAAGTTCGTGCTGATCACGCAATACGCCAGCAAGCGTGCCGGCGCCGGGGTGCTGTTCGCCACCAGCGACAGCCCGTCCGGGCCGTTCGTCTACGCGCACCTGCAGGCGCGCATCGACAACGTTGCCTCGCCGACGTCCGGCGACCAGACCGTGTTCGTCGACGATGACGGCCAGCCCTACCTCGTCTTCAGCAACAACGGCAATCGGCGGCACCTGTACGTGGCACCGCTGCGGGCGGCCGATTACCTGCAGGTGGAACCTGCCACCGAGATCTACCGGGCGCCAGCGGGTGGTCGCGAAGGCAATGCGATGTTCAAGCACAACGGCCTGTATTACTTCTGCTCGTCCGACCTGCATGGCTGGAATGCTTCACGCAGCTTCTACATGACGGCAACGAAGATCACCGGCCCGTACTCGGCCGAGAAGCTGATTGCCGGCACGGATGCCGATTTCTCGCACGTGTCCCAGAACGGCTTCTTCATTCCCGTGCAGGGCAGCGCGGGCACCACCGTGCTGTATGCGGGCGACCGCTGGAGCAACTTCGCCGGCAATGGCCTGGGCTACAACATCTGGACGCCGCTGTCGTTCGACGGCAAGGCGCCCGTGTTCAATTCGCTGAGCCAGTTCGGGCTCGATGCCGCGCAGGGCACCTGGAGCGTGGGGCCGGCCAACAACTACGTGCTCAATCCCGGCTTCGAAGCGGATCGCGTCGAGCAGACGGGCGTCACCGGCTGGGTCACCAGCTGGACCAGCCTGAAAGGCGCGAGCCCGATCGTCAATGCGCGCGAAGGCCGCACGGGCCGCTGGGCGCTGCGGCTGGCGCACGACGGCCAGACGATGGGCAGCGCGATCCAGAATGTCGCGCTGCCGAACGGCACATACACGCTGCGCGCGTGGGTGAAGAGCAGCGGCGGCCAGGGCGTGGCGAAACTGTACGCGCTGCCCGATGGCGGCAGCGAAACCGCGCACGAGGTGAAGGCCGCCAGCCGGTGGACCCAGGTCACGCTGCCGGGCATCGCCGTGGCCGGCGGCAGGGTGCAGGTCGGCGCCTATTCGGAAGGGCAGGAGGGCCAGTGGCTCGCCATCGACGATGTGAGCCTGGTGCGGGAGTAAGAACCCGCGAATGAGGGGAGCCGCCCGGCGGCCGCAAGCAAGGCGGCTGCAACCCGGGCGCGCGGATCAGCGCCGCGCCGGCACGCGGCGCAGCACGTCGTCGTAGGCGGCCAGGTCCAGGAAGGCGGTGGCTTCGACAGCGCGGCCGCCGCGCATCCGGAAGATCCACACATAGCTGTTGCGGTAGGGCTGGCCGTCGCCGGCGGTTGCCTCGCCGTTCCAGCGCACGATGACATGGTCGCCGTCGGCCCAGACCTGCCTCGACACGGGCTTGATCGGGGTCGCCAGGCGCGCGACGAATGGCGCGACCGCGCGCTCGACGAACGCCTGCCGGCCGCGGTAGGTGCCGGCGGACGGGCCGCTTCCAACGATCGTCCAGACCACGTCGTCGTGCAGCACCTCGTCGAAGAAGCCGCTGCCCCCGGTCGCCCAGCGCTGGAACGCCGCATCGACCAGCTGGCGGTTGCCGGCGGTTTCGGCGGGCATGCCGGCCGCGGCGGCGCAGGCGCTGGCAGCGGCCAGCACGGCAATGGCGAAACCGCGCCGGGCGCGCAGCCCCGGTCTTGCTGGTGCGGTGCCGGCGGGGCAGTGGCCGCCGGGCAGGATCGTGTTCGACATGCTGAGGTCCTCCATGGGGTGAAGTGGGGACGCCCATCATGCCGCCGCGCGCCTGCCGGCGGATAGACCGAAAAATGTGCATTGCTTGCCCGATCCTCTGGCGAGGCAGGCAGGCGGTGGCCCGGCACTACGCCAGCAAATCCGGGCCGCCGCAAGGGGCGTTATACCTTGGCTTCCACCCCGGGCGTGGCCGAACGCACGAGGAAGGCCTGCGTCAGTTGCGGCAGGTGCTCGAGCAGCCAGGCCGCCATGGCTTTTTCCTGCACGATGATGCGCTCGCAGGCGGCTTGCGTGGTGGCATCGCCGGCCTGCTGGGCGGCGGCGATCAGCGCGGTGTAGCTGGCGATTTCCAGGTTCTCGAACACATAGCCGGCCATCGCGCCCTTGACCACTTCGTCGCTGACGGTCATGCCGCCGACGGCCTGGCCGAACGCCATCAGCTTGCCGCCGAGGTCCTTCAGCACGGAATTGCTGACGCCACGGCGCGTCATGCATTCGTCGAGCAGCGCCTGCTGGCCGCGCGTTTCCTCGATGTGCTGGACGATGCGCGCCTTCAGCTCGGGATAGTGTTCCAGGCGGTCGGCCTGTGCGTTCAGCATCTGTTCCGCCTGCTGTTCCATCGCGTGCGCGTCGCGCAGCCAGTCGTTCAGGTTGTCGTTCACGTCGGTCGTCATGCGTTCCTCCATCGGCAGTTGGTGGGTGGCGATGGGTTGGCCATCGCCGCTGGAAAACGCATGGTAGCCGCCCTCCGGGTGCCGATCTGTCAGGGCAGGACTTCGTGTGATGTAGGAATCGGCCGCACGCTTTCGCGCCCCGCAGTGCTGGCCCAGCCGCTCAGCGGCCGCGCACCACCTGCAGCTTGACCTTCTTCCCTTGCCGGTAGGTGAACAGCGTCATTGCCGCGTCGCGCAGGTCGCCCCTGGCGTCGAACGCGATCGAGCCGGTGATGCCGTCATGCCGCGCTTTCGCCAGCGCAGGCAGGAACCCGGCCGGTGCGGTGGTCTGCGCGGCCTGCATCGCGGCGGCAAGTACCATCACGGCGTCGTAGGCATAGGGTGCATAGGTTTCCACCGGCAAGTCGAAGCGCTCGCGGTAGCGTTCCGTGAAGGCCGCGTTGCTGGCTTCCTGCGGCCCGTCGATCCCGCCGGCCACCACGCAGAACACCTTGTCGTCGCCCAGCGCGTCGCCGGCCAGCAGCGGCAGGCGTTCGGAACAGATGCCGTCACCGGACACCAGCCTGGCGCCGATGCCCAGCGTCTTCATCTGCTTGAGCATCGGCCCGGCCACCGCATCCATGCCGCCGTAGAAGATCACGTCCGGCTTCTTGGCGCGGATCTGCGTCAGGATGGCGCTGAAGTCCACTGCCTTGTCGCTGGTGAACTGCCGGCTGACGATCGCCGCGTTGCCCGCGATGGCGCGGACGCCCTTGGCGAACTCGTCGGCCAGGCCCTGGCCGAAGGCGGTGCGGTCGTCGATGATGGCGATCCTTTTCGCTTTCAGCCCTTTCACCGAATAGGTGGCGAGCGTGCGGCCGATCAGCGTGTCGCTGGCCACCACGCGGAATGCGGTCTTGAAGCCCTGCCGCGTGTAGACCGGCGTGGTCGCCGCCGGCGAGATCTGCGGGATTCCCGCGGCGGCATAGATCTTCGACGCCGGCACGGTGGTCCCCGAGTTCAGGTGGCCGACCACGCCGGCCACCCGTGCATCGACGAGTTTCTGCGCAACGGCCGTGCCGGACTTCGGGTCGCTGGCGTCGTCTTCCGCCAGCAGTTCCCATTGCAGCTTCCTGCCGCCGATGACGATGCCCTTTGCATTCAGGTCGTCGATCGCCATGCGCGCGCCGTTCTCGATATCCTTGCCCTGGTGCGCACCGGGGCCGGACAGTGGCGAAGCGGTGCCGATCCTGACGACGGTCTGGGCGGAGGCGGTGGCGGCGGCGAGCAGGGCGGCGGCGGCGAGGAGGCGGATCGGCATGGCGGCTTTCAGGAGGATATGCCAGGATTGTACGGTCGGGCTGCCTGGCGGCGCGCGCGCCTGCGCCGGCAGTTGGCACGGCGGCGCCCGCCCTGTATGCTGCGGCGTCGTTACGGATAACCATCACGAAAGAAGAATTTTATGAAACAGCTGCTTTCCTCCTGCGCCCTCGGCCTCGGCCTGGTCTTCACGTTCACGCTGGCCGGCTGCGACCGGGCCAAGGAACCGCCCGCGGCCGCGGCTGCCCCTGTCGCGTTCCAGAAGATCGATCACCCGGCAGGTACCGGCAAGGAAGCGGTGGCGGGAAGCACGGCCGTCGTCAACTACACCGGATGGCTGCACGTGCCGGGCGCTCCGGAACAGCGTGGCGAACAGTTCGATTCCTCGGCCGGGCGCGACCCCTTCAGCTTCCGGCTCGGCGCCGGCCAGGTCATCCAGGGTTGGGACGAAGGCGTGCAGGGCATGAAGGTGGGCGGCAAGCGCACGCTGATCATACCGTCCAGCATGGGCTACGGCGAAGGCGGCGCGGGACCGATCCCGCCGAACGCCAACCTGATCTTCGAGGTCGAACTGCTGGACGTGCGCTGACAGTTATTGATCAGCGCGCTGCGGGATCGCCGGCCTGACTACCGCGTACCTGGTTGCGCCCCCGCTGCTTGGCATCGTACAGATGCCGGTCCGCCCTTTCGATGAGTTCTCCCGCGGTGGCGTTGCCGCTGGTCTCCGGGACCAGCGTGGCCACGCCGAGGCTGGCCGTGACGACGCGCGATGGCGAGGGCTGGTGCGGGATGCGCAGTGCCAGCAGGCCGGAACGGATCCGTTCCGCCAGCGCGATGGCGCCGTCCTCGCCGGTGTTCGGCATGATCACGGCGAACTCCTCGCCGCCATAGCGCGCCGCCAGGTCGCCGGCCCGGGTGACCTGGGCGGACAGTACCGACGCCGCCCGCTGCAGGCAGATGTCGCCGGCCAGGTGGCCGTAGCGGTCGTTGAACTGCTTGAAGTAGTCCAGGTCCATCATGATCAGCGACAGCGGCGTGCGGCCGCGCTGCGCGCGCTTCAGTTCCGCCTCGAGCACTTCGTCGAAGCGGCGCCGGTTTGCCAGTTGCGTGAGCTTGTCCGTATGCGCCAGTTCGCGCAGGCCGACATTGTGCCGTTCCAGTCCCTCGGAATACATGCGCAGCTTGCGGTCCAGCCTGTCCTGCGCCGCGATCCGGCGGATCAGTTTCGTGGCGAAAGCGGCCAGCATCGCACCGATGAGCAGCACCGCCACGCCGATCAGCATGCTCGAACGCTGCCAGTCGCCCAGCAATTCGTCCTTGGTTCGCCCCACCGCCACGAGGAAGGGGAAGTCGTGAAGGCGCCGGTAACTGTACAGCCGTTCCACGTTGTCGACCTTGGCGAGGAGGAAGCTGGAGCCGATCGAGCGGTGCCGCAATGCGTTGTAGATGTTCCCGTGCGACAGGTCGGTTCCGATCAGTTTCTCGTCGAACGGACGGCGATAGACCACCGTGCCGTTCGATAGCATCAGCACGACGGTGCCGGTGCGGCCGATATCGAGCTCGTCATAGATGCGTTCGAAAAAATTCAGCCGCAGCGTGACGAGCGCCACGCCCTGGAAGCTGCCGTCGGCGCTGTAGATGCCGCGCGATACCGGGATGATCCAGATGCCTGTCGAGCGGCTCTTGACGGGCGCGCCGACATGGATGCCCTGGCCGGTATGCGAGCGGTGGTACTGGAAATAGGCGCGGTCGGCATTGTTGCCGGGCACGTGGCGCCCCAGCGACGTCGCCAGCCAGTCGCCATCGGCGCCGTACAGGAACATGCCGTGCAGTTCGGGAGTGACCTTGGCCAGTTCGGCAAGGTGGATTCTCATCCGTTCGCGCGCGCCCGGACCGCTGCCATCGTGCCTGGCGCGCTCCGCCATGTCCGTCAGCGCCATGCTGGCCGTTTTCATCGCCGATTCCACCTGGGCGCCGACCATGCGGGCGACATTCGATGTCGCCACCGCGGTCTGCTCGATCTGCGCCTGGCGGGTGGACCAGATGAACCACGCGGCAAAGCCGGCCAGCGCCAGGCAGGACAGGGCCGTCGCCAGGATCACCAGGCGAATGGCGGGATGGCGCAGCCAGCGCGGCGCGCTGCCGGGGCTATCCAGGTCGACTGGCAAGGTGGGGTGATCGAAGTTCTGTTTCAAGCAAGGCGTCCGTCAGTGCAGGGAAAGCTGCTTCGACAGCATTGTGCCACTGCGCGGACAGGACTGTCGCAGCGAGCGGAAACGACAGCGCCCGGCAGGCCGGGCGCGAAGTGCCTGCCGCCGGAACCGGCGGCAGGCGTAGTGCGGAGGGAAGGGCAGGCCTCCGGCTCAGATGGCGCGGCGCACCATCAGTTCCTTGATCTTGCCGATCGCCTTGTTCGGGTTCAGGCCCTTCGGGCAAACGTCCACGCAGTTCATGATCGAGTGGCAGCGGAACAGGCGGTACGGGTCTTCCAGGTTGTCCAGGCGCTGGCCGGTGGCTTCGTCGCGCGAGTCGGCGATGAAGCGATAAGCCTGCAGCAGGCCGGCCGGGCCGACGAACTTGTCCGGATTCCACCAGAACGACGGGCACGACGTCGAACAGCACGCGCACAGGATGCATTCGTACAGGCCGTCGAGTTCCTCGCGCTCGGCCGGCGTCTGCAGGCGTTCCTTCTCCGGCGGGATCGAATCGTTGATCAGGAACGGCTTGATCGATTCATACTGCTTGAAGAACTGCGTCATGTCGACGATCAGGTCGCGGATCACCGGCAGGCCCGGCAGTGGGCGCAGGATGATCGGTTCGCTCAGTTCGTTCAGGTTCGTCGTGCACGCCAGGCGGTTCTTGCCGTTGACGTTCATCGCGTCCGAACCGCACACGCCTTCGCGGCACGAGCGGCGCAGGGCCAGCGAATCGTCCACGTCGGACTTGATGCGCTGCAGCGCGTCCAGCAGCATCTTGTCGGTGTCCTTCAGCTCGACCGTCAGGTCCTGCATGTAAGGCTTGGCATCCTTGTCCGGATCGTAGCGGTAAATCTTGAATTTGAGAGTACGTGCCATGTTCTTGCTACCTTAGAAAGTGCGTGCTTTGGGCTTGAAGGTTTCCACCGTCAGCGGCTTGGTGACGACAGGCTTGTACTCCAGGCGGTTGCCTTCGGAGAACCACAGCGTGTGCTTCATCCAGTTGTCGTCGTCGCGGTTCGGGAAATCGCTGTGCGCGTGCGCGCCGCGCGATTCCTTGCGGGCGACGGCCGACGTGATGGTTGCCTTGGCCGTCTCGATCAGGTTGTCCAGTTCCAGCGCTTCGACGCGGGCGGTGTTGAACACCTTCGACTTGTCCTTGAACGACACATGCTTGCGGCGCTCGTCGAGCTTCATGATCTCGTCGAAGCCGGCCTTCAGCAGGTCGTCGGTACGGAACACGCCGCAGTACTTCTGCATCGTGGCGCGGATGTCGTTGGCCACGCCCTGCACCTTTTCCGAACCGGTCGAGGTTTCCAGGCGGTTCAGGCGGTCCATCGCGTAGTCCGACGCGTCCTTCGGCAGGTCCTTGTGTTCCTTCTGCTTCAGGTTCGATGCCACCACGTGGTTGCCGGCCGCGCGGCCGAACACCACCAGGTCGAGCAGCGAGTTCGTGCCCAGGCGGTTCGCGCCGTGCACGGAGACGCAGGCGCATTCGCCGATCGCGTACAGGCCGTTCACGATCTTCTGGCCGCCATCGGCCGACGGTGCCACGACCTGGCCGTGGATGTTGGTCGGGATGCCGCCCATCTGGTAGTGGATCGTCGGCACCACCGGGATCGGCTCTTTCGTTGCATCGACGTTGGCGAACTTGTGGCCGATCTCCAGGATCGACGGCAGGCGCTTCTCGATGGTTTCCTTGCCGATGTGGCGCAGGTCGAGCAGCACGTGGTCCTTGTTCGGGCCCACGCCGCGGCCTTCCTTGATTTCCTGGTCCATCGAGCGCGACACGAAGTCGCGCGGCGCCAGGTCTTTCAGCGTCGGCGCATAGCGCTCCATGAAGCGCTCGCCCTGCGAGTTGATCAGGATGCCGCCTTCGCCGCGCACGCCTTCGGTGATCAGGACGCCCGCGCCGGCCACGCCGGTCGGGTGGAACTGCCAGAACTCCATGTCCTGCAGCGGCAGGCCGGCGCGTGCCGCCATGCCCATGCCGTCGCCGGTGTTGATGAACGCGTTGGTCGATGCGGCGAAGATGCGGCCGGCACCGCCGGTGGCGAAGATCGTCGTCTTCGCCTGCAGGATCATCACGTCGCCGGTTTCCATTTCCAGCGCCACGACGCCGATCACGTCGCCTTCGGCGTCGCGGATCAGGTCCAGCGCCATCCATTCGACGAAGAAGTGGGTGCGGGCGCGCACATTGCGCTGGTACAGCGTGTGCAGCAGCGCGTGGCCGGTACGGTCGGCCGCGGCGCAGGCGCGCTGCACGGCCTTCTCGCCGAAATTGGCCGTGTGGCCGCCGAACGGACGCTGGTAGATCGTGCCGTCCGGATTGCGGTCGAACGGCATGCCGAAGTGTTCGAGTTCATACACGACCTTCGGTGCTTCGCGGCACATGAATTCGATCGCGTCCTGGTCGCCCAGGTAGTCGCCGCCCTTGACGGTGTCGAACATGTGCCAGAACCAGCTGTCTTCGGCCATGTTGCCCAGCGAGGCGCCGATGCCGCCCTGTGCGGCGACGGTGTGCGAACGGGTCGGGAAGACCTTCGACAGCACGGCCACGTTCAGGCCCGCTTCGGCCAGTTGCAGGGAAGCGCGCATGCCGGAGCCGCCGGCGCCGACGATCACCGCGTCGAAGCGGCGTACGGGAATGGAGGATTTGATTGCTGCCACGATTTACACACTCCAGAGTATCTGCACCGACCACACGGCGCACGCGATCAGCCACATGGCCGACGCGGTTTGAATGAGGAAGCGAACACCGACGTTCTTGATGTAGTCCTGGTAGACGCTGACGACGCCGACCCAGGCGTGATAGAACAGGCCGATCAGGGTGGCCAGCGTGAACAGCTTGAACCAGGTCTGGGCGAACAGGCCGGCCCAGCCTTCATAGGAGAAATTGCTGCCGGTGAGGAAAGCCAGCAACAGGACGACGGTGTACACCACCATCACGATCGCGGTGGCGCGCTGCGCCAGGAACTCGCCCAGGCCGTAGTGGGCGCCCACGACGAGGCGCTTCGGTCCGATATTGTTTTTCATGGCTTAGAACACTCCGAACAGTTTCAGGGCAACCAGGAAGGTCACGGCCAGGCTGATGACCAGCACGGCGACCGACGTCTTGCGGGCCGAATCCTTGTCCAGGCCAACGTGGGTGTCCATCACCAGGTGGCGGATGCCGGCGCAGAAGTGGTGCATGTAGCCCCACACCAGGGCCAGGATGACCAGCTTGCTGAACGGATGCGAGGCGATGCCCTGGAAGTGGGCAAACGAGATCTCGGAGCGGATGCTTTCCTGCAGCAGGTACAGGATGAACGGCAGCAGCACGAACAGCAGCATGCCGCTGATACGGTGCAGGATCGACACGATGGCCGACAGCGGCATGCGGTA